>NZ_JBANET010000009.1:0-138898 GCF_037026685.1 Orrella sp. JC864 | reverse complement strand
TCCGTTCGGGCGCGCCGGCCGGCGCAGGCCGTGCGGCGCAAGGCGCGCGCAGCGGCGGCGACCGCCCTGCCCGGCCCGCCGGCGATGCGCCGCGCCACGCCCATCCGGAACGCCGCCCCCAGCCGGCCGGCGCGCCGCGCCCGGCACCTGCCCGCCGCCCCGCTTTGCTGTCAAAATAGGGACCCCGCGCCGCGCCTTGGGCTTGGCCCGGCTCCCAAGAGCCGCCTTGCCTTGGGGCGGGCCCGTCGGCAGCACGCCCGCCGCCAGGCCCGTCCATCGCGGCAGTCCCTACGTTTAGCGCAGAGTCCATCATGAGCTTGAGCACCTGGCTGGCGTTCTTCGCCGCATCCTGGGCCATTTCCTTCTCGCCCGGCGCGGGCGCCATCTCGGCCATGTCCTGCGGCCTGCGCTACGGCTTTGCGCGCGGCTACTGGAACACCGTGGGCCTGATCGCCGGCATCATGGCGCAGGTGGCCATCGTGGCCATCGGACTGGGCGCGCTGCTGGCCACGTCCGAGCTGGCCTTCGCCACGGTCAAGTGGCTGGGCGTGGCCTATCTCGTCTACCTGGGCGTCAAGCAGTTCCGCTCGGATGCGGCGCCGGTCACCGACATCGATGCCGGGCAGCCGCCGCAGGCCACGGTGCGCGAACTGGTCACGCGCGGCTTTCTCATCAACATCAGCAATCCCAAGGGCACGGTGTTCCTGCTGGCCGTGGTGCCGCAGTTCATCAACCCCGCCAACCCGGTCACGCCGCAGTACTTCATCATCGCCGGCACGCTGGCCTTCACCGACCTGGTCGCCATGGCGGTCTACACGGTGCTGGCCGCCAAGGTGCTGCGCCTGCTGCGCAACCCGGTCCATATCCGCTGGATGAACCGCGGCTTCGGCTCGCTGTTCGTCGCGGCCGGCGCATTCCTGGCGACGTTCAAGCGCAGCGCCTGAAGGCGCGCACCGCGCCAGGGCCCGCGCGGGCCAGGCGGTAAAATCCCCCGGCCATGAACATATCCCAAGAAGTCACACGGCGACGCACCTTCGCCATCATCTCCCACCCCGACGCGGGCAAGACCACCCTCACCGAGAAGCTGCTGCTGTTTGCCGGCGCCATCCAGATCGCCGGCAGCGTCAAGGCGCGCAAGGCCTCGCGCCATGCCTCCTCGGACTGGATGGAGATCGAAAAGCAGCGCGGCATCTCGGTGGCCTCCTCGGTCATGCAGATGGAATACCGCGACTGCGTGATCAACCTGCTCGATACGCCGGGCCACCAGGACTTCTCGGAAGACACCTACCGCGTGCTGACGGCGGTGGATGCCGCCCTGATGGTGATCGACGCGGCCAACGGCGTGGAGCCGCAGACCATCCGCCTGCTGCAGGTCTGCCGCGCGCGCAACACGCCCATCATCACCTTCATCAACAAGCTGGACCGCGAGGTGCGCGAGCCGCTGGACCTGCTCTCGGAGATCGAGGCGCACCTGGGCATGGATGCCGTGCCGTTCTCGTGGCCGGTGGGCATGGGGCGGCAGTTCGGCGGCGTGTTCGACATCGCGCGCGGGCGCATGCGGGTGTTTCGCGCCGGCCAGGAACGCCGCGGCGAAGACGACGAAATCATCGAGGGCCTGGAGAATCCCGAGATCGCCCGGCGCTTTGGCGACGCCTTCCAGAAGGCCGCGGGCGAGATCGAGCTGATCCAGGAAGCCGCGCCGGCCTTCGACCAGCAGGCCTTCCTGGCCGGGCGCCAGACACCGGTGTTCTTCGGCTCGGCCATCAACAACTTCGGCGTGCAGGAGGTGCTGGACGCGCTGGTCGAGCACGCCCCCGCCCCCGGCCCGCGCCAGGCGCTCGAACGCCAGGTGCTGCCCGAGGAGCCGCGCTTTACCGGCGTGGTGTTCAAGGTTCAGGCCAACATGGACCCGGCCCACCGCGACCGGGTCGCCTTCGTGCGCGTGAGCTCGGGCCGCTTCGAACGCGGCATGCGGCTGAAGGTCTGCCGCACCGGCAAGGAAATGCGGCCCAACAACGTGGTGTCCTTCCTGTCGCAGCGGCGCGAACTGCTGGACGAGGCGTATGCGGGCGACGTGATCGGCATCCCCAACCACGGCGTGCTGCAGCTGGGCGACGTGCTGACCGAGGGCGAGACCCTGCGCTTTACCGGCCTGCCGTTCTTTGCGCCCGAGCTGTTCCAGCAGGTCGAGGTCAAGGACCCGCTGCGAACCAAACAGCTGCGCACCGGTCTGACCCAATTGGGCGAAGAGGGCGCCATCCAGGTCTTCCGGCCGGTCGCCGCCGGCGGCACGCAGCTGCTGGGCGCGGTGGGCCAGCTGCAGTTCGAGGTGGTGGCCCACCGGCTCAAGACCGAATACGGGGTCGAGGCCAGGCTGCTGCCCTCGCGCTACACGATGGCCCGCTGGATCACCGCCGAGGACCCCAAGGCGCTGCGCAAGTTCATGGATGCCAACGCGGCCCATATCGCCTATGATGTGGTCGAGGCTCCGGCCTTCCTGGTCACGTCTTCGGCCCAGCTGCGCGTGGCCGAAGACCTGTACCCGGAAGTACGGTTTCACGCCATGCGCGAACATGGCGGCCACGTGTTCGGCGCCAAAACCTGACACGCGAAACCTGGAGCGAGTAACAAAATCATGTCCTGGCGTCTGCTCTTTCTCACCCTCGTGCTCGCGCTGGGCGCTTCCGCGCTGGCTGGCATGCAGCTGGGCGATTGGCTGGTGCAGCGCGCGCCGGTGGCCGTGCCCGCGCCAGGCGAAGACGATCCCGATCCCGACGAAGTGGTGCTCGATGCCAACGGCAGGCCCTTCATGCGCCAGCCGCCGCAGCCGCGCGTGGACGGCACGCTGGGCGTGCCCGAGCAGCCGGCGCGCACCGAATGGGAGATCTCCACCGTCTCGCTGTTCGAGACCGTCAAGGACCCCAACGTCC
This sequence comes from Orrella sp. JC864, assembly GCF_037026685.1. Lineage (NCBI taxonomy): Bacteria > Pseudomonadati > Pseudomonadota > Betaproteobacteria > Burkholderiales > Alcaligenaceae > Orrella > Orrella sp. JC864. The sequence continues at coordinate 135,968 of NZ_JBANET010000009.1, read as the reverse complement.
TGATCTCGCGCAACCGCATGGGCGCGGCCCAGGCGCGCGAGCTGGCCCAGGCGGCCGCCGGCCGCCTGCAGGGGCCGCAGGACGTGGTCACGGTGGACGTGGCGCGTCCGGGCGAAGGCAGCCATGCCCCGCCGCTTTCCGGCCAGCCGCCGCTGACCTACGCCGATCCGTCGCTGCCCGGGCAGGGTGGGCAGAATCCCGCGGCGGCCGCCACCCAGCCGGGCTGGCAGCAGGCCTTCCAGGCCGAGATGGCCAAGTGCAGCCAGGCCGGCTTCTTCGAGCGTCCCACCTGCGCCTGGAACGCGCGCAACCGCTATTGCGCGCCCAACAACGCCTGGGGCCGGGTCGAAGGCTGCCCCAAGCGTTCGTTCTAGGCTGCGGCGCCGCTCAGCTCTCGCCCGGCTCCATCTGGCTTTGCAGGTAGTTCTGCAGGCCGACCTGGTCGATCAGCCCGAGCTGGGTCTCCAGGTAGTCGATGTGCTCTTCGGTGTCGTCCAGGATGTCCTGGAACAGTTCGCGCGAGACATAGTCGCGCACCGATTCGCAATAGGCGATGGCTTCCTTGACGGTCGCCTGCGCGCCCTGCTCGACCTTCAGGTCACAGGACAGGATCTCGGGCACGTTCTCGCCGATCAGCAGCTTGTGCAGGTCCTGCAGGTTGGGCAGGCCGTCCAGCATGAAGATGCGCTCGATCAGCCGGTCGGCATGCTTCATCTCGCCGATGGACTCCTCGTACTCGTGCTTGCCCAGCCGCTTGAAGCCCCAGTGGTTGAGCATCCGCGCGTGCAGGAAATACTGGTTGATGGCGGTCAGCTCGTTGGTCAGCTGCTTGTTCAGATACTGGATGACGGTTTTGTCGCCTTTCATGGGGAGCTCCTGATGCGGGGCAGATCACGCGCCAGGCGCCGTGCCGGGGCCGGAAAAGGGCGCGTGTCTTGCCTGATGACGCAGGCAGACTAACACCCCGCCCGGGCAGTGCCTACCCATGGGCGAAAAGTCGTAAAAACGCTTGCTACTGCGAGCGTGAACGGACTGAAGAATGAGAATGAGTATGCGTGTGCAACATGCCGCAGCGGGGATCGCGCCACGCAATGCTCGCGGGCAGGACGATGCCGCGATCGGAGCAGGCGCACGGGCTTGCCGCAAGCCGGGCAAGGGCGCCTTGCGCGCGCGCAAGCAGGGGTTGGCGGCACGCACCGGGCCGTTGCGGGAAAGCAACGCGCCTTAGGCAGCCTGGCGGATACGCACCAGCGTGACGACGGGATAGCCGTTGGCCGCCGAGGCGCCGGCCTCGGCCTGGTAGGGTTCGACGTGCGCGGCTTCGCACAGCCCCGGGCAGCCGGGCTGCGAGGCGCAGGCCGCGCCGCCGGGCAGATATTGCTCGGCCGTGTCGGCGCAGCAGCCGCAGCACGTGGCCACGCCCAGCTCGAATTGGAGGTCCGCCAGGGAGGTGGCGCCTTGCTCCACGCTGGCGTGGATCTGGCGCTCGGTCACGGCGTTGCAGATACAAACGTACATGAGAATAATTATCGAAAATATCCCGCTTCGATGCAAGCGGGAGTTGTGGGGGCCTCCCACATTCCCGGTTCAGAAGGTCATGGCGCAGCTTGATTTGGATGGTTAGCCAGACTAGACCAACCCCTCCTATCGGGAGATTTGCCATGACATACATCAACATGTTGGAAGCGAAATCCTCGTTGTCACGCTTGGTGGACGATGTAGAGTCCGGTCGTGAGTCAGAAATCATCATCGCGCGCGGCGGCCGGCCAGCGGCGCGGCTCGTTCCGCTGGCACCGCAGCCGCCTGTCGCACAGCGGATCGGGGTCGCCAAGGGCAAGTTCGTCCTGCCAGCGTCCATCGACACGCACAACGAAGAAATCGCCGCGCTGTTCTACGGGGAGCGGAAGCCCACGTGAATGTGTTGCTGGATACGCCTATCGCGCTCTGGGCCGTGCAAGACAGCCCTTTGCTGACAGCGCGCGCACGCGACATCATCCTGTCGCCGGTCAACACGATTTACGTCAGTACCGCCAGCATCTGGGAAATCAGCATCAAGTTCAGCCTCGGACGTGGCGACATGCCCATTTCAGGCAAGGAGGCGCTGGCGTATTTCCGGGAAGCGGGTTATCGGATCCTTGCCATCGAGCCCGAGCACGCCTTCGAAGTGGAAAATCTTCCTCCACACCATAAAGACCCGTTCGACCGCCTGCTGGTCGCACAAGCGCTGACGGAACCCTTGAGGCTACTTACGCATGACCCTCTCGTGGCGTTGTACAGCGACACCGTTGTGCAGGTCTGAGCCTTGGATTCCGGCTGATGCTAGCGCAGCGAGGCCTGGGCCTTGCGCACCGCCGCCGGCGCGATGCGCAAGGCCTCGCGGTACTTGGCCACGGTGCGCCGCGCGATGACGATGCCCCGGTCCGAGAGCATCTGCATGATCTGGCTGTCCGAGAGCGGATTGCCGGCCGGCTCCTCGGCCACCATCTGCCGGATCTGCGCCTGCACGGCCGTGGCCGAGGCCGCGCCGCCGGTCTCGGTGGCCACGCCCGCGCCGAAAAAACGCTTGAGTTCCATGGTGCCGAACGGGGTCAGCATGAACTTCTGCGTGGTGGCGCGCGAGATCGTGGACTCGTGCAGCCCCAGTTCGCCGGCGATGTCCTTGAGGATCAGCGGGCGCATGGCGCCGGGGCCCTGCGAGAAAAAGTCCGACTGCCGCTCGACGATGGCCTGCGAAACCCGCAGGATGGTGTCGTAGCGCTGCTCGACGTTGCGCACCAGCCAGCGCGCCTGCTGCAGCTGGCTTTGCAGCGCCGGATTGCCGCTGCCGCTGCGGGCATTGCCCAGCACCTGCGCGTACATGGCATTGATGCGCAGGCGCGGCATGACGGCGGTGTTGAGCACGGCCCGCCAGCCGTGGCGGGCGCGGTGCGCGATGACATCGGGCACCGCGTAGTCGGCGGCGGCCACGGTCCAGGCCCGGCCCGGGCGCGGGTCCAGGCGCAGGATCAGCGCGCGCGCGGCGCGCAGCGTCTCGTCGCTGCAGCGCAGCGCCTCGCGCAGCCTGGCCGGGCTGCCCGAGGCCAGCAGGGATAGGTGATGGGCGCACAGCTCGCGCGCCACGGCCAGCACCTGGCGGTCGGCCGCCTCGGGCAGGCGCGACACATCCGGATCGCGCAGCTGCAGTCCCAGGCATTGCTGCACGTCGAAGGCGCCGATGCCCGGCGGATCGAAAGAGCGCAGCAAGGCCAGCGCGGCCTGCAATTCCTCCAGCTCGACTTCGAGCTCCGGCGGCAGCCAGCCCAGGATCTCTTCGAGCGTCGAGGCCAGGAAACCGTTTTCGTCCAGCTCGTCGATAAGCAGTTCGGTCAGCAGCATGTCGCGCTGGCTCGCCCGCGTGGTCTGCAACTGCTCGACCAGGTGCTCGCGCAGCGTCTGGGCGCGGGCCGCCTCGGGAAAGAGCGGCTCGTCGTCATCGCCCTGCCCGCCCGCGCCCCGCATGCCTTGCTCGAACGAGACCTCGCGCTCGTAGGCGGCATCGGCGTCGGACGGCTCGGCCTGGGCTTGCGTGTCCGGGCTGTCGGATTGGCCGGGCTCGGTGCCCAGCGGGCCGCCGGGATCGTCCTCTCCTTCGCGCTCGAGCAGCGGATTCTCGCTGAGCGCCTGCGCGATTTCGGCCTCCAGCTCCAGCGACGACAGCTGCAGCAAGCGGATCGATTGCTGCAGCTGGGGAGTCAGCGCAAGGTGCTGGCTTTGCCGAAGTTCTAAGGAAGCACGCGTCATGAGACAATATTTTGCATGATCAAGCCGAACCCGCCCGCCCGCCTCGACGAGGACAGCAAACTGATCGCCCGGCAACTGCTCGGCATGGCGATGCCGCGGCTCATCCGGCGTGCCATAGTAATCGCCATTGCCGTGCTTTTGTGGCTATTCGTCTGCCGCGCGGTGCTGTCCTTCGGCGCCGGCGTGCGCTACGACTCGCTGGCGGTGTTCGGCCAGCAGGCCGTCGACCTGCTCAACCGCATCAATCCCTATCTGTGGTGGGCAGTCGTCGCGATCATCACCCTGATCGCCTTCTTCGCCTTGCGCAGCTGGTACGCCGCCAGCCTGGCCGCCGGCCGGGCCACGCCGGTCGAGCCGGCCACGCTGCGCGAGCTGGCCGCGCGCCTGTCGCCCGACAGCCTGAAGGTCGTGCACTGGGTCTGGCGCGACCACGAAGAGCCCCTCACCGTGGGCGACCTGCACACCACGCTGGCCGAGCTGCGCCACGGCCGCGTGGGCAAGCTTTATCTTTCGCGCGAACAGGAAGCCGCGCTGGCGGCGGGCCAATCCGCGGCCGCGCCGCGCGCCGAGCAGGCGCAGGGGCCCGTTGCCGAACCCGCCCTGCGCGAGCCGGCGCTCGACCCCACGCAGCCGCCGCCGGCCCCGGCTGGCCGGGCCGAGCCCGGCTTCGGCGCGGCGCCGCGCACCGGCGCGCCGGCCGGCCAGCGCGCCGAGCCCCGCCTGCCGGACGCGGACATCCGCTAAGTCCGGCAAGCCAGGTCCGGCAACCTGAGTCCGGCAACTTCCATTTGCGCATCCGCCGCAAATGTGGTTGACTTACGCACTATGGCCGTCCAACAGAACTCTTCTCTGTTCGCACATGCCGGGCAAGCCGCCCTGGCAGGCCCCATCGCGTCCGCCGCTTCGCAAGCCCTCCTAGCCCTAGGCCTACCGATCGGTTGCCGAGCCTAGCGCTCCGTGGCAAGTTCGGCAGCCTGTCGCCACACGGTTAAATCCGTCCCCCTTTATTTTTCGCCGGCCTTTGCCGGCACCGCCCGCGCGGCGGCACGACACGACCCCGGGACGGCCGTGACACCCATTCCGACGGCCGCCCCCCTGCCTTACAGAGGTGCATGATGCTTGCCAATCCCGCCAAGAAATACCAGCCCTTCGTTCCCTTCGCCCAGGACTACGCCGAGCGCACCTGGCCCAGCCGGCGCATTACCGCGCCGCCCATCTGGATGAGCACCGACCTGCGCGACGGCAACCAGTCGCTGATCGAGCCCATGAGCGTGGAACGCAAGCTGCGCTTTTTCGAACAGCTGGTCAAGATCGGCTTCAAGGAGATCGAGGTGGGCTTTCCCTCGGCCTCGCAAACCGACTTCGATTTCGTGCGGTGCCTGATCGACGAAAAGCGCATCCCCGAGGACGTCACCATCATCGTCCTGACCCAGTCGCGCGAGGACCTGATCGCGCGCACCGTCGAGGCGGCGGCCGGCGCGCGCCAGGCCGTCATCCACCTGTACAACGCGGTCGCCCCGGCCTTTCGCAAGGTCGTGTTCAACATGGACCGCGAGCAGATCAAGAACATCGCCGTCACCGGCACCCGGCTGGTCAAGCAGTACATGGCCAAGCATCCCGGCACCCATTGGCGCTACCAATACTCGCCCGAGGTGTTCAGCACCACCGAGCCCGATTTCGCGCTGGAGGTGTCCGACGCCGTGGCGCGCGAATGGGACGCCACGCCCGAGCGCAAGATGATCCTGAACCTGCCGGCCACCATCGAGGCGACCACGCCCAATCTGTACGCCGACCAGATCGAATGGATGCACCGCAACCTGGAACGCCGCGACAGCATCATCCTGAGCGTGCATCCGCACAACGACCGGGGCACCGCCGTGGCGGCCGCCGAGTTCGCCGTGATGGCCGGCGCCGACCGCATCGAGGGCTGCCTGTTCGGCAGCGGCGAGCGCACCGGCAACGTCGACCTGGTCACGCTGGCCCTGAACCTGTACACGCAAGGCGTGCACCCGGGCCTGGATTTCTCGGACATCGACGAGGTGCGCCGCTGCGCCGAATACTGCAACCAGCTGCCGGTGCATCCGCGCCACCCCTACGCCGGCGACCTGGTGTTCACGGCCTTCTCGGGTTCGCACCAGGACGCCATCAAGAAGGGCTTTGCCCAGCAGCAGCCCGATGCGCCGTGGGAAGTGCCCTACCTGCCCATCGACCCGGCCGACCTGGGCCGCAGCTACGATGCGGTGATCCGCGTCAACAGCCAGTCCGGCAAGGGCGGCGTGTCCTACCTGCTGGAGCAGGAACACGGGCTGGCCCTGCCGCGCCGCCTGCAGATCGAGTTCAGCCGCGCGATCCAGCGCGTGACCGACGAGACGGGCCGCGAGGTCACGGCCCAGGACGTCTACGGCATCTTCAAGCGCGAATACCTGGACCAGCAGACGCCCTGGAAGATGGTGCGCCACCGCATCGACGGCGATCCCGGCGCGGCCGAGGGCCATCACTTCCGCATCGAGGCCGAGCTGGAATACGACGGCGTGCGCCGCGTGGTGCATGGCGAGGGCGACGGGGCGATCTCGGCCTTCGTGGATGCCTTGGGCATCCCGGTGCGCATCATGGACTATCACGAGCACGCCATCGGCTCGGGCACGGACACGCGCGCGGCCTGCTACGTCGAGCTGCGGCTGGGCGAATCGGGCACGGGCTTTGGCGTGGGCGTGCATCGGGACATCGTCACGGCCTCGTTCCACGCGGTGCTCAGCGCGGTGAACCGGCATCTCAATGCCGGTGTGCAGGTCGCCGCGCAGATGCAGGAAGCCTAGCGCGCCCAGGGCGCGGGCCGCGGCGTCAGAACAGGGCGCCGCGGGCAGCCACCGGCCATACGTGCTCGACCCGTTCGCCGCGCACGGCGACCAGCCAGTCGTGCAGGTTGACGGTGGGGTCGCAATGGCTGGGCAGCAGCCGTACCCGCTCGCCCACCGCCAGGGGCCGCGCCCCGCCGTCCTTGACGATGACGGTGTGCTCGTCCGATAGCGAGGACACCTTCCAGCCCGGCGCCAGCACGCGCGGCAGCCCGGCATCCACGGCAAAGGCCTTGAGCCCGCCGTCGAGCACCGCGCGCTCGCCCTGCGCGCTGATGACGGTGCACCACGCCGACAGGGCATGGCCCAGCGCAGGCGCCTGCGGATCGGGCTGGTTGGCGCCGTAGTCGGTGTCCATCAGCACATACGAGCCGGGCTGCACCTCGTTGTACAGCCCCGACTCCAGTTCGTACAGGTAAGAGCCGGTGCCGCCGCCGGTGACCAGCTCGCAGGACAAGCCCCGCGCCGCCAGGGCTTGCACGATCGTACGCACCTGCGCGCAAGCCTGCTCCACCGCCTGGCGGCGCGCCTGCGGCTCGCGCAGGTGCTGGGCCGAACCGCGATAGGCCTGCAGCCCCCGAAACGCCAGCGCCGGCGCCTGGGCTTCGATGGCCTGGGCCAGCGCCACCACGGCGGCCGGATCGGCCACGCCGCAGCGCCCCTGCCCCACGTCGAGCTCGACCAGCACGCCCAGCTGCGTGCCGTGGCGGCGCGCCGCCTGCGCCAGCACGGCGACCTGCGCAGCGTCGTCCAGGCACACGGCCAGGCGCACCTGGCCGGCCAGCCGGGCGGCCCGCTCGGCCTTGGCCGGCCCCACCACCTGGTTGGTCACCAGGATGTCCTGCACGCCCCACGACGCGAACACCTCGGCCTCGCCCACCTTCTGGCAGCAGATGCCCTGGGCGCCGGCATCGATCTGGCGCAGCGCCAGCGGCGGGCACTTGTGCGCCTTGCCGTGCGCGCGGATGCGCAGGCCCGCCGCCTGGATGCGGGCATGCACGCCGCGCAGGTTGGCCTCCATCACGTCCAGGTCCAGCAGCAGGGCGGGCGTGTCGACCTGCGCCAGGTCGTCGCCCGGCTGCGCGGGGGCAGGCGGCGGGCCGCGGTGCGCGGCGGGCAGGGTGGCGGGTATGGCGCTCATGCGGACCTCTTTCGAACGGGAAACCGGCGTATGCCTGACGCTACACGATACATCCAAGCTGCAATAACCATGTCATGCGGCATGCGCAGAATGAAAACGTTTGCAGACTTCGGATGCCGCCGTGCGCCCTGCCTCCCGACCTTCCATCATCGAAATCGCCGAAGCGGCGGGCGTCTCGCCGGCCACGGTCTCGCGCGCCTTCAACCAGCCGGGACTGCTCAAGCCGCAAACGCTGGCGCGCATCACCGAGATCGCCCAGCGCCACGGCTTTCGGCCCAGCCGCGTGGGGCGCAGCCTGCGCTCGGGCAGCACCCGCACGCTGGGCGTGATGCTGCCCACGCTGGCCAATCCGGTGTTCGCCGAATGCTTCGAAGGCGCCGAGCAGTGCGCGCGGGCGGCCGGCTACAGCGTGATGCTGACGGCCACCGGCTACGATCCGGACCGCGAATCGGCCGCGCTGCAGAACCTGATCGACCACCAGGTCGAAGGCGTGATCCTGACGGTGGCCGACGCCGCGCGCAGCGCGCTGCCCAGGAACCTGCAGTCGGCCGGCATGCCCTACGTGCTGGCCTACAACGAATCGTCGGCGCATCCCTACGCCTCGGTGGCCAACCGCCGGGCCGCCAGCGACATGGTAAGCCACCTGGCCGGCCTGGGCCACCGGCGCATCGCGCTGCTCACCGGCCCGCTGACGGCCTCGGACCGCGCCCGCCGGCGCCTGGACGGCGCCCGCGCCCAGGCGCGGCGGCTGGGCCTGGAGCCGGTGGCGCACTGGCCGCTGCCCAGCCATACCGCCGCCGACGCCGAGCGCCTGCAGGCGCTGCTGCAGGCGCAGCCGGCGCCCACGGCGCTGTTCTGCTCGAACGACCTGCTGGCCACCGCGGTGATCTCGGCGCTGCGCACGCTGGGCTACGGCGTGCCGCGCGACATCTCGGTCTGCGGCTTCGACGGCATGGCCTTCGGCGCGCTGATGCACCCGCCGCTGACCACGGTGCGCCAGCCCAACGAAGACATCGGCCGGGCCGCCTGCGCCAACCTGCTGGCCCAGATCGCGGGCCGCGCGCCGGCCGCCACCGACCTGCTGCCTCACGGCATTCTCACCGGCGGCACCGTGGCCGCCGTCCGTCCCGCCCCCACCTCCAACAGGAAATCCCGATCATGAACCTTGGACTCTCCCGCCTGCTACGCGCCGGGCTGCTGGCCCTGGGCCTGGGCGCCAGCGCCGTCCAGGCGCAGACCGCCATCTGCTACAACTGCCCGCCCGAATGGGCCGACTGGGGCACGCAGCTGCGCGCCATCAAGGAAAAGACCGGCATCACCGTGCCGGCCGACAACAAGAACTCGGGCCAGTCGCTGGCCTCGCTGGCCGCCGAGAAGGCCAACCCCGTGGCCGACGTCGTCTACTACGGCGTGAGCTTCGGCATCCAGGCCGCGCAGGACGGGCTGGTGACGGCCTACCAGCCCAGGCTGTGGGACGAGATCCCCGAGGGCCTGAAGGATCCCGAAGGCAAGTGGTTCGCCATCCATTCGGGCACCCTGGGCTTCATGGTCAACGTCGATGCGCTGCGCGGCAAGCCCGTGCCGCGCTCGTGGGCGGACCTGCAAAAGCCCGAGTACCGCGGCATGGTCGGCTACCTGGACCCGGCCTCGGCCTTCGTCGGCTACGTCGGCGCCGTGGCGCTGAACCGCGCCCTGGGCGGCACGCTGGACGACTTCGGACCGGCCATCAAGTGGTTTTCCGAGATGAAGAAGAACCAGCCCATCGTGCCCAAGCAGACCGCCTATGCGCGCGTGCTCTCGGGCGAGATCCCGATCCTGGTGGACTACGACTTCAACGCCTACCGCGCGCGCTACAAGGACCAGGCCAACGTCGAATTCGTGATCCCGGCCGAAGGCACGATCTCGGTGCCCTACGTCATGAGCCTGGTCGCCGGCGCGCCGCGCCCCGAGCAGGGCCGCCAGGTGCTGGACTTCGTGCTCTCCGACGAAGGCCAGGCGATCTGGGCCAATGCCTACCTGCGGCCGGTGCGCGCCGGGGCCATGAGCGAAGAGGCGCGCCAGCGCTTCCTGCCCGATGCGGAATACGCCCGCGCCGGCACCGTGGACTACGGCCACATGGCGCGCGCCCAGCGCGGCTTCTCCGAGCGCTACAACAAGGAAGTCAACTGAGATGCGCCGGCGCGGCTGGATCCTGTTCTGCCTGCCGGCCGCGGCGCTGTTCGCCGCGTTCTGGCTGCTGCCCATGCTCCAGCTGGCGCTGATCGGCGGCCAGCAGAGTCAGGGCCGCACCGCCTACCTGGCGGTGCTGGCCGAGCCCTTGTACTGGCGCAGCCTGCGCAACACGGTGCTGCTGTCGCTGGGCGCCACGCTGGCCACCCTGGCCCTGGCCCTGCCGGCGGCGCGCTTCCTGGCGCGCCACCGGCGCTTTCGCGGACGGCGCACCCTGATGGCGCTGCTGGCCTTTCCGCTGGCCTTTCCCGGCGTGGTGGTGGGCTTTCTGGTCATCCTGCTCAGCGGCCGCCAGGGCGTGCTGACCACGCTGCAGGCCTGGCTGGGCGCCGAGCCGCGCGCCTATGCCTACGGCATGGCGGGCCTGTTCGTGGGCTACCTGTATTTTTCGCTGCCGCGCTGCATCGGCGTGCTGACCGCCGCCTGCGGGCAGATCGACGCCAGCCAGCTGGAGGCCGCGCGCACGCTGGGCGCCGGCCCCTGGCGGCGCTTCCGGGATGTCGAGCTGCCGTCGCTGCGTCCGGCCCTGGTGGGCTCGGGCGCCATGAGCTTTGCCACCAGCATGGGAGCCTTCGGCACGGCCTTCACCCTGGCCACGCAGATCAACGTGCTGCCGCTGACCATCTACAACGAATTCACCAACTACGCCAACCTGCCGATCGCCGCGGCCCTGTCGGTGCTGCTGGGGCTGGCCACCTGGGCGGTCCTGTACGCCGCGCACGGCCTGGCGGCCGCGCCGCAGGACCGGGCCCGGCGCTAGCCGGCACGGCACCGCACGGACCGCAGCCATCGCAACCCAAGAGCCATCCCGCATGCGCACACCCTTATCGAGCACCGGCCGGCCCGCGGCCCAGGCCGCCGCCGACCCGGCCGCCCCCGGACGCTGGGAGACCCGCCTGGGCGCCGCCCTGACGGTGGCCCTGGCCGCCTTCCTGATCGGGCCGGTGGTGCTGTCGGTGCTGGCGGGACTGACGCGCAACTACTTCGTCGGCCTGGAAAGCGGCCTGACGCTGCGCTGGGTCGCGCAGGTCTGGGAACTCTATGCCGAGACCATCGGCCGCTCGATGTGGGTGGCCCTGCTGACCCTGCTGCTGTGCCTGGTGCTGGGCGTGCCCGCCGCCTGGGTGCTGACGGTGTTTCCCGGACGGCTGGCGCGCGCGCTGGAAGAGCTGCTGAGCCTGCCGGTGGCCGTGCCCGGGCTGGCCTCGGCGCTGGCGCTGATCATTTCGTGGGGCACGCTGCCGGGCCTGCGCGGCAGCGTGCTGTTCATCGTCATCGGCCACGTGCTGTTCACCCTGCCCTTCATGGTGCGCGCCGCGCGCGCCAGCATGGCCCAGCTGGACCTGCTCGCGCTGGACGAGGCGGCCGCCACCCTGGGCGCCGGCCGCTTGCGCCGCTTCCTGACCATCGTGGTGCCCAACGCCCTGCCCGGCATCCTGGCCGGCTCGCTGACCGTGCTGACGCTGTCGATCGGCGAGTTCAACCTGACCTGGCTGCTGCACACGCCCTTGACCAAGACCCTGCCGGTGGGCCTGGCCGACAGCTACGCCTCGATGCGCATCGAGATCGCCTCGGCCTATACCCTGGTCTTCCTGCTGATGCTCATGCCCCTGCTGGTCGGCCTGCAATGGCTGGCGGCCCGTGCCGAGCTGCCCCACCCCGCCCAAGGACACCGCCACCCATGACCGCCGTTTCCATAGACCTGTCGCAATGCGCCAAGACCTGGCCCGACGGCACGCGCGCGCTGCACCCGCTGGACCTGCACGTGCCGGGCGGCCAGATCCTGGCCCTGCTGGGCCCCTCGGGCTGCGGCAAGACCACGCTGCTGCGGCTGATCGCCGGGCTGGCCGGCGCCGATGCGGGCAGCGCCATCCGCTTCGACGGCCAGGACGTCACGCGCCTGCCGGCCGAGCGGCGCGGCGTGGGCGTGGTGTTCCAGAACTACGCCCTGTTTCCCAACATGGACGTGCTGGCCAACGTGGCCTATGGCCTGCGCGTGCGCGGCATGGCGCGCGCCGAGCGCGAGGCCCGCGCCCGCGAGATGCTCGCGCTGGTGCGGCTGCAAGAGCATGCCGGGCGGCGCGTGGACCAGCTCTCGGGCGGCCAGCGCCAGCGCGTGGCGCTGGCGCGCGCCCTGGCCATCGAGCCGCGCGTGCTGCTGCTGGACGAGCCGCTGACCGCGCTGGACGCGCAGCTGCGCGAGCACCTGCGCGTGGAGCTGGCCCAGATGCTGCGCGAACTGGGCATCACCACCGTGATCGTCACCCACGACCAGCAGGAAGCCATGATGCTGGGCGACCGCATCGCCGTGATGTCCGCCGGCCGGCTCGAGCAGGTGGGCACGCCCGAGCACCTGTACCGCTCGCCGGCCACGCCCTTCGTGGCAGAATTCATCGGCACGCTTTGCACCGTGCGCGCCGGCCTGTCCGACGGCCTGCTGGTGCCGGGCCAGGCCACGCAGCGCTTTCGCCCGCACCAGGCGCAGCCGGTGCCGCCCGTGGCCCTGGCCTGCCAGGGCCAGGTGCTCGGCCGCTACTTCCTGGGCGATTCGGTGCGCCTGGAGATCGCGCTGCAGGACGGGCAGCGCCTGGGCCTGGCCGTGCCGCCCGATGACGCGCACCAGCCCGGCCAGGCCGTCAGCATCCGCCTGCGCCCGCAATGATTCCCGCGCCGCGGGCCGCCGCGGCGCCCTTCGTAGAAGAGACTGCCTCAACATGCTCATAGCCCAGATCAGCGACCTGCACATCCGCATGCCCGGCCAGAAGGCCTACCGCGTGGTCGAGACCGACCGCTACCTGCCGCCGGCCATCCAGGCGCTGAACGCGCAGAACCCCCTGCCCGATTGCGCCATCATCAGCGGCGACCTGACCGACTTCGGCCGGCCGGCCGAATACGCGCACCTGCGCGCCATGCTGCAAACGCTGAAAATGCCCTATTACCTGATGCCGGGCAATCACGACGACCGCGCGGCCCTGCGCCAGGCCTTCCCCGAGCATGCCTACCTGCAGGGCAAGGGCGACTACCTGCAGTACGCCATCGACACGCACCCGCTGCGCATCCTGGCGCTGGACACGCTGGTGCCGCGCCAAAGCCACGGCACGCTGTGCGCGCAGCGGCTGCAATGGCTGGCCGGGCAGCTGGCGGCCCAGCCGGGGCGGCCCACCGTCATCGCCATGCACCACCCGCCCTTTCGCACCGGCATCGGCCACATGGACGACATCGGGCTGCTGCAGGGCGCGCCCGAACTCGAAGCCATCGTGGCGCGCCACCCCAACGTCGAACGCATCCTGTGCGGGCACGTGCACCGCACCATCTTCCGGCGCTTTGCCGGCACCATCGCCTCGTGCTGCCCCTCGACCGCGCACCAGATCGTGCTGGACCTGCGCCCGGACGCCCCCTCGGCCTTCGTCATGGAGCCGCCGGGCTACCAGCTGCACAGCTGGCAGGACGGCGCGCTGGTCACGCACCACGGGGTGATAGGCCAGTATGCCGGCCCGCATCCTTTTCACGAGGACGGGGCCCTGATAGACGAGTAGGCCCCTGTGCGGCGTGCCGTGCAATACGGCGGTCATTTTTGAAAGCGATGATGAAAAGGTTTTCAATCTTTGCCGCCGGCCGTTCGCACGCCCCATGTCCTCCATCGTTCTCGACCGTGTAGACAAGCGCTACGGCGACAGCCATGCCGTGCATGCGCTGTCCCTGGAGGTGCCGGCCGGCAGCTTTACCGTGCTGCTGGGCCCCTCGGGCTGCGGCAAGTCCACCACGCTGCGCATGATCGCCGGGCTGGAGACGCCCACCGGCGGGGCCATCCGCATCGGCGATCGCGACGTCACCGCCCTGCCGCCGGCGCAGCGCCGGCTGTCGATGGTGTTCCAGTCCTATGCGCTGTTCCCGCACCTGAGCGTGCGCGAGAACATCCTGTTCGGCCTGAAGGTACGCAAGGAGCCGGCGCGCGAACACGCCGCGCGGCTTCAGCGCGTCTCGCGCCTGCTGGGCCTGGACAGCCTGCTCGATCGCAAGCCCGCGCAGCTCTCGGGCGGCCAGCAGCAGCGCGTGGCGCTGGGACGCGCGGTGATCTCCGAGGCGCCCGTATGCCTGATGGACGAGCCGCTCTCGAACCTGGATGCGCAGCTGCGCCACGAGATGCGCCGCGAGATCCGCGCCCTGCAGCGCACGCTGGGCATGACGATGGTCTACGTCACGCACGACCAGACCGAGGCCATGAGCATGGCCGACCAGGTGGTGCTGATGAACCGGGGCCGCATCGAGCAGCACGGCACGCCGGGCGACATCTATGCGCGCCCGGCCACCGAGTTCGCCGCGCGGTTCATCGGCACCCCGCCGATGAACCTGCTGGCGCTCGAATCGCTGCATGGCGTGCCCGTGCTAGCCGGCAGCCACGGCCCGGCGCTGCAAGGCGCCCGGCCCCAGGCGGCGCGGCTGGGCATCCGGCCCGAGAACATCCGTATCGTCCCCGATGGCCGCTGGCGCGCGCGCGTGGCCGGCCTGGAGTATTTCGGCGCGGACTCCATCGTGCAGTGCGACCTGGGCGCGGCCGGCACGGCGGCCGTACGCGCGCCGGGCGTGGCCGGCTGCGCGCCGGGCGCCACGGTCTGCCTGGACTGGTCGCCGGCAGACCAGCATTTCTTCGACGCGTCCGGCCGTGCGCTAAGCCCGCCGGCCGCCCCGACCGATTGACCGGGCAGGCCCCGTGCGCTTGCCTTCATCCCGCCACAACCACCTCTAGACAGGAGCCGTCCATGCGACGCACCGTACTGAAAACCCTGGGGCTCGGCCTGGCCGCCGCCCTGGCCGGCCTGCCGGCCCATGCGCAGCAAAAGCCCGTCGAAGTCGAGTTCTACTATCCCGTGGCCGTGGGTGGCCCCATCACCAAGGTCATCGACGACATGGCGGCGGCCTTCCACAAGGAGAACCCCGACGTGCTGGTGCGCCCGGTGTATGCCGGCTCGTACCAGGATTCGATTACCAAGGCGCTGACCGCCCACCGGAGCGGCAATCCGCCGCAGCTGGCGGTGCTGCTGTCCACCGACATGTTCACGCTGATCGACGAGGACGCCATCGTCCCGATCGACCAGCTGGCCGGCGGCGAGCAGGACAAGCAATGGCTGGCCGGCTTCTACGATGCCTTCATGCAAAACAGCCGCACCGGCGGCCACGTGTGGGGCGTGCCCTTCCAGCGCTCGACCATCGTGATGTACTACAACAAGGACCTGTTCAAGCAGGCCGGCCTGGACCCCGAGCGCGCGCCGGCCAACTGGGACGAGCTGGTGCAGTTCGCCAGCAAGCTCACGCGCCGCGACGCCAACGGCAACGTGACGCAATGGGGCATCGAGATCCCCTCGGGCGGCGCCTTCGCCTATTGGCTGTTCCAGGCGCTGACCACGCCCAACGACACGCTGCTGATGAACGAGGCCGGCAACGAGGTCTACCTGGACAAGCCGGCCGTGATCGAGGCGCTGACCTATTGGCGCGACCTGGCGGCCAAGCACAAGGTCATGCCTCCCGGCACCATCGATTGGGGCACCACGCCCAAGGACTTCCTGGAGCAGAAGGCCGCCATCGTATGGACCACCACCGGCAACCTGACCAACATCCGCAACAATGCGAGCTTCCCCTTCGGCGTGGCGCCCATGCCCGCGGCCAAGCGCGGCGGCAGCCCCACCGGCGGCGGCAACTTCTACATCTTCAAGAACGCCACGCCCGAGCAGCAGCAGGCCGCGCTGCGTTTCGCCAAGTGGGCCACCCAGCCCGAGCGTGCGGCCGAGTGGAGCATCGCCACCGGCTACGTGGCCGTCACCCCCGCTGCCTGGGAAACGCCGCGCATGAAGCAGTACGCGCAGGAAGTGCCGGCCGCCGTGGTGGCGCGCGACCAGCTGGCCGTGAGCGTGGCCGAGTTCTCCACCCATGAGAACCAGCGCGTGACCAAGCTGCTGAACGACGCGCTGCAAGCGGCCCTGACCGGCGCCAAGACGCCCGAGGCGGCCATGGCCGACGCCCAGCGCGAGGCCGACCGCATCCTGCGGGCCTACCGCTAGGAGGCCGGCGTGAGGCGCACCGGCACCCGCGCGATCCGCCTGCCCGGCGCCGTGGTCGGCTGGCTGCTGGTGCTGCCGGCCACCGTGCTGCTGGCCGCCTTCACGCACTACCCGGCGCTGGCCACGCTGTGGCACAGCTTCTTCAGCACGCCGCGCGGCAGCCGCCCGGCGCGCTACGTCGGGCTGGAGAACTACGGCCTGATGATCGAGGATCCGGTGTTCTGGCAATCGCTCTGGAACAACCTGTGGTTCGCGCTGGGCACCATCCCGACCTCGGTGGGCCTGGCGCTGGCCATGGCGCTGTGGGTCAACGGCAAGCTGGCCGGGCGCGGCCTGCTGCGCATGGCCTACTTCACGCCCACGGTGCTGCCCATGGTGGCGGTGGCCAATATCTGGCTGTTCTTCTACACGCCGCAATACGGGCTGGTGGCGCAGGTGCTGTCGCTGCTGGGCCTGCCCGGCGTGAACTGGCTGGGCTCGCGCGAGACGGCGCTGCCCGCGCTGATGGCGGTCACGGTCTGGAAAGAGGCCGGCTTTTTCATGATCTTCTACCTGGCCGCCCTGCAAGGCATCCCGCCCTCGCTGCGCGAGGCGGCCATGCTGGAGGGCGCCTCGCGCGGCCAGTACTTCCGGCGCGTGCTGTGGCCGCTGCTCATGCCCACCACCCTGTTCGTGCTGATCAATGCGCTGATCAACGCCTTCCGGCTGGTCGACCACGTGGTGGTCATGACCCGCGGCGGGCCGGACAACGCCAGCACCCTGCTGCTTTTCTACATCTACCAGGTGGGCTTCAGCTTCTGGGACACCAGCTACGCCGCCACGCTGACGGTAGTGCTGCTGGCGCTGCTGGCCGTCTCGGCCTTCGTCAAGTTCCGCTGGCTGGACAAACGCACGCACTACCAATGAACCGCACACTGGACACCCTGGGCGCCTGGCTGCTGGGCCTGCTGTGGATCGCGCCGCTGGCCTATGCCGTGTGGGCGGCCTTCCATCCGCCGGCCTATGCCACGCGCTTCGACCTGCTGGCCCCGCTGACGCTGGAGAACTTCGCCACCGCCTGGGCCTCGGCGCCCTTCGCGCGCTATTTCCTGAACACCTTCCTGCTGGTGACCATGGTGCTGGCCGCGCAGTTCGTGCTCGCGACGCTGGCCGCCTACGCCTTCGCGCGCTTTGCCTTTCCCGGGCGCGACGCGCTGTTCCTGCTGGTGCTGCTGCAGCTGATGATCATGCCCGACGTGCTGATCGTGGAGAACTACCGCAGCATGTCGGCCCTGGGCGTGCGCGACACCATCCTGGCGGTGGGCCTGCCCTATTTCGCCTCGGCCTTCGGCATCTTCCTGCTGCGCCAGACCTTCAAGACCGTGCCGCGCGAACTGGAGGAGGCCGCGCGCGTGGAAGGCGCCGGCCCCCTGCAGGTGCTGATGAAGGTCTACGTGCCGCTGGCCAGGCCCATGTACGTGGCCTACGGCCTGGTCTCGGTCAGCCACCACTGGAACAATTTCCTGTGGCCGCTGATCATCACCAACTCGGTCGAGTCGCGTCCGCTGACGGTGGGCCTGCAGGTGTTCTCGTCCACCGACCAGGGCATAGACTGGTCCATCATCACCGCCGCCACGCTGCTCAGCGCCGCGCCGCTGCTGGTGGCCTTCCTGCTGTTCCAGCGCCAGTTCGTGCAGTCGTTCATGCGGGCGGGGATCCGCTAGGGCGACGGTACGCGCCGCGGGGACGACCGCGCAACGCCCCCAAGGGCGGGCTCAGTATCCGACCATCAAGCCGGGCAGGTCGATGGTGACGCGGGGGCGCTCCAGCGCCCTGGCGACGTTTTCCGCGAAGGCGCGCGCCAGCTCGGGCTCGGCCTTGAGCTTGTCGTAGCCGTAGGCATCGGCGATGCCCAGCACCTTGTCCAGCAGCAGCACCTTGCCGCTGGGGCGCAAGGGCTCGCAGCCCAGGTCTTCCCAGGCCTGGTCCAGCCATTGCCGGGCGGCCAGCGCCGATTGCGCGTCGGTGGGCACGTCCACCGCCAGGTCCAGGACGCGGCGCGGGTCGAACACCAGGGAAATGTCGCTACGCATGGGCAGTCTCCTTGATGCATGCCCGCCGGCGCCAGGCGCATGGGGCGATGCGAGTGCAGTGGATTCTAGCAAGCGGCGCGGGCCGGCCCGCGCGGCGGGACGCTACCAGGCCGATCCCGCCGACCAGGTCACGTCCACGCCCCGGGCGCGCGCCTTGCGCAGCAGCTCCAGCAGGGGATAGGCGCGCTGGGACAAGGCGACCGGACGCGAGACCGGATGCTCGGGCGGCTCGTCGTCGTCCTCATCCTCGTCATCGTCGGGCAGCGGCGGGGCGCTGGCGATGGCTTTTTCCAGCAGCGCGATGGCCCCGGGCAGCTGCTCGGGCGTGAAGACGCCCCGCTCGGGCGAGACGTCGGCGGGCTTGCCGGCCGCGCGCAGCAGGGGGATGGCATGCTCGGACAGCATGAGTACGTCGCCGCTGGCCTTGGAGCGGAAGGTGATGAGCATGGCCGCTGTCTCCGTGCAGTGTTTTCGGCCCATACACTACCGGAAGGCGCCGCGCCTGCCAATCGATGCGGGCACGCGTGCGCCGCGCCTGCCGCGCGCGGGTGCGGCGCATGCCGCCCCCGGAAGGGGCGGCAAGGTAAACTTCGACCCCATCGAATACCTCTTTTGCCGCGCAACATGCTCCTCGAGCAACAACAACTGCTGATCCAACGCATCCAGGCCGCCGTGGCCGCGCTGCTGCCCGAACAGGCCGAGGCGGCCCGGGCCGCGGTCGCGCTCGAGCGGCCCAAGGTCGCCGCGCACGGCGACCTGGCCACCAACATCGCCATGCAGCTGGCCAAGCCGGCGCGGCGCAACCCGCGCGAGCTGGCGCAGGCGCTGGTCGATGCCCTGCTGGCCGACACGCAGGCCGCCGGCCTGGTCGCCAGCGCCGAGCTGGCCGGCCCAGGCTTCATCAACTTCCGCGTCACGCCGGCCGCGCGCCAGGCGGTGCTGGCCGCCATCGCCGAACAAGGCGAGGCGTTTGGCCGGGCCGCGACGGGCCGCGCCGCGCCAGGCCAGGACGCGCCGGACCGCGCGGCATCGGCCGGGGCTGCCCCCGCCGCCCCGCAGGCGCCGCAAAAAGTGCTGGTCGAGTTCGTCTCGGCCAACCCCACCGGCCCGCTGCACGTCGGGCACGCGCGCCAGGCGGCGCTGGGCGATGCCTTGTGCCGCCTGTTCGAGGCCGCCGGCTACGCGGTCACGCGCGAGTTCTACTACAACGACGCCGGCAACCAGATCGACAACCTGGCCGTCAGCGTGCAGGCGCGCGCGCGCGGCATCTCCCCCGACGATCCCGGCTATCCGGCCGACGGCTACCGCGGCGACTACATCCTGGACATCGCCCGCGACTACCTGGCGGGCAAGACCGTGCAGGCGGCCGACGCCGAGCCGGTCACGGCCTCGGGCGACATCGACGACCTGGACGGCATCCGCCGCTTCGCGGTGGCCTACCTGCGCCGCGAGCAGGACCTGGACCTGCAGGCCTTCGGCCTGGCCTTCGACAACTACTACCTGGAAAGCTCGCTGTATACCAGCGGGCGGGTCGAGCAGACCGTGCAGCGGCTGGTCGCCGCCGGCCATACCTACGAGCACGAGGGCGCGCTGTGGCTGCGCACCACCGAGCTGGGCACCGGCGACGACAAGGACCGCGTGATGCGCAAGTCCGAGGGCGGCTATACCTATTTCGTGCCCGACGTGGCCTATCACGTGGCCAAATGGGAGCGCGGCTTCACGCATGCCATCAACATCCAGGGCAGCGACCACCACGGCACCGTGGCGCGCGTGCGCGCGGGCCTGCAGGGCCTGGACATGGGCATCCCCAAGGATTACCCGGCCTACGTGCTGCACAAGATGGTCAAGGTGGTGCGCGGCGGCCAGGAGGTCAAGATCTCCAAGCGCGCCGGCAGCTACGTCACCTTGCGCGACCTGGTCGATTGGGTGGGCCGCGACGCGGTGCGCTATTTCCTGATCCAGCGCCGCGCCGACACCGAGTTCGTGTTCGACATCGACCTGGCCCTGTCCAAGAGCGAAGAGAACCCGGTCTACTACATCCAGTACGCGCACGCGCGCATCTGTTCGGTGATCGGCCAGTCGGGCGTGGCCCCCGGCGAAATCGCCCAGGCCGACCCCGCTGCGCTGACCGCCCCCACCGAGCTGGCGCTGATGCAGCGCCTGTCCGAGTTTCCCGCCCTGGTCGGCCAGGCCGCGCAGGACCTGGCGCCGCACCTGGTGGCCTTCTGGCTGCGCGATTGCGCCGCCGACTTCCACGCCTGGTATAACGCCGAGCGCGTGCGCGTGGACGATGCCGCGCTGATGCGCGCGCGCCTGCGGCTGGCCGACGCCACGCGCCAGGTGCTGGCCAACGGGCTGGCCCTGCTGGGCGTGGGCGCGCCCGAGAAGATGTAACATCGTCCCATGGCCAAGACCAAACGCTCCTCTCGCTCCAGCCAAGGCGGCAGCACGCTGTACGGCGTGCTGGCCGGACTGCTGATCGGGCTGATCCTGGCCGCGGCGGTGGCCTTCTACGTGACCAAGGCGCCCATGCCTTTCGTGGACCGCGCCACGCGCGAGCCGGCCCAGACGACGCTGCCCGATCCGCGCCAGGCGCCCGATCCCAACATGGGCCTGTACGGGCGCAACGCCCCGGCCGGCACGCCCGCGACCGGCCCGACCGACAGCCCCATCGCGCCGCTGCCCGGCGCCGGACAGCCGCAACCGCAGCCCGGCCGCGACGACGAGCTGGGCGCGCTGATCGCCTCGCTGCCCAAGCCCACCAGCGAGCCGGCCGCGCCGGCGCCGCCCAAGCCCGTGCCCGCCCCGGCCCAGTCCAGCGGCCAGTCCAACGGCAGCTACTACCTGCAGGTGGGCGCCTTCCGGGTACTCGAGGACGCCGAGGCGCTGCGCGCGCGCATCCTGCTGCTGGGCCTGCCGGTGCAAGTGCAGCGCGCCGAGGTCAACGGCCTGCAGGTCAACCGCGTGCGCGTGGGCCCCTACGCCCGCCTGGACGACATGAACCGCACGCGGGCGCGCCTGGGCGAGGAAAAGATCGAATCGACGGTGGTCAGGCAATAGCGCCGCGTGAACTTTGCGGGCCACGGCAATGTCTGACCGCTTTGGCCCGATCCCTAGACGAGGAAGCGCCCTTCATCATGCAAAACCTGTTCTCCCGCCTGGCGGCCATCGCCACGCTGCTGGCCGCGGCCAGCTTCGCTCCCCAGGCCCTGGCCCAGAATGCCACCTACCAGGAAGTCAATCCGCCCCAGCCCGCCGACGAGCCCGGCAAGATCGAGGTGCTGGAGTTCTTCGCCTATAGCTGCACGCACTGCAACGCCATCGAGCCCATGGTGCAGGAATGGAGCAGGAAGCTGCCCGAGGACGTGGTCCTGCGCAAGGTGCCGGTGGCCTTCAATGCCGGCATGAAGCCGCTGCAGCAGCTGTACTACACCCTGGAATCCATGGGCCGGCTGGACCTGCATCCCAAGGTCTTCGCCGCCATCCACCAGGAGCGCCAGCGCCTGTTCAGCAAGAGCCAGATCCTGGACTGGGCCGGTGCCCAGGGCCTGGACAAGGCCAAGTTCGAAGGCGTCTACGATTCCTTCGGCGTGGCTTCCAAGGCCCAGCGCGCCGACCAGCTGGTGCAGGCCTATCGCGTGCAGGGCACGCCCTCGGTGGCCGTGGGCGGGCGCTACCTGACCTCGCCCGCGCAGGCCGGCGGCTACCGCGAAACCCTGACCGTGGCCGACGAACTGCTGGCACGGGTGCATGCGGCGAAATAGCCACAACGCGACCGGCCAGAGGTTTACCTTTTTGCCCGATGCGCTAAACTGGATGGGCTTGGCTCGAAGGCAGACGACTCCAGAGCACTCGACTGCCTGCTGAAAGAACCGGCGACCGACCAGAGAGTGGACAACCCCTACGCAGGCATGCCTCGTAGGGGTTGTTTTTTTGCCGCGGCAATCGCGGCGGGGCCTGGCTTGCCTAGCCTGCGGCCCGGCATGCCTGCAAGGCCTGCTCGATATCGGCCGTCAGGTCCGCGACCGCCTCCAGCCCCACGTGCAGGCGCACGATGGTGTTGCCCGGGGCGGGCGCGTAGGCATGCGGGCGCAGCGCGGCCGGATCCACCCACTGCACCAGGCTTTCGTAGCCGCCCCACGAAAAACCGATGGCGAACAGCTGCAAGGCGTCCACGAAACGGCGGCCCGCCTCGGTGTCCAGCGCCAGCTCGACCGCCATCATGCCGTTCGAGCCGGTGCAGTCGCGCCGCCACAAGGCATGGCCGGGGTCTTGCGGCCAGGCCGGATGGAAGATCCGCACCACTTCGGGCCGCTGCGCCAGGAATTCGCAAACCAGCAGGGCGCTGCGCGCGTGCTCGGCCATGCGCACCGGCAGCGTGCGCGAGCCGCGCAGCGCTAGCCACGCATCATCCGCGCTGACCGAATAGCCCAGCGCGTACTGCATGGCCGCCAGCCGCTGGCCGAGTTCGGCGTCGCGGGCCACGACCGCGCCCAGCATCAGGTCCGAATGCCCGCCCACGTATTTGGTGCCGGCCACCACCGACACATCCGCGCCCAGCGCCAGGGGGCGGTAGATGTAGCCCGAGCCCCAGGTGTTGTCCACCACCAGCGGCAGGCCCAGCGCGCGGGCCTGGGCCGCCAGCGCGGGCAGGTCCAGCATCTGCATCAGCAGGGATCCGGGCGATTCGGCGTAGACCATGCGGGTCTGGGGACGGACCAGTTCGGCCAGGTTCGCGCCGGCGGGATCGAAATAGGTGATTTCGATGCCCAGCCCGCGCAGCAGCGCATGGTCCAGGTGCCGCACCGGCCCGTAGACGCAGTCGGCCACCAGCGCGTGCTCGCCGGCCTTGAGCAGGCCCAGGAACACCAGGGTGATGGCCGCCAGGCCCGAAGGGGCCAGGATGGTGCGCGCGCCGCCTTCGAGCTGCGAGAACACGTCCTCCAGCGCGCGATGGGTGTCCAGGCCCGAGCGGCCGTAGGTGACCGCGCGCTCGCCGGCGGCCTTGCGCTCTTGCGCGGCGTCCAGGGCGGCCAGGTCGGCAAAGCGCACGGTGCTGGTGCGCATGGCGGGCAGGCTGACGGCGGCGGTGCGGGTTTCGGGATCGAAGGGGGCGCTGCCGGTATGCAGCAGGCGGGTATGCAGATGATGCGTCACGCGTGGGTTCCTGGGGCGGGCGGCGCGCCGGCGGCCCGCGCCGGCGGGGCTAGGCCGCGCTGAAACGCACGATGCCGTCCTCGCCGGTGCTGCGGCCGAGCTTGCCTTGGAAATAAAGGGCATGCAGGTGCGCCAGCGCCTCGCCCATGGCGAAGGTCAGCTGGTGCAGGTCGAGCTTGCGCTTGAATAGTACCGGGACGATGTCCGAGGCGGAACACGGCCGCGCGCCGCACGCCTGGATCACGTCGGCCAGCCGTTCGTCGTGGTGGCTGCGCTGCTGGGCGATGCGCTCGTGCAGGCCCACGAAAGGCCGCCCGTGCGAGGGCAGCACCAGCGTGTCGGCCGGCAGCCCGTCGTAGTTGGACAGCGAATCCAGGTACAGCTGCAGCGGGTTGGCGTCGGGCTCCATGTCGAACACGCTGACGTTGGTCGAGATGCGCGGCAGCACCATGTCGCCCGAAACGAGCAGCTTGGCCTGCGGATCGTAGAGCGAGATGTGCTCGGGCGCGTGGCCGTGCCCGACGATCAGGCGCCAGTCGCGCCCGCCGATGGACAGGACGTAGCCGTGCAGCAGGCGATGGAAGGTATCCGGCACGGCGGGCACCAGGCCCGAGTAGTAGGTGGCGCGCTGGCGGATCTGCGCCTGCGAGTCGGCGTCGGTCAGGCCGTGCCGCGCATAGTGGGCCACGGCCTGCTCGCCGCCGGCCGCCGAGCCCTTGGCGCCGGGCTGCGACCACAGCCGCGCCAGCGCGTAATCGGCCATGCTCATGTAGAGCGGCGCCTGCCAGCGCTCGCACAGCCAATGGGCCAGGCCGACGTGGTCCGGATGCATGTGGGTGACCACCACGCGCAGCACGGGCAGGCCCTGCAAGGCCGTCTGGAAGACCTGCTCCCACTGCGCCTTGACCTCGTCGCGGGCGATGCCGCAGTCGATCAGCGTCCAGCCCTGCCGGCCGGCGAACTCGTCGCGCACCAGCCAGACGTTGACGTGGTCCAGCGCGAAAGGCAGCGGCAGGCGCACCCACAATACCCCTGGCGCCACCTCCAGCGCCTGGCCGGGCTCGGGCTGGGTTGCTCCGAAGGGATAGTGCAGCTGGTGTTCCAGGGGGTTCATGCGCGTGCGTCTCCAAATCTTGACCGTCGGGCTGAAGTCATCATAATTTACGTTTACGTAAACTGCCAAACCATCCGCCCCCTTCATGCCGCCCGCCCAGAGCTGGACCATCTCCGAACTCGCCCAGGAGTTCGACGTGACGCCGCGCACCATCCGCTTCTACGAGGACCAGGGCATCGTCAGTCCCGAGCGCGACGGACGCAACCGCATCTACCGCGCGCGCGACCGCGCCCGCCTGAAGCTGGCGCTGCGCGGCAAGCGCCTGGGCCTGCAGCTGTCCGAGATACGCAGCCTGATCGACATGTACGACGGCCCGGGCACCACCGAGCCGCAGCTGCGCCTGTACCTGGAGGTGCTCACCCGCCACCGCCTGGCGCTGGAACAGCAGCGGCGCGACATCGAGGAAACCTTGGGCGAGATCGCCGAGCAGGAGCGGCAGTGCCGCCAATTGCTGGGCAAGGCCCACGCCTGAGACGGCGACCCGGCCGACGGTCCTAGCATTAACCCTGATTTACGTTTACGTAAACGGAATCTACGCTTTCCTTCCCGGCCGCGCGCCCGCCCCGCCGCGGCGCCCCCCCGACGCCTGTCGCAGGCGCAACCCGATACGGAGACACACCATGGATCTGCCCGGCCTGAATTTCTCCCTGGGCGAGGACGTCGACATGCTGCGCGCATCCTTGCGCGCCTTCGCGCAGGCCGAGATCGCGCCGCGCGCGGCCAGCATCGACCGGGACGACCAGTTTCCCGCCGACCTGTGGCGCAAGCTGGGCGAGCTGGGCGTGCTGGGCATCACGGTCAAGGAAGAGTACGGCGGCAGCGACATGGGCTACCTGGCCCACATGGTGGCCATGGAGGAGATCTCGCGCGCCAGCGCCTCGGTGGGCCTGTCCTACGGCGCGCATTCGAACCTGTGCGTGAACCAGATCCACCGCAACGGCACCGAGGCGCAAAAGCGCAAGTACCTGCCGGGCCTGATCTCGGGCGAGCGGGTGGGCGCGCTGGCCATGAGCGAGCCGGGCGCCGGCTCGGACGTGGTGGGCATGAAGCTGCGCGCCGACAAGCGCGGCGACCGCTACGTGCTCAACGGCACCAAGATGTGGATCACCAACGGGCCGGACGCCGACACGCTGGTGGTCTACGCCAAGACCGATCCGCAGGCGCACCAGCGCGGCATCACCGCCTTCCTGGTGGAGAAGGGCTTTGCGGGTTTTTCGGTGGCGCAGAAGCTGGACAAGCTGGGCATGCGCGGCAGCCATACGGGCGAGCTGGTGTTCCAGGATTGCGAGGTGCCCGAGGAAAACGTGCTGGGCGAGGTCAACGGCGGGGCGCGCGTGCTCATGAGCGGCCTGGACTACGAGCGCGCGGTGCTCTCGGGCGGCCCGCTGGGCATCATGCAGGCGGTGATGGACATGGTCGTGCCCTATGTGCACGAGCGCAGGCAGTTCGGCCAGCCCATCGGCGAGTTCCAGCTGATCCAGGGCAAGATCGCCGACCTGTACACCACGCTGCAGGCCAGCCGGGCCTTCTGCTATGCGGTGGGCAAGAACCTGGACAGCCTGGGCAGCGAGCACGTGCGCCAGGTGCGCAAGGACTGCGCCGCGGTGATCCTGTACTGCGCCGAGAAAGCCACGTGGATGGCCGGCGAAGGCATACAGATACTGGGCGGCAACGGCTACATCAACGAGTACCCGGCCGGCCGGCTGTGGCGCGACGCCAAGCTGTACGAGATTGGCGCGGGCACCAGCGAGATCCGCCGCATGCTGATCGGGCGCGAGCTGTTCAAGGAGACGGCCTGACGCGCGGCTGCCGGCGCCCGGCAGCGCGCCCCCGTGCGCCCCGGCAACAGGGCCTTGGGCCTAGGCGCCGCGCCGATCCCTTACGATAGATTGTTGCAGCCGGCCGCCCCCCTTTTTGCCTGGCGGCGTGCCGGCCCACCCCAGGACCCCTCAGGAGTATCTTCATGTCTGATCCCATCGTCATCGTTTCGGCCGCCCGCACCCCCATGGGGGGCATGCTGGGCAGCCTGTCCGGCCTGGCCGCCCACCAGCTGGGCGCGGTCGCCATCAAGGCCGCCGTCGAGCGCGCGGGCCTTGCGCCCGAGCAGGTCGAGGAAGTCATCATGGGCAACGTGCTGCAGGCCGGCCAGGGCCAGGCCCCGGCCCGCCAGGCGGCGCTGGGCG
Organism: Orrella sp. JC864; assembly: GCF_037026685.1. Classification (NCBI taxonomy): domain Bacteria; kingdom Pseudomonadati; phylum Pseudomonadota; class Betaproteobacteria; order Burkholderiales; family Alcaligenaceae; genus Orrella; species Orrella sp. JC864. The sequence goes on along the minus strand of NZ_JBANET010000009.1, from coordinate 109,381 downwards.
CGGGCCTGCCGCTGGGCGTGGCCTGCACCACCATCCACAAGGTCTGCGGCTCGGGCCTGAAGGCGGCCATGTTCGGCCACGACCTGATCGCCGCGGGCAGCGCCAACATCGTGGTGGCCGGCGGCCAGGAAAGCATGAGCAACGCGCCCTACCTGCTGCTGCGCGGCCGCCAGGGCTACCGCTACGGCCACTCCACCGTCTACGACCACATGGCGCTGGACGGGCTGGAGGATGCCTACGACCGCGGCAAGGCCATGGGCGTGTTCGCCGAGGATTGCGCGGCCAAGTACAGCTTCTCGCGCGAGGCCCAGGAGGCCTACACGCTGGAGTCGCTGCGCCGCGCCCGCGCCGCCGTCGAGAACGGCGACTTCGCCTGGGAGATCGCCCCGGTGACCGTGCCCGGCCGCAAGGGCGATACCGTGGTTGATTCGGACGAGGCGCCGGTCAAGGCCATCCCGGAGAAAATCCCCACGCTCAAGCCCGCCTTCAAGAAGGAAGGCACCATCACCGCCGCCACCTCGTCCTCGATCTCCGACGGCGCGGCCGCGCTGGTGCTGATGCGGGCCTCCACCGCGCAATCGCTGGGGATCGAACCGCTGGCCCGCATCGTGGCGCACAGCCAGCATTCGCAGGAACCGGCCTGGTTCACCACCGCCCCGGTGGGCGCGCTCAAGAACCTGTACGCCAAGACCGGCTGGAAGCCCGAGGACGTCGACCTGTACGAGATCAACGAAGCCTTCGCGGTGGTGGCCATGGCCGCCATGAAGGAGTTCAACCTGGACCACGCCAAGGTCAACCTGCACGGCGGGGCGACCGCGCTGGGCCATCCCATCGGCGCATCGGGCGCGCGCCTGCTGACCACCCTGCTGGGCGGCCTGCGCAAGACCGGCGGCAAGCGCGGCGTGGCCACGCTATGCATCGGCGGCGGCGAGGCGGTGGCCATGGGCATCGAGATGATCTGAGGAACGCCCATGCCCGCCATCGAATCCCGCATCAATCCGCGTAGCGAAGACTTCCTGGCCAATGCCGAAGCCATGCAGGCGCAAGTGCGGGATTTGCACGCGCTGCTGGCCCGCACCGCCGAAGGCGGCAGCGAGCAGGCGCGGGCCAAGCACGTGGCGCGCGGCAAGCTGCTGCCGCGCGAGCGCGTGCAGGCGCTGATCGACCCGGACAGCCCTTTCCTGGAGCTCTCGCCGCTGGCCGCGCACGGCATGTACGACGGCGAGGCGCCAGGGGCGGGGCTGATCACCGGCATCGGCCAGGTGTCGGGAACGCAATGCATGATCGTGTGCAACGACGCCACCGTCAAAGGCGGCACCTATTACCCCATGACGGTCAAGAAACACCTGCGCGCGCAGGAGGTCGCCGCGCAGAACCGGCTGCCCTGCATCTACCTGGTGGACTCGGGCGGGGCCAACCTGCCGCGCCAGGACGAGGTGTTTCCGGACCGCGAGCACTTCGGCCGCATCTTCTACAACCAGGCCAACATGTCGGCGGCCGGCATCGCGCAGATCGCGGTGGTGATGGGCTCGTGCACGGCGGGCGGGGCCTATGTGCCGGCCATGAGCGACGAGTCGATCATCGTGCGCAACCAGGGCACGATCTTCCTGGGCGGCCCGCCGCTGGTCAAGGCGGCCACCGGCGAGGAGGTCAGCGCCGAGGACCTGGGCGGCGGCGACGTGCACACGCGCCTGTCCGGCGTGGCCGACCACCTGGCCGCCGACGACCTGCACGCGCTGCGGCTGGCGCGCGACGCGGTGGCGCGGCTGAACCTGGCGCCCGTGCCGCAGGCGCCGGCCGCGCCCGTGCGCGAGCCGCTGTACGACCCGGCCCAGCTCGACGGCATCGTCCCGCGCGACACGCGCAAGCCCTACGACGTGCGCGAGATCATCGCCCGCATCATCGACGGCTCGGAGTTCGACGAGTTCAAGGCCCGCTTCGGCACCACCCTGGTCACCGGCTTTGCCCGCATCCACGGCATGATGGCCGGCATCGTGGCCAACAACGGCGTGCTGTTCTCCGAATCGGCCCAGAAGGGCGCGCACTTCATCGAGCTGTGCGCGCAGCGCAAGATCCCGCTGGTGTTCCTGCAGAACATCACCGGCTTCATGGTCGGGCGCAAGTACGAGAACGAAGGCATCGCGCGCCACGGCGCCAAGATGGTCACCGCCGTGGCCACCGCGGCCGTGCCCAAGTTCACCGTGCTCATCGGCGGCTCCTTCGGGGCCGGCAACTACGGCATGTGCGGGCGCGCCTTCTCGCCGCGGCTGCTGTTCATGTGGCCCAACGCGCGCATCTCGGTGATGGGCGGCGAGCAGGCCGCCAGCGTGCTGGCCACCGTCAGGCGCGAGGGCATCGCCGCGCGCGGCGGCAGCTGGTCCGAGCAGGAAGAAGAACAGTTCAAGCAGCCCATCCGCGAGCAGTACGAGCGCGAGGGCCATCCCTACTACGCCACGGCGCGCCTGTGGGACGACGGCATCATCGCGCCGGCCGACACCCGCCGCGTGCTGGGCCTGGCGCTGGCGGCCGCGCGCAACGCGCCGGTGCCGGACACGCGGTTCGGCGTGTTCCGCATGTAGGCGGCCGCGCGGCGGCAAGGCCAACAAGACAGACCTGAGCGAAGGAGCGCCCTCGTGTTCGATACCCTGCTGATCGCCAATCGCGGCGAGATCGCCTGCCGCGTGGCGGCCACGGCCCGCCGCCTGGGCCTGCGCACCGTGGCCGTCTATTCGGATGCGGACGCCCGCGCCCCGCACGTGTCGGCCTGCGATACCGCGGTGCGCCTGGGTCCGCCCGAGCCGCGCGCGAGCTACCTGCGCGCCGAGGCGGTGCTGGAGGCGGCGCGCCGCACCGGCGCCCAGGCTATCCACCCGGGCTACGGCTTTCTTTCCGAGAACGAGGCCTTCGCCCAGGCCTGCGCGCAGGCCGGCATCGTATTCGTGGGCCCGCCGGCCTCGGCCATCGCGGCCATGGGCAGCAAGTCGGCGGCCAAGGCGCTGATGGCCCGGGCCGGCGTGCCGCTGGTGCCGGGCTATCACGGCCAGGACCAGGACCCGGCGCTGCTGCGGCGGCAGGCCGACGCCATCGGCTATCCCGTGCTCATCAAGGCCAGCGCCGGCGGCGGCGGCAAGGGCATGCGCGTGGTCGAACGCCCTGAGGATTTCGCCGGCGCGCTGGCTTCCTGCCAGCGCGAGGCGGCTTCGAGCTTCGGCGACGACAAGGTGCTGATCGAACGCTATCTGCAACGGCCGCGCCACATAGAAATCCAGGTTTTCGCCGACAGCCACGGGCACTGCGTGCACCTGTTCGAGCGCGACTGCTCGGTGCAGCGCCGCCACCAGAAGGTCATCGAAGAGGCGCCGGCGCCGGGCATGACGCCCGAGCGGCGCCAGGCCATGGGCGAGGCGGCCATCGCGGCGGCGCGCGCCGTGGGCTACGTGGGCGCGGGCACGGTCGAGTTCATCGCCGAGCCCGACGGACGCTTCTATTTCATGGAAATGAATACGCGGCTGCAGGTCGAGCACCCGGTCACCGAGATGGTCACCGGCCTGGACCTGGTCGAATGGCAGCTGCGCGTGGCCGCCGGCGAGCCGCTGCCCCTGGCGCAGGAGCAGCTGCGCCTGTCGGGCCACGCCATCGAGGCGCGGCTGTATGCCGAGAACCCGGACAAGGGCTTTCTGCCCTCCATCGGCACGCTGGCGCACCTGGCCCTGCCGCCGCACGCGGCCTTTGCCAACGGCCCGGTGCGCGTGGACGGCGGCGTGCGGGCCGGAGACACCATCTCGCCCCATTACGATCCCATGATCGCCAAGCTGATCGTGCATGGCCAGACCCGCGACCAGGCGCGCGCGCGCATGCTCGAGGCGCTGGCCGCCACCCAGGTGGCCGGCGTGCAGACCAACGCGGCCTTTTTGGCGCGGCTGATGCGCGACCCGGCGTTCGCCCAGGCCGACCTGGACACCGGGCTGATCGAGCGGCGCCGCGCCAGCCTGCTGCCCGAGCCGCAACCGGCCGATGCGCAAGCCCTGGCGCTGGCCTGCGCCGCCGCGCTGGCGCAGCAGGACCAAGACCAGGACCAGGCGCCCGGCCCATGGTCGGCCCGCGACGGCTGGCGGCTGGGCGGGCGGTCCGGACGCATTTTCTACTGGTCGGGACCGGCCGGCATCCAGGCCGCCGTCCTGGCGCGCACGCCGCAAGGCCTGACGCTCGATACCGACGCGGACCCCCAGGCGGGCGATGGCGGGGACAGCCGGGACACGGACGCCGGCCGGCGCCGGGCCGGCGCCCTGCCCTTTGCCTGGTGGGCCCGCCGGGACGAGACCGGGGCGCTGCGGATATCGGCCACCTTGGGCCCGCGCAGTTGGCAGGCGCTGGCCTTCTGGCACGGCCAGACGCTGCACCTGCAATCGCGCGAGCAATGGATCGTGCTGCAGCGCCACGATCCGCTGGCGCATGCGGGCGAGCAGGCCCCCGACCACGGCGCCAGCCTGGCCGCACCCATGCCCGGCAAGATCATCGCGATACCGGTCCAGGCCGGCCAGGCGGTCAAGCAAGGCCAGCCCTTGCTGGTGATGGAGGCCATGAAGATGGAACACACCCTGACGGCGCCAGCCGACGGCGTGGTCGGCGAACTGCTGTACGGCGTGGGCGACCAGGTGCCCGAAGGGACGGTGCTCATCGCCATGCAGGACTGAAAGGCGCGGCACCGCCTGGCGGGGGCGGCACGGATATTGCTTTATCTATCAAAGATAAACCAGATATTTCAGACCCTCTTTCGCCATGCAAGCCTCCCACAACGTCGCCGAGCTGTCGCTGCGCATCGATCACATCACTTCCGTGAAGATCGGCGAAATCAAGGCCATCACCCTGGAGACCCGGCTGTTGAGCCTGAACGCGGCGATAGAGGCCTCCCACGTCGGCGAGGCCGGCCGCAGCTTCGCCGTGGTGGCCGGGCGGGTGCGGGAGGTCTCCGACCGCATCGAAGCCCTGGCCAGCTCGCTGCAGGACGAATTGCGCGACGTCGGCCTGGCCATGCAGCAGGCGCTGCGGCGCGCGCGCGGGCAGCGCCTGGCCGACCTGGCGCGCAACGTGATCGAAACCATCGACCGCAACCTCTACGAACGCACCTGCGACGTGCGCTGGTGGGCCACCGAGTCGGCCGTCCAGGCGCTGGCCGCCGCACCCGGCCCGCAGCGGCTCGAATCGGCGCAGGCGCGGCTGGGCATCATCCTGGACACCTACACGGTCTACCTGGACATCTGGGTGATCGGCCTGGACGGCAAGGTGCTGTGCAACGGCCGGCCGCAGGACTACCCGCAGGCGCGGGGCCACGACGTGCGCCAGCAGCCCTGGTTCCGCCAGGCCCTGGCCTGCGCCGGCCCGCAGGACTACGCCGCCGGCGACGTGCAGCCCGTGGCGGCGCTGGAAGGCGCGTCCTGCGCGGTCTACGCGGCCACCATCCATGCCGATCCGGACGACCCCGCCGCCCGGCACGGCGTACTGGCGGTGTTCTTCGACTGGTCCAAGCAGGCCGCCTCGGTGGTCAAGGGCATACGCCTGGACGCCGAGGAGGCGGCCACGGTGCGCTGCATGGTGGTGGACGCCAGCCAACGCGTCATCGCGGCCAGCGCCGATGACGTGCCCGACGCGCTGAACCTGCCCATGGACCGGCAGGACGGCTACTACGCCAGCGAGGACGGCCTGGTCGGCTACGCCCTGACGCCCGGCTATGAAACCTATGCCGGCCTGGGCTGGTACGGGGTGGTGATGGATCGCGGCCAGCGCGCCCCATGATGGCGCAGGCGCGCACGGAAGCGGCGCGCGATGCGCCAGGACGGCGCATGCACGGCGGGCCCGCGGCGGCTGCGCCGCGGGCCCGCCGTGCGCCCTAGGATCCTGCCGGCGCGGCCAGCAGCTCGGCCACGCTCAGGGCCAGCACCTTGCTGGCCCGGTACAGGTCGTTCAGGCGCAGGTTCTCGTCGCTGTTGTGCCCGCGCGCCTCGAGCATGCTGCGCGGGCCCGCGCCATACAGCACGGTGGGAATGCCGCGCGCGGCATAGTGGCGCGCGTCGGTAAACAGCGGCACCCCTTGCAGCGGGATGTCGGTCTGGAAGATGTCGCGGGCATGGCGGGCCAGCGGCTCGCACAGCCTTTCCACGCCCGGCAGCGGCGCCAGGGGGTTGGCCAGCAGCAGCCGGCGCACGCTGACCGACACGCCCCTGCACGGCGCCACGGCCTGCTCGACGATGCGCCGCAGCTCGCCCTCGGCGTCCTCGCCGGCCTCTTCGGGGATCATGCGCCGGTCCACGCGGAAGGTGACCAGGTCCGGCACGACGTTGGTGTTGATGCCGCCGCGGATGGTGCCCACGATGAGCGAGGGCGTGTCGATGCCCGGCGAGGCCGAATGCCGTGTACAGAGCCGGTCGCGGTAGGCGTACAGGGCGCTCAGGATGCGGTTGGCCGCCTCCAGCGCGTCGGCGCCACTGGCCGGCATGGCGGCGTGGGCCTGCTTGCCGCGCACGTTGATCTCGACCTGCAGGCAGCCGTTGTGCGCATTGGTGACGGCATAGGAAAAGCCGGCGCAGATGGCATAGTCCGGACAGGTCAGCTCGCGGGCCAGCAGCCACTTGGGGCCGATTTCGCCGCGCGCTTCCTCGTCGTAGGTAAAGTGCAGCTCGATGCGCCCGCGCAGGCGGGCGCCCTGGCGCTCGGCCTCGCGCAGCGCCAGCAGCACCCAGGTGTAGGCGGCGATGTCCGACTTGGAGACCGCCACGCCGCGCCCGTACATGACCGGGCCGTGCTCGGGATCGTCCTCGATGCGCGCCGCGTAGGGATCGCGCCGCCAGCCCAGGCCGGGCGGCACCGCATCGCCGTGCGCGTTCAGGGCCACCACCGGCCCGCCCGAGCCGAAGGCATGGCGCACGATGAGGTTGGTGGCCGAGATCATGCTGTTGGCGCGCACTTCCTCGGCCGGCACGCTGAAGGCCTCGACCGCCAGTCCCAGCGAGGCGAGCAGCGCCTGCAGGCGCTGGCCGTGGCTGGCGCAGTTGCCCGGCGGGTTGTCGGACGGCGCCCGGACCAGCTCGCGCAGGAAATCCGTCTGGTGTTCCTGCTGCTGGTCCAGATACTGCGTCAGCAGGGTGGCTAGGGCGGCGGACATGAAAACCTGATCCTGAAATTATTGTGATGGGACGATCGCCAGCAATCACTGTATTGCATGCTGCATCGCAGCGCAAACGGCCGGACCGCCCCAGGATGCAAGCGTCGATTGGGGGTCGGTCCCTTTAAGGCGACGGTCGCGCCCCGCCCGAGGGGGCTTGCTGCATCGCCGCAAAGCGCCCGGCGCTCAAGTTGCCCGGCATGACAAATCAGCGTAGAGTAAAGTTACGTTCAAGCCGTCGGTGGCTGCACGCCCGGGGGCGCGACGGGGTCAACCGAGCTGCACGATATATGTACGACATTCTGGTTTACCTGTTCGAAAATTACTACACGCCGCAAGCCTGTCCCGCGGCGGACGTCCTCACCCGGCGCCTGGTCGCCGCGGGCTTCGAGCACGAGGACATCGACGATGCGCTGGGCTGGCTCTACGGCCTGGCCGAGACCACCGAACGCTGCGTCGAACTGGCCCAGTCGCCCGCCACGGGCACCCGCGTCTACGCCGACACCGAATATGCCCAGCTGGGTTCCGAGGCCATCGGCTTCGTGGCCTTCCTGGAGTCGGCCGGGGTGCTGCCCGCGCCGCTGCGCGAGATCGTGATCGACCGCGCCATGGCCATCGACGAATCGCCCGTCTCGCTGGAAAAACTCAAGATCATCGCGCTGATGGTGCTCTGGAGCCAGGAGGCCGAGATCGACAACCTCGTCCTCGAAGAACTGCTCGACGACGAAGGCGGCCGCCGCCTGCATTGAGCTACGTCGGCCGTTTCGCGCCCAGTCCCAGCGGTCCGCTGCACGAAGGCTCGCTGGTCGCCGCCCTGGCCAGTTACCTGGACGCGCGCGCGCATCATGGCCGCTGGCTGCTGCGCATCGAAGACGTGGACAAGCCGCGCGCCGTGCCGGGCGCCGACCGCTGCATCATGGACCAGCTGCGCGCGTTGGGCATGCACTGGGACGGCCCGGTGATCTGGCAGTCGCAACGCGACGCCGCCTACGAAACCGCCCTGCAGCAGCTGGCCGAGCAAGGCAGGGTCTACCCCTGCGGCTGCACCCGCCGCGAGATCGCCGATTCGGCCCTGCAGCGCCACGGCCAGCTGCCCGAGGGCGAGCGTCCCTATGCCGGCACCTGCCGCAACGGCCTGCCGCCCGGCCGCGTCCCGCGCGCCTGGCGGCTGCGCGTGCCCGAGGGCACGGAACGTTTCGACGACCGCTGGCTCGGGCCGCAAGAGCAGGATGTCTCTCAGGCCATCGGCGACTTCGTGCTGCGCCGCGCCGACGGCTTGTGGGCCTATCAGCTGGCGGTGGTGGTGGACGATGCCGCGCAAGGCGTCACCGACGTGGTGCGCGGCCAGGATCTGCTCGGCTCGACGGCCCGCCAGCGGGTGCTGGCGCGCCTGCTGGGCGTGCCGGCGCCGCGCGTCATGCACGTGCCGCTGGTGTACGACGAGCGCGGCCTGAAGCTGTCCAAGCAGAACGGCGCGCCGGCGCTGGACCTTTCGCGGCCGCTCGATACCCTGCAAGCGGCCTGGCGCCAGCTGGGCCTGCCGGCGCTGCCGGCGCGGGACCTGGCGGCTTTCTGGCCGCAGGCCACGGCCCACTGGGCGCGGCGCTTTGGCGAGCGGCGCCTGGACGCCCGCGCCTGAGACGCCGGCCGGCGTGCGCAGCGGGCAGGCAGCCCCACCGCCCAGCCGGGCGCTAAAGCGGTTCGAGCCGCTCGTCCAGCAGGCGCACCAGCAGGCCGGTGCCGTATTCGTTGACGCGAAACTCGCCATAACGCGCGCCCTGGTAGCGGTGCGCCTGCCCCTCGGGAAAGAAGTAGGCGTTGGTGACCACATGGACCCGGCCGGCGCGCTTGCGGTAGCGCAGCGCGATCTCGCCCTGGCCGCGCGGCTGCGGGCTTTGCTGCAGCCGGACCAGGCGCGCCACGCCCTGGGCATCGGGCCGCAGGATCAGATAGCCGTCCCGGGGCACCTCGAAGTACGGCGTATCGGGCGCCGCCCTGGGCGGGCGCAGCCGCATCATCTGCACGGCGACCTCGAAATCCAGCGCCATGTAGTCACCCTGCATCAGGCTGCGCGGATCGGCCGGCGCCAGCGCCAGCCGCACCACCTGCCCATGCGCCAGCGTGCGTTCGCGCAGCCAGATGCTGCCGTTGCTCAGGCCCAGCGCCATCGCCAGGCCCAGCACCACCATGGCGGCGCGCCAGTGGTAGCGGCGCCGCACGCGGGCCGGGGGCGCCGGCGCGGGCGCCGTGGCCTGCACCCTGAGCGCGCGGCGCGCCGCCGCGGCCGCCAGCACGAACAGCAGCAGGGCCAGGGCGCCGGCGGCCGCCAGCCACAAGGCCTTGCCCAGCAGCGGCACCTGCAGGTGGTGGTAATACTGGATCAGGTAGAGCAAGCCGGCCACGGCGCCAAAGGCGGCCAGGTGGCGGCGCGCGCGGCCCTGGCCCAGTATCAGCCAGCTCAGCGCCAGCGAGATGCCCGGCGACGCGGTCCAGAGCAGCGCCAGCGCCAGCACGCCCAGGCAGGCCCCGGCGCGCCACGGGGCGCTCAGCCCGCCCTGGGGCTCGTCCGATTCGGTGCTGGCCAGCAGGGCCAGGCAGCAGACCGGCAGCAGCACGATGGCCAGCGCCGCCAAGGCGGCGGGCCGGTACAGGGCCCACAGGGCGGGCAGCTCGGACAGCGGCACGCCCCCGGCGATCCAGGCATAGCCTTGCGCCGCCAGCATCCAGGCCCAGGCCAGCGGCGCCAGCGCCTGGGCCGTGCGCGGGCGCTCGGGCGCGTAGGCCAGCAGGAAGGCGGCCGCCGCCCCCCAGGCCAGCACGGCCACCGGCACCAGCCGGGTGCGCAGGGCGTCGCCGGACGAGGGCTCGAACAGCCAGCGCAGCAAGCCGCTGTCCGCATGCAGGGCGAAGAAACCGGCGGCGCAGGCGCCGGCCATGCCCAGCGCGCACAGCAGCCGCAAGGTGCGGTCCGGCGCGGCGGCATAAAGCAGGGCCAGCATGCCGAACGCGCCGGCCCAATGGCCGGCGGCGGGCTCGCCGCTGCTGAACCAGGGCAAGCCGGCCAGCGCCAGCGCCGCCGAACCGGCGGCCACGGCCACCGCCGCCTGCCGCAGGAACACCCATCGGGCCGGCAGCAGCCGCAGCGCCACGGCCGCCGTCACGCACAGGGCCAGGCCGGCGGGCAGCGCGTTGTCCAGGCCGAAAAGGCCGGAGGAGACGGCAAAGCCCAGCAGCAGCACGCTGGACAGCCAGGCGCCGAAAGCAAGCAATGCCTGGACATACCAGGCAGGCGCGGCGGCCGCGTCCGCCTGTCCGCCCTGCACGCCGCCGGCCCCGCGCCCGAGCCAGCGCGCCGCCCAGGCCGCCTGGGCCAGCAGCAGGGCCGCCAGCGGCAAGGCGACGGCCGGGCCCGGCAGCAGCATCCACAGCCAGTGGCTGGCCGCGCGCAAGGAGACGAGCATCACGCATAGCACGATACAGGCCAGCACCACGCGATCGGGCCGCACGCGCCGGTACCAGGCCGCCAGGCCGGCGAACAGCGCCAGCAGGACGAGCCAGTTGGCCGGCAGCGGCGCGCCTACCGCGACGCTGGCGGTCAAGGCGCCCAGCGCCAGGGCCGCGGCCAGCCGCGGGCCGGTGCGCGCGCGCAGGCCGCGCGCCAGGCCGATGGCCTCCCAGGCGCCCAGCACGAGGAAATTGAAGCCGCCCAGCACCAGGGCGGCCAGCGGCGAGCCGGTCACGCTGAGCCAGCCCAGCGGGGTGCGCTCGCCCAGCAGGCACAGCAGGGCCACGTTGGCCACCAGCAGCCAGAGTATCCACAGGGCGGTGCCGCCTGCCCAGGCCCAGGGCAGCAGCAAGGCGGCCCACCATGCGAACAGCTGCCAGGTATCGGCGCCGGTCTGGTAGGTCTGGCCCAGCAGCGCCAGCAATGCGCCCAGCACCAGGCCGGCCAGCAACAGGGCCGCGCGCCAGGCGCGGCTGCGCAGGGCGCTGGCCGGCCGGGCGCGCCGGCGCCCCAGCGCCAGGGCGAGCGCCACGCAAAGCACCAGCAGCGCCTGGGCGCCGGACAGCCGGGCCCATACCGGCAAGGCCGGCCAATTGGCCGCCACCAGGCATACCAGCGCGCTGGCCAGCAGGACGACCGACAAGCCCAGCGCGGTGGCCGACAGGAAACGCTGCCAGCGCACCGCGCTTTGCAGGGGGGCTTGCATCGTGGCGTCCGGCATGGCGCTCCTTGGCAAGCCGGCGCCGGACAGGGGCCGGGCGCCGGGATGGTGAAATCACGATTATGGCGCAGCGCGGCGGGGGCCGGCCGCATTTGCGCTATGGTTCGGTACGGACCGCCTGCTCCGGCCCCGACTTGCACCGCGCGAAACTCCGCACTTAATATTCCCGCGCTATCGCGACGATCGTCGCCTTTGGAACCGCATGGCTAAAACATTGATCATTGCCGAGAAGCCCTCAGTGGCTCTCGATATCTCGCGCGCGCTGGGAGGCTTCGCTCGCGAAGGCGACTATTTTGAAAGCGAACGTTACGTGCTGGCGTCCAGCATCGGCCATCTGCTGGGGCTGGTGGCGCCCAACGATCCGGTCAAGGGCAAATGGAGCTTCACGCACCTGCCGGTGATCCCGCCCGAGTTCGAGCTGGGCCCGGCCGACAAGAAATCGGCCGAGCGGCTCAAGCTGCTGGTGCGCCTGATCAAGCGCAAGGACGTGGACAGCCTGATCAACGCCTGTGACGCCGGGCGCGAAGGCGAGCTGATCTTTCGCTACATCGTCCAGTACGCCGGCACCAGCAAGCCGGTCAAGCGCCTGTGGCTGCAGTCCATGACCCAGGCGGCCATCCGCGAGGCCTTCGAGAACCTGCGCGAAGACGAGGCGCTGCGCCCGCTGGAGGCCGCGGCCCGCTCGCGCGCCGAGGCCGACTGGCTGGTGGGCATCAACGGCACGCGCGCCATGACGGCCTTCAACAGCAAGGACGGCGGCTTCTTCAAGACGCCGGTCGGACGCGTGCAAACGCCCACCCTGGCCATCGTGGCCGAGCGCGAGGAACGCATCCGCCGCTTCGTCTCGCGCGACTACTGGGAAGTACGGGCCACCTTCGTGGCGGCCGCCGGCCTGTACGAGGGCCGCTGGTTCGATCCCAAGTTCGTCAAGGACGAACGCGATCCCGAAAAACGCGAGTCGCGCCTGTGGTCGCAGGCGGCCGCGCAAAGCGTGGTCGCCGCCTGCCGCGGCCAGGCCGGCACCGTCACCGAGGAATCGCGGCCTTCGACGCAGATGTCGCCGGCGCTGTTCGACCTGACCTCGCTGCAGCGCGAGGCCAACGGCCGCTTCGGCTTCTCGGCCAAGACCACGCTGGCGCTGGCGCAGTCGCTGTACGAGCGGCACAAGGCGCTGACCTATCCGCGGACCGACTCGCGCTACCTGCCCGAGGACTACCTGGGCACGGTCAAGGACACCATCGGCAACCTGGCGCAGGCCGAGTCGGCGCTGACCGGCGCGCTGCGCCCGCACGCGGCGCGCGTCGTCTCGCAGGGCTGGGTCAAGCCCAACCGGCGCATCTTCGACAACAAGAAGGTATCGGACCACTTCGCCATCATTCCGACGCTGCAGGTGCCGCGCGACCTGAGCGAGGCCGAGGCCAAGCTCTACGACCTGGTGGTCAAGCGCTTCCTGGCGGTGTTCTTCCCCCCGGCCGAATTTCGCCTGACCACCCGCCAGACCCACGTGGCCGGGCACGTCTTCAAGACCGAGGGCAAGGTGCTGGTCTCGCCCGGCTGGCTGGCCATCTACGGCCGCGAGGCGCAGGGCGAGGAAGGCAGCCTGGTCGCCGTGGCCGAGAACGAGCCGGTCCGCACCGAGGAAGTCCAGGCCGTGCCGCTGGCCACCAAGCCGCCGCCCCGCTACAACGAAGCCACGCTGCTCTCGGCCATGGAAGGCGCCGGCAAGCTGGTCGAGGACGAAGAGCTGCGCGAGGCCATGTCCGAACGCGGCCTGGGCACGCCGGCCACGCGCGCGGCCATCATCGAAGGGCTGATCAACGAGCAATACCTGCGCCGCGAGGGCCGCGACCTGGTGCCCACGGCCAAGGCGCGCCAGCTGATGACGCTGCTCTCGGGCCTGGACGTGGCCGAGCTGACCTCGCCCGAGCTCACCGGCGAATGGGAGCACAAGCTCAAGCAGATCGAGCAGCGCCAGCTCGACCGCGACGCCTTCATGCGCGAGATCGCGCAGATGACGCAAGTCATCGTCAAGCGCGCCAAGGAATACGACCGCGACACCGTGCCCGGCGACTACGCCACCCTGAGCACGCCCTGCCCCAAGTGCGGCGGCGTGGTCAAGGAAAACTACCGCCGCTACGCCTGCACGAACTGCGATTTTTCCATCGGCAAGCATCCGGGCGGGCGCACCTTCGAGCTGCCCGAGGTCGAGGAACTGCTGGCCAAGCGCGAGATCGGCCCGCTGTCGGGCTTCATCAGCAAGATGGGCCGCCCCTTCGCGGCCATCCTCAAGCTCGATGCCGACTGCAAGCTCGAATTCGACTTCGGCCAGAACGACGAGCAGAACGACGAGCCGGTGGATTTCTCTCAGTCCGAGCCGCTGGGCCCCTGCCCCAAGTGCTCGGCGCGCGTGTTCGAGCACGGCATGAGCTACGTCTGCGAGAAATCCGTGGGGCCGCAGCGCAGCTGCGACTTCCGTTCGGGCAAGGTCATCCTGCAGCAGGAGATCTCGCGCGGGCAGATGGCCAAGCTGCTGGCCGAAGGCCGCACCGACCTGCTCGACGGCTTCGTCTCCAGCCGCACCAACCGCAAGTTCAAGGCCTATCTCTCGCGCCAGGCCGACGGCAAGATCGGCTTCGAGTTCGAGCCGCGGCCCGAGAAGCCCGGGCGCAAGACGCCGGCTGGCAAGGCGGCGGGGGCCGTGGCGGGCGCGCCGGCCGGTGCGACGGCCGCAAAGAAGGCGCCAGCCAAAAAGGCAGCGGCCAAAAAGGCTGCGGCCAAGAAAGCCCCCGCCAAGAAGGCCGCGGCGAAAAAGGCCGCGGCTAAGAAGGCGCCCGCCAAGAAAGCGGCGAAGGCAGCCGCCAAGACCGCGGGCGCCGCCGGCTGACGGCGCGCCGCCCGGCCTGCCGCCGCGCACGCGCGCTGGCCCATGGGCCGGCGCGATCTGGCTCTATAGGGCGGCGCGCCGCTGCCCTATAGTGGCCGCCAGGCGGGGCGCGCACGCCGGCTTGGCGCGCAGGCATCGGCAAGGACTATCCATGAAGCAATTCGACGGCATCACCAACAGGCAGGCATGCGAACTGGACCTGCGCCACGTCTTTCATTCGTGGTCGGTCCAGGGCCAGCTCGATCCGCTGGCCTTCGCCGGCGGCAGCGGCTGCACGCTGTGGGACTACGAAGGACGCGAGTACCTGGATTTCAGCAGCCAGCTGATCAACACCAACATCGGCCACCAGCATCCCAAGGTGGTGCGCGCCATCCAGGAACAGGCCGCGCAGCTGTGCACCCTGGCGCCGGCCCATGCGACGGCGGTGCGCGGCCAGGCGGCCCAGCGCATCCTGGCGCGCGCGCCGCAGGGCTTTCAGAAGGTGTTTTTCACCAACGGCGGGGCCGACGCCAACGAGAACGCCATGCGCATGGCGCGACTGTATACGGGCCGCGACAAGATTCTTTCGGCCTACCGCTCCTATCATGGCAATACCGGCGCGGCCATCGTGGCCACCGGCGACCCGCGCCGCGTGCCCAACGAGTATTCGCGCGGCCATGTGCATTTCTTCACGCCCTACCTGTACCGCAGCGAGTTCCAGGCGCAGACGCAGGACGAGGAATGCGAGCGGGCGCTGCGCCACCTGCGCCGCGTGATCGAATGCGAGGGGCCGGCCAGCGTGGCTGCCATCCTGCTCGAATCCGTCCCGGGCACGGCCGGCGTGCTCGTGCCCCCGCCCGGCTATCTGCCCGGCGTGCGCGCCCTGGCCGACGAGTTCGGCCTGCTGCTGATCCTGGACGAAGTCATGGCCGGCTTCGGCCGCACCGGGGCCTGGCTGGCCCACGAGCATTTCGGCGTCACGCCCGATCTCATCACCTTCGCCAAGGGGGTGAACTCGGGCTATGTCCCGGCGGGCGGCGTCATCGTCTCCGAGCGGATCTGCGAGCATTTCCACGACCGCTACTTTCCCGGCGGGCTGACCTACTCGGGCCATCCGCTGGCGATGGCGGCCATCGTCGCCACCCTCGATGCCATGCAGGAAGAGGACATGGTGGGCAACGCCCGGCGCATCGGCCAGGAGGTCCTGGGACCGGGCGTGCGCGAGCTGGCCGCGCGCCATGCCGTCATCGGGCAGGCGCGCGGCCTGGGGCTGTTCTGGGCGCTGGAACTGGTGGCCGACCCTTCGACCCGCGCACCCCTGCCGCCGGCGCGCATGGCCGCGGTGCGCCGGGCGCTGCTGGACGCCGGCCTGCTGGCCTTCCTGGTCGAGAACCGCATCCACCTGGCCCCGCCGTGCATCGTGACCGCCGCCCAGGTAGAACAGGCGCTGGACGTGCTGGACGGCGTGCTGGGCCAGGCAAGCGCCTAGGGCCCCGACCTCATATCCTGTCCATCACCTCGGCCAGCAAGGCGATGCCCGGCTCGATGCGCTCGGCCGGGATGGCCTGAAAGCCCAGGCGGAAGTGGCGGTCGTCGGGCGCCTCGCCAAAAAAGTGGCGAAACCCCGGCTCGATCATGACGCTGCGGCGCGAAGCCGCCCAGGTCAGCTTCTGCGTGTTGATCCCGGCCGGGGCGCGCAGCCAGAACGCCGCCGCACCCGCACCGTCGGCATAGCGGCAGCTGCCCAGGCGCCGGTCGATGGCCGTGCGCAACAGGTCGTGCTTGCGCCGCTGCGCCGCGCGATAGCGCCGCAGGTGCGCGTCGTAGTCGCCCTGCGCCAGGAACAGCGCCAGCAGGCGCTGGTTGTTCAGCGGCGGATGGCGGTACATCAGCCGGCGCAGCGCGCGCAGCTCGCGCACCAGTTCCTCGTCGGCCACCAGGTAGCCCAGCCGCAGGCCCGGCGCCAGGCACTTGGACAGGCTGCTCAGGTAGATGACGCGGCCGTGCCGGTCATCGGCCTTGAGCGCGGGCAGCGGATGGCTGGCCAGGTCCAGGTCGGCGTCGTAGTCGTCCTCGATGATGACCTGGTCGCGCCGGTGGGCCTGGCTCCACAGCCGCGTGCGGCGCGCCGGGCTTAGCGTCACGCCGGTGGGCACCTGGTGGCTGGGCATCACGTAGACGTAGTCGCAGCGCGCCAGGCGCTCGTCGATGCGGATGCCCTGCTCGTCCACCTGGTGCAGCGACACCTGCGCACCCTGCATCTCGAAAATGTTCCAGGCGTCGCGAAAGCCCGGGCTTTCGATGCCCACGCGCACGCCCGGCCCCATCAGCAGCTGCGCGATCAGCGCCAGCGCGTTCTGCGAACCCAGCGTCACCAGGATCTCGCCGGCCGAGGCGCGGATGCCGCGCTTGGGCAGCACGCGCGTGCGCAGCTGCTCGATCAGCTCGGGATCGTCCTGGTCCATGGCATCGCCGATCCAGCCGCCGTGGCGGCCGGCGCGCAGCATTTCGCGGCTGGCGCGGCGCCAGTCCGCCAGGGGAAACAGGTCGGGATCGGCCTGGCCGTAGACGAAGGGATAGTCGTACTGGCGCCAGTTGCTCGGGCGCAGCACACCCTGGCGCAGGCTGGGCTGGCGCTGCAGCCGCGCGCTCCACCTTGGTTCATGGCCGCCGGCCTGCGCCCCGGTGCGGGGCATGCCGGGCGCGGCCTGGCCGACCTGCCGGTAGTCCGGATGCAGGTAGTAGCCGCTGCGCGGCCGGCTTTGCAGATAGCCCTTCTCCAGCAAGCTCTCGTAGACCAGTGCCACGGTATTGCGCGAGACCGACAGCTGCTGCGAGAGCTGGCGGCACGAAGGCAGCGGCTCGTCCGGCGGGAAGATGCCATGCAGGATGGCGTCGACCAGCGACTCGCGCAACTGCTCCTGCAAGCCGCGTTCGTGGCGAAAGTCCAGGTGAAAGTAGTGATCGATCATGACGGCGGGTTCCTGCGCTGCGATCTGCACCGCTCCGCCTGCAAGCAATATCCGGGCCAGCGGCGCGGCAGCTGGCCAGCGCACTGGCCGCAACTGTCCCTATCGGCCGCGCCGGGCTCGCCCCTAAGATGCCCGGGACCGCCGAGATCCAAGAGCGAGGGAAGGAGACCAGAGCCACTTCCAAGGGGAACGCCATGCGCAAACACTCTCTTCCGATGCTCTCCGACCTGCTGGCCCGGCACCGCGCTGCCTGGCGCGGCGCCCTGCTGGCGGCCGGCCTGATACTGGCCGCGCCGGCGCATGCCGACCTGGCCGATATCGAAAAACGCGGGACCATGACAGTCGCCACCGAGGACGACTACGCGCCCTTCAACTTCATCGCCGAAGGCAAGCCCTCGGGCTTTCATGCCGAGCTGCTCGAAGACCTGAAGGCCTACGCCAAGTTCGAGATACGCCAGGAGATCCTGCCCTGGACGGGCCTGCTGGCCGCGGTCTCTGGCGGGCAATACGACATGGCCTTCACCGGGGCGCTGGTCACCGACGAGCGCCTGCGGGTGTTCGATTTCGCCCCGCCCTTCGCCTCGGCCCAGCACTACTACGTCAAGCGCGCTGGCGACGACAGGCTCTCGGACGTGGCCAGCCTGAGCGGCAAGACGGTCGGCCTGCAGGCCGGCAGCGCCCTGCTGGCGCGCCTGCCCGAACTGGAGAAGATGCTGGCGCAGACGGGCGGCAAGCTGGGCCAGGTGGTGCAGTACCAGTCCTATCCGGAAGCCTACGCCGACCTGGCCAATGGCCGGCTGGACTACGTCATCAACGCGGTGATCTCGGTCAACGACCTTGTCAAGGCGCGGCCCAAGGTCTTCGAGAAAGGCGTGGCGGTGTCGGGCGACGGCTTCGCGGCCTGGCCCATCCCCAAGAACAGCCCGGGGCTGCGCGACTTCATGGCCGGCTTCATGACCCACATCCGCGACAGCGGCCGGCTGGCCGCGCTGCAGGAGAAGTGGTTCGGCGAGACCTTCCCGGACCTGCCCACCGAGCCGATCACCACGGTCGAGCAGTTCCACCGCCTCGCGGGCCTGCAGTAGCACGGGCGCGGGCGACCCATATGGACGCGCACGCCTGGCGCATGCTGCTAGAAGGAGCCTGGCTGACCGCCTGGATCTCCGGCCTGTCGATCGCGCTGGGCGTGGTGCTGGGGCTGGGCCTGGCCCTGCTCAGGATGGCCCGCATCCCGGTGATCGACCAGATCGTGGCTGCCTGGATCAGCCTGGCGCGCGTGACTCCGCTGGTCACGCTGGTGCTGTTCCTGTTCCTGGCCGCGCCGGCGGTGGGCCTGCCGGCCAGCCGCGAGGCCCTGGCGGTGCTGGCGCTGACGCTGAACACCTCGGCCTTCAACGCCGAGATCTGGCGCGCGGCCTTTCGCAGCTTCTCGCGCGAGCAGCGCGAGGCCGCCCTGGCCTGCGGCATGCCGCCGGCGCTGATGTTCCGGCGCATCATGCTGCCGCAGATGGTGCAAAACAGCCTGCCCGGCCTGATCAACGAGATGTCCTTCCTGATCAAGGGCAGCCCGGCCATCGCCATCATCGGCCTGGTGGACCTGAGCCGCGTCACCAACCGCATCGCCGCCGTGACCTACGAGCCCCTGCCGCCGATACTGGCCGCGGCCGCCATCTACATGGCGCTGATCGCCGTGCTGGTCCGGCTGCAGGCCTGGGCCCAGCGCAACGCCAGCCGCCTGGCCGGCTGAACGGGAGGCAAAGGCAATGAGCAACTGGTCCGTGGTCTGGTCCGCGCGCGATACCTTCGCGGCCGGCTTCGTCTCGACGCTGGTCCTGTTCGTGCTGTCGGCCGCGGCCGCCAGCGCGCTGGGCTGCCTGCTGGTCTACGCCCTGGAAGGCCGCGACAACCCGGCGCGCCGGCTGCTGCGCGCGGGCATCGACGCCATGCGCATGCTGCCCTTCCTGATCTTCGCCTACCTGCTGTACTACGGCCTGCCTGCCTTCGGCCTGCGCCTGACCGCCTGGCAGGCCGGCCTGGCGGGGCTAAGCCTGTACCACGCCGCCTACCTGGCCGAAATCCTGCGCGGCGCGCGCCTGACGCTGGCGCCCGGCTCGCTGGAGGCGGCCTACGCCCACGGCTACACGCGCGGGCGCGCCTTCGTGCGCATCGTGCTGCCGCAACTGGCCATGCGCACCCGCGGCGTGCTGGGCAACCAATACATCATGTGCCTGAAGGACACGGCCTTCCTGAGCATCATCACCGTGGCCGAGCTGACCGCGGCGGCCAACGCCGTGCAATCGCGCTACTTCATTCCGGTGGAGGCCTTCGTGGTCGCCATCGCCCTGTACTGGATCATCGGCGCGGCCATCGAAGCGCTGGTGCGCCTGGCCCGGCAGCCAGGCGTCAAGCGAGGCATCGAACATGAATGACGAGATCCCTGCCGTACATATCCGGCGCCTGTCCAAGAGCTTCGATGGCTACGAGGTGCTGCGCGACATCGACATGACCGTGCGCAAGGGCGAGGTAATCAGCATCCTGGGCTCCTCGGGCTCGGGCAAGTCCACGCTTTTGCGCTGCATCAACTGGCTGGAGCAGCCCGACCGCGGCGAGGTCTACGTGGCCGGCCACCGCATGGGCGTGGACGAGCGCACCGGCAAGCCCATGCGCGCGCGCCAGCTGGCCGCCGCCCGCGCGCGCACCGGCATGGTGTTCCAGGGCTTTAACCTGTGGCCGCACTTCAACGTGCTGCAGAACGTGATGGAAGTGCCGGTGCACGTGCAGGGCGTGCCGCGCGCCCAGGCGCGCGAGAAAGCGCTGGCGCTGCTCGATAAGGTCGGCCTGGCCGAAAAGGCCGCGCAATATCCGCACACGCTCTCGGGCGGACAGAAGCAGCGCGTGGCGATCGCCCGGGTGCTGGCCATCGAGCCGCAGGTGCTGCTGTTCGACGAGCCCACTTCGGCCCTGGATCCGGAGCGGGTGGGCGAGGTGCTGGAAGTCATGCGCACCCTGTCGGCCGATGGCTATACGATGATGGTGGTCACGCACGAGATGGATTTCGCCCGCGCGGTGTCCGACCAGGTCGTATTCCTGGACCGCGGCCAGATCATCGAGCGGGGCGATCCGGAAAGCTTCTTTTCCCGCCCGGCCACCGAACGGGTGCGCAAGTTCCTCGAGCGCAAGGACTGACCCGCCTTGCCCGCGCGGGCTCTCGCCCCGCGGCGCCTTTCGTCAACCCAACAGAGAAAGCCAGACCCATGAAACCCGTCGTCTTCATCACCGGCGCCACCTCCGGCTTCGGGCGCGCCAGCGCCCGGCGCTTTGCCGCGGCCGGCTGGTCGTTGATTCTTTGCGGCCGGCGCGCCGACCGGCTCGAAGCGCTCAAGCAGGAGTTGCAAGGCCAGGTGCCCGTGCACACGGCCGTGCTGGACGTGCGCGATGCGCAAGCCGTGGCCGATATGGTCCAGGCCCTGCCCGGGCCTTTTACCGCCGTCACCACCCTGGTGAACAACGCCGGCCTGGCGCTTGCGGCCCAGCCCGCGCAGGAGGTGGCGCTGCAAGACTGGCAGACCATGATCGACACCAACGTCACGGGACTGGTCAACGTCACCCATGCGCTGCTGCCGCGCCTGATCGAGACGGGCGCGGGCGCCAGCATCATCAACATCGGCTCGGTGGCCGGCCAGTGGCCCTATCCGGGCGGGCACGTGTACGGCGCCACCAAGGCCTTCGTGCAGCAGTTCAGCTACAACCTGCGCTGCGACCTGATCAAGACCGGCGTGCGGGTGACCGACATCGCGCCCGGCATGGCCGAGACCGAATTCTCGCTGGTGCGCTACAAGGGCAACCAGGACGCGGCCGAGAAGATCTACCGCGGCACCACGCCCATGTCGGCCGAGGACATCGCCGAGCAGATCTTCTACGTGGCCTCGCTGCCGCCGCACCTGAACATCAACCGGCTGGAGATCATGCCGGTGCGCCAGGCCTGGTCGCCCTTCGCGGTGGACCGGGACGGCTGAAGGCCGGTTTGCGGCGGCCCAAGGCATGCCCTGCCCGGGCTGCCTCGCCTGGCAGCCCGGGCAGCTTGCCCCTATTCCACCTGCACGCCCAGGCGCTGGATCAGTTCGCCCCAGACCTTGGCGTCCTGCCGGGCGCTGTCGGCCAGTTCGCCGCCGGTGCCCGGCACCACGTACAGGTTCAGCGCCTGCAGCTTGGCGACGATTTCCGGATCGGCCAGCGCCGCGCGCGTGGCCTGGCCCAGGCGCTCGACCACCGGCCCGGGCAGGCCTGCCGGCCCCATCAAGGCAAACCAGCTCGGCAGCTTGGGCAGGTCCAGTCCCAGCGACTGCGCGGTCGGCACGCCGGGCAGTTCGGCCACGCGGTCCGCGCCCATGATGAGCAGCGGCCTGACCATGCCGGCCTGCACCTGCGGCAGCGCGGCGCCTACCACGCTGGACATCAGGTCGATCTGCCCGCCCATCACCGCGTTCAGCGCGGGACCCGATCCCTTGAAAGGCACGTGCAGGAGCGCGATGCCGGCCTGGTCGGCCAGCATCGCGGTCGAAAGATGGGTGGAATTGCCCGCCCCGGCGCTGGAATAGGTCAGCGAGCCGGGCTTTTCGCGGGCCGCCTTGACCACCTGCTCGAAGGCCGTCAGGCCGCTGTGCTTGCTGGCCACCAGCACGAAGGGCGTATCGACCACCGGCGCGACATAGGTGAAATCGCGCTGCGGGTCATAGGGAAGGTTCTTGTACAGCGCCGGATTGAACACCATCTGCGACGAGCCGCTGAGCAGCAGCGTATAGCCGTCGGGCTGGGCCTTGGCCACGAACGAGGCCGCGATCACGCCATTGGCGCCGGGCCGGTTTTCCACCACCACGGGCTGGCCCAGCAGCTGGCCCAGCTTCTCGCCCAGCAGGCGGGCCACCACGTCGCCACCCGAACCGGCCGACTGCGGCACGACAAGCCTGACCGGGCTGGCCGGATAGGAGGGTTGCGCAGCGGCCGGCGCAAGCGCCGCGCCGGCCATCGCAAGGGTTGCCAAGCAGGCAAGCACGTTTTTTCTGAGCATAGGTATTCCCCTGGCTATCGTTGCCGGCGCCGGGACGCCGCCGCCTGCTGGCTCGCAGGCTGCCGCATTCTAGGAAGCGGCGGGGCGCGGCAACAAATACGAAATAACGATGGGGCCATCGTTATTTCGTTTTTCAGGGCGCCGCGCCGCGCTACGTATCATCGGCGCGGTTCGCCACACCGCAAGCCTGTCTCCCATGTCCGATCACGACCTCGCCGGCAACGCCTGGCACCTGCCTCCTTCCCGCTACCTGAGCGAGCGGCCCGCCACCCATGCGCTGCCCGCGCGGCCGCTGTCGGTCTATGTCCCGATGCGCGACGGCTGCCGGATCGCGGTGGACGTCTACCTGCCCGACGGCGGCGCGGGCGCATCGCCCGCGTCCTTTCCCACGGTCGCCATCTTCACGCCCTACAACCGGCGCTTTCGCGTCCAGCCGCCGGGCTCGGCCGAACCCTCGCCCAACGCGGCCAAGTACCGCGACATGTTCGTGCCGCGCGGCTACGCCGTGGTGGTGGCGGACGTGCGCGGCACCGGCGCGAGCTTCGGCACGCGTGATGCCCTGCGCTCGCCGGCCGAGGCCGCCGACTATGCCCAGATCGCCGACTGGATCGTGCAGCAGCCCTGGTCCAACGGCGTGATCGGCTCGACCGGCATCTCCTACCTGGGCGCGGCCGCCGTCTTTCTGGCCGGCTCGGGCCATCCCGCCGTGCGCGCCATCGCGCCGCTGTTCGCCGTCTCGGACATCTATGCCGAGCAGCTCTATCCCGGCGGCCTGCTATCGCGGGTCTGGGTCGAGGACTACGACACGCTGATGAAAGCCCTGGACCAGAATAGGCGCGACCTGCTTGCCCGCTATCCCTATTTCAACGACCCGCGCCTGCAAGGCCCGCAACCGGTGGACGAGGACGCCGACGGCAGCCTGCTTGCCCAGGCGCTGGCCGAGCACCGCCACAACTTCAGCATGGCCGAACTGGCGCCGCAGTTCGTTTTCCGCGACGAGGCATCCCTGCACGATGCGGCCCTGGACATCGCCGCCTGCAGCCCCTGTCACTACCATGCGGGGATCGGGCCCGAGGTCGCGGTCTATTCCATCTCGGGCTGGTACGACGGCGGCGGCTACGCCAACGGCGCGATCTCGCGCTACCTGAGCCTGGCCGGCCCGCACGACCGGCTGCTGCTCGGCCCCTGGGATCACGGCGCGCGCACCAATGTCTCGCCCTGGCGCGCGCAGCCGGCCAGCGCGTTCCCGCTGCTGGCCGAGGTGCTGCGCTTTTTCGACCAGCACCTGATGGGCCGCCGGACCGGCCTGGAGCAGGAAGCCCCGGTGCACTACTTCAGCATGCACGACGAATGCTGGCGCGCCGCCGGGCAATGGCCGCCCTGCGCGGCCCAGGCCACGCTGCACGCCGATGCGCAAGGCCGGCTGCAAGCTGCGCCGGCCCAGGCCGCGCAGCGCGTGCTGGCCACCCGCTACGACTGGAGCAGCGGACGCCATACCCGCTACGAGCGCCTGGGCGCGGCCAACATCGAAGACTATTACCCGGACTGGGCCGAGCGCTGCGCGGCGCTGCCGGCCTTCGACACCGAGCCGCTGCAGGCCCCGCTCGCCCTGTGCGGCCACCCGCTGCTGCGGCTGCGCGCCGCCGCGGACCAGGGCGATGCGGCGTTCTTCGCATACCTGTCCGAGGTACTGCCCGATGGCAGCGTGCGCTACATCACCGAAGGCATGCTGCGGGCCCTGCACCGGACCACGGCCCAGGCCCCGCCCCACTACCGGACCTGCTGGCCCTACCGGCGCTACAGCCGCGCCGACGCACAGCGCCTGACCCCGGGACGTACGGAGACTTTCGAGATCCCGCTGCTGCCGGTGGCCTGGACGCTGCAGCCGGGCAGCCGCCTGCGGCTGTCGATCGCCGGGGCGGACGACGGCCACTTTCCCCAGACCCCGCCCGGGCGGCCGCCGCGCGTGACCCTGGCGCTGGGCGGGCTGCAGGGCACCGAACTGGTGTTGCCCCTGGCGCCGTGAGCCCGCGCGCGGCCGGCCGTGTTACACAGCAGGGAAACACCATGGACCGGGCACCTAGGCAATGGACCTGCGGCAACTGCGCTACTACACCCGAATCGTCGAACTGGAAAGCATCACGGCGGCCTCCCAGGCGCTGCACGTGGCCCAGCCCTCGCTGAGCCAGCACG
Source organism: Orrella sp. JC864 (assembly GCF_037026685.1). NCBI lineage: Bacteria > Pseudomonadati > Pseudomonadota > Betaproteobacteria > Burkholderiales > Alcaligenaceae > Orrella > Orrella sp. JC864. The sequence goes on along the minus strand of NZ_JBANET010000009.1, from coordinate 84,900 downwards.
TGGCCAAGCTCGAGGACGAGCTGGGCACGCCGCTGCTGGTGCGCGGCCCGACCGGCGCGCGCGCCACCGAGGCCGGCGAAATCCTGTACCGCCAGGCCAAGGCCATCCTGCGGCAGCTGGAGGACGCCAAATCGGCCGTGCAGCAGGGCTTCGATACGCCGGCCGGCCACGTCACCGTGGGACTGCCCACCAGCACCTCGCGGATCCTGGCCGTGCCGCTGCTGCAGGCGGTCTCGCGCGACTATCCCGAGATCCAGCTCGAACTGGTCGAGGGCGCCACCGCCGAACTGGCCGAGGCGGTGGCGCAGCAAAAGACCGACATCGCCGTGGCGATGGAGGTGCGGCCCCGGCCGGGCATGCGCGTCACGCCCATCCTGGACGAGGACGTCATGCTGGTGTGCGGCCCGGCCCATCCGGGCCGCGGACCGGTGTCGCTGGCCGAGGTGGCCGCGCTGCCGCTGATGCTGCCCAGCTTTCCGAATTCCATCCGCGTGCTCTACGAACAGGCCCTGGGCCGCGCCAACCTGCCGCTGAAGCTGGCGGCCGAAACCAGCGCGGCCTCCATCCTGCTGGCCGCCGTGCGGGCCGGCATCGGCTGTACGCTGCTGCCCTGGTCGGCCATCGCCGAATCCCATGAAGGCGCCGCGCCGGCGCTGGCCGTGCGGCCATTCTCGGACCTGGCCTTTACCCGCCGCATGTCGCTGTGCGTCTCGCAGGTCGCGCAATTGAGCCGCACCTGCCAGGTGGTCCAGGCCTTGCTGTGCGAACTGATCCGCCAGCTGGTGCACAGCGGGCGCTGGCAGGGCGTGCGGCTGCTGCCGCAGGCCGCGCCGGCCGGCTAGGCCTGTGGCGGCGCGGCATCAAGCGCCCGCGCAAGCCGGCGCTTCGCTGTCCTCGTACCAAAGATCCTCGGCCAGCATGATCCGGTGATGCCCCACGCCCGCGGGCATCATGGGAAAGCAATTGGATTGCTGGGCCACCACCACGTCCAGGAAATACGGGCCGTCGTAGGCCAGGCATTCGTCCAGCGCGGCCTGCAGCTGCGAGGGATGCTCCACGCGGGCGGCGCCCCAGCCGAAGGCGCGTGCCAGCGCCACGAAGTCCGGCAGCGATTCGTTGTAGCTGTGGCTGAGCCGCCCGCCGTGGATAAGCTCCTGCCACTGGCGCACCATGCCCATGTAGCCGTTGTTGCACAGCACGACCTTGACCGGGCAGCGGTGCTGGCGCGCGGTGGCCAGCTCCTGGATGTTCATCAGCACCGAGGCATCGCCGCTGACGCACACCACGGTGCGGCCGGGGTGGGCCACCTGCGCGCCCAGGGCGGCCGGCAGGCCGTAGCCCATGGTGCCGGCGCCGCCGGAGGTCAGCCAGCGGTAGGGCGCATCGAACTTCAGGTATTGCGCCGCCCACATCTGGTGCTGGCCCACGTCGGTGGAGACGATGGCCTGGCGCCCGGCCAGCGCCGCGTCCAGCGTATGCATCAGGTGCTGGGGCAGGATGCGCGCGGCATCGGGCGTGTACGCCAGGCAGTCGCGCGCGCGCCAGCGGCCGATGCGCGCCCACCAATCATCCAGCCGCGCGGCCGGCAAGGGCCCCGGCGCGGCCACGGCCTCGCGCAGCGCCAGCAGCAGCGGCTCGCAGTCTCCCACCATGGCCACGTCCACACGCACCACCTTGTTGATGGAGGTCGGGTCGATGTCCAGGTGTATCTTGCGCGCGTGCGGGCAGAACTCGGAAAGCTTGCCGGTGATGCGGTCGTCAAAACGCGCGCCCACGCAGACCACCAGGTCGGCCTCGTGCATGGCCAGGTTGGCCTCCAGCGTGCCGTGCATGCCCAGCATGCCGACGAACTGCGGATCGCTGGCCGGAAACGCGCCCAGGCCCATCAACGTAAGCGTGCAGGGCGCGCCGGTCTCGCGCACCAGCTGCGTATAGGCCTGGCAGGCGGCGGTGCCCGAATTGATCAGCCCGCCCCCGCCATAGAACACCGGCCGGCGCGCCTCGCGGATCATCTGCGCGGCGCGGCGCAGCGCCGAGGCCGGCAGCTTGGGGGTGGCGCGGCGGGCATGGCGGCGCGCCCGGGCCTGCGCGGCCTGCGTGTGCGCCGCCTCCATCACGCCGCCGTGGGCCGGCAGGGCCAGCTGCACGTCCTTGGGCACGTCCACCAGCACCGGCCCGGGCCGGCCCTGGCGGGTCAGCGCCATCGCGCGGCGCACCACGTCGGCCACGTCGGCAGCCGCCTGCACCTGCGTATTCCACTTGGTGATCGAACGCGAGATGCCCAGCGCATCGCACTCCTGGAAGGCGTCGGTGCCGATGGCCGTGGTCGCCACCTGGCCGCTGATGCACAGCACCGGGATGGAGTCGCACATGGCATCGAGCAGCCCCGAGGTGGTGTTGGCCATCCCGGGCCCCGAGGTGACCAGCACCACGCCGGTCCGCCCGGTGGTGCGGGCGTAGCCCTCGGCCGCATGCACGGCCGCCTGCTCGTGGCGCACCAGCACGTGGCGCAGGCGCGGTTCGGCATGCAGCGCGTCATACAGCGGCAGCACGGCCCCGCCCGGGTAGCCGAAGACCGTGTCCACGCCGCATTCGATCAGGGTGTCCAGCAGGATCTGCGCGCCGTTGCGGGCGGCAGGCGGTTGGGAGGCGTCCGGGGACGGGGCGGCCAGGCTGGCCAGGGCGGCGGAGTGGAGGCGATCGTTCATGTGAACATTCTAGGGATGAAACCCCGGAATATTTCTCTTCTTTTCCAGCCATAACCGGTATGATTGGAAAATCATTCCTTGAACTGGCGCCATGCAAGAAAAATGAACCTGGACAAGTTCGACCTGGCCATACTGAAGGTGCTGCAAGGCAATGCGCGCGCCAGCCTGAACGAGATCGGCGCGGCGGTGGGCCTGTCGTCCACGCCGTGCTGGAACCGCATCAAGCGCATGGAAACGGCCGGCGTGATACGCGGCTATACGGTGGACATCGATCCGGCCATGCTCGGCTACATGGACACGGTCATCGTGCATGTGACGCTGGAGAGCCACAGCGAAGAGACGCTGTACGAGTTCGGCCGGGCCCTGGCCGACATCCCCGAGGTTCTCGAGGCCTTCCTGGTATCGGGCGACTACGACTATTTCATCCGCATCGCCGTGCGGGACACGCGCGACTACGAACGGCTGCTGCGCGAGCAGCTCTACCGCATCCCCGGCATCCGGCACAGCAAGTCCTCGTTCGTGCTGCGCCGGCTCAAGGAAATGCCGCTGCCGCTGGTGCCCAAGGGGCCGGGCCCTGCCGCTCAGGCCGGATAGGTGCCCGGCACCAGGATGCTGCGATCGACTTCCGAGATATTGCGCCGGCCGCACAGGGCCATGGTGACGTCGGCCTCGCGGTAGATGATTTCCAGCGCGCGCGTGACGCCGGCCTGCCCATAGGCGCCCAGGCCATACAGGAAGGGGCGGCCGATCATCACGCCCTTTGCGCCCAGGGCCACCGCCTTGAGCACGTCCTGGCCCGAACGCACGCCGCCGTCCATCCACACGTCGATGCGGCTGCCCACGGCGTCGGCGATCGAAGGCAGCACCGCGATGGAGGACTGCGCGCCGTCGAGCTGGCGCCCGCCATGGTTGCTGACGATGAGCGCGTCGGCGCCGCTGTCGGCCGCCAGGCGCGCATCCTCGACGTCCAGGATGCCCTTGAGAATGAGCTTGCCGCCCCAGCGCTGCCTGATCCATTCGACGTCGGCCCAGGACAGGCGCGGGTCGAACTGCTCGGCGGTCCAGGACGATAGCGAGGACAGGTCTCCCACGCCCTTGGCATGGCCGACGATGTTGCCGAAGGTGCGGCGCCGGGTGCCGAGCATGCCCAGGCACCAGCGCGGCTTGGTGGCCAGGTTGACCAGATTGCGCAGCGTGGGCTTGGGCGGCGCCGACAGGCCGTTCTTGATGTCCTTGTGGCGCTGGCCCAGGATCTGCAGGTCCAGCGTGAGCACCAGCGCCGTGCAGCCAGCGGCCTTGGCGCGATCGATCAGGTTCTCGATGAAGGCGCGGTCGCGCATCACGTAGAGCTGGAACCAGAAGGGCTTGCGGCCCGTGCCTTCGGCCACGTCCTCGAGCGAGCAGATGCTCATGGTCGACAAGGTGAAGGGAACGCCGAACTCGGCGGCCGCGCGCGCGCCCAGTATCTCGCCGTCGGCATGCTGCATGCCGGTCAGGCCGGTCGGGGCGATGGCCACGGGCATCACCGCATCGAAACCGGCCAGCGTGGTGCGCAGGCTGCGCCCTTCCATGTTCACGGCCACGCGCTGGCGCAGCTTGATCCGCTGGAAGTCCTGCTCGTTGGCGCGATAGGTGCTTTCCGTCCAGGCTCCCGAATCCGCGTAGTCGTAGAACATGCGCGGCACACGGCGCTTGGCAATGACGCGAAGGTCTTCGATGGTGGTGATCTTGGACAGGTTCTGGGCCATGGGACGCAGCGGATGCGGAAGGTGGACGGGAAACCGGCCCCCGGGAGCGCCGGCAACATGCCAGTATACGCGCCCGCCGACTTGTCTATTCATGCCGTCACGCTACACTGCCCGCTTTGGCAGACCGGCATCCTTACCCCATGAGCGTGCACACTTCCGTCAAGCGTACGACCGTCCCGCAGCTGATGGCCTGCAAGGGCCAGCGCAAGATCGCCGCCCTGACCGCCCATAACGCGGCCATCGCGCGCCTGATCGACCCGCTGCTGGACTTCATCCTGGTGGGCGACTCCACGGCCATGGTGGCCTACGGACATCCCGACACCCTGTCGATCACGGTCGAACAGATGGCCGCCCACGGCCAGGCGGTGGTCAGGTCCACCGCCCAGGCCTGCGTGGTGGTGGACATGCCCTTTGGCAGCTACCAGGAGTCGCCCGAACTGGCCTTTCGCAACGCGGCGCGCATCCTGTCGGTCAGCGGCGCGGCCGCGGTCAAGCTCGAAGGCGGGCAGGCCCTGGCTTCCACGGTGGCCTTCCTGGTCCAGCGCGGCATCCCGGTCATGGCGCACGTGGGGCTGATGCCGCAATACGTCAACACCATGGGCGGGTTCCGCGCCCAGGGCATGAACGACGAATCGGCCGCCCGCATCCTGGCCGATGCCCGGGCCCACGAAGCGGCAGGCGCCTTCGCGGTCGTGCTCGAAGGCATCGCCGAACCGCTGGCCCGCCAGATCACCGAGGCGCTGGCCATCCCCACCATCGGCATCGGCGCCTCGCCGGCCTGCGACGGGCAGGTGCTGGTCACCGAAGACCTGCTGGGCCTGTCCGAGCGCGCGCCCAGGTTCGCCAAGCGCTACGCCGACATCGGCGGCGCGGTGCGCCAGGCCGTGGCCGCCTACGCCGACGAAGTGCGCAACGGCGTCTTTCCCGACGAGTCGCACTGCTTCGGCATCAAGAAATCCCTCTGACCGCGCGCATCATGACCGACATCGAAAAGCCTTGGTACAAGGTCCGCCGTTCCAAGGTCCACGGCACGGGCATCTTCGCCGCCCGCAAGATCCCGGCCGGCACCCGCATCATCGAATACGCGGGCGAGCGCATCAGCGCCAAGGAAGCCGACCGGCGGCACCCGGTCAACCCCGACGACCCCTTCCACACCTTTTTTTTCGCCCTGTCCTCGGGCAAGGTCATCGACGGCGGCGTCAACGGCAACGATGCGCGCTGGATCAACCATAGCTGCCAGCCCAACTGCGAAACGCAGGAAGGACGCCATGGCAAGCGCGTCTACGTGGTCGCGCTGCGCGACATCGCGCGCGGCGAGGAGCTGAACTACGACTACGGCCTGGTGATCGACGAGAAGATCACGCCCACGCTCAAGAAGCAGTACGAGTGCCGCTGCGGCGCGCCGGCCTGCCGCGGCACCATGCTGGCGCTGCCCAAGAAAAAGGCGCGCGGCAAGAAGCACGCCGGGAAGCAGGGCACCGAGGCGGCAACGCCGCCGCACCCGGGCGTGCGGGACTGATACGCCGGCTTAGCCGGCGTAGTCGCGCGCCAGCCGCACCACCGTCACGCCCGGCTTGAGCTGGCGCAGCGAGGGCATGATCAGGGTGCAGCGGGGATAAGGCGAGAGCACCGGCTCGCCCTGCATCCATGCGATGGGCGTGCCGGCGTGTTCGAGCGTCTCCAGGCCCTGCCAGGGCTGCGCGAAGCGCACGTCCATGGACGGCGCCACCACCGGCTGGGTCACCTCCAGCACGCGCTGCGCGGCGGGATCGGCCCCGCGCCAGCCGGCCGGCAGGTCCTGCGCATCCACGATGCCCGACAGCGCCAGAAAGCGCGCCACCTGGTCCTTGGCCACGCCCACCGAGGCGGGGTCGCCATGAAAGCCGCATTCGATCAGCAAGGCGCAGGCATCGCGGGCATCGGCCTGGCCGAAGCGTCCGTAGTCGCGCATGCGCACGCCGTCCTTGTGGCCGGCATCGACCACCACGTGCGCCGGCGCTCCCATGGCGCGGGCCAAGGCGATATTGCGAGGCAGCACGCCAGTCAGCAGCAGCGGCGCGCCGGGCTCGTGCATGGAATGCAGGTCCAGCAGCCAATCGGCCCGCTCGACCCAAGGCGCCAGCGCCGCGGCCCGCTGGCGCTCGCGGCTGCCGCCCGCGCCCAGCCGCTCGCTGCTCCAGACCCGGTTCATGTCCTCGTCGACGAAACGCGAAGCGTCGTGGCGGGCCGGATCGAAACGGTCGAAGGCTTCCAGGTTGCACAAGGCCAGGGTCAGGCTGCCCTGGCGCGGACGCAGGCCCGAGGCCAGCAAGGCCTTGAGCGCCCAGGCCCCGCAAAGTTCGTTGCCATGCACCAGCGCGGTAATGAGCACGGCGCGCCCGGGCCGGCCCGAATCGAAGTGCCACACGCCCGGCGTGCCGGTGTTGCCGGCCCGCTCGGCGGCCAGGTCGGGTACGGCCAACTCGAATTGCATGCTTGCTCCAGGTTCAGCGGGCACGGATGCCGGCCAGGTCGACCAGCGCGCCGTACTTCTCGATTTGTTCGTCCAGGAAGGCCTGCGCATCCAGGCCGGGCTCGGCCGGTACGCCGCCGGTCTGCGCGAGCTTCTCGCGAAAGGCTGCCGATTCCAGCACCTGGCCCACGGCCTGGCGCAAGGTGGCGGCGACGTCCGCGGGCAGCCCCGCCGGCCCGTACAGGCCGAACCAGATATTGATGTCCACGTCCTCGAACCCCGGCGTCTCGGCCAGGGCGGGGATCTCGGGCGCAATCGCGGAACGCTTGGCCTCGGTCACGCCCAGCGCCACGATGTTGCCGTTGCGCACGGGCGGCAGGCCCGAGGAAAGCACCAGCATGCCGAAGGTCAGCTGCCCGCCCATCAGGTCGGTGACCAGCGGCGCCACGCCGCGGTAAGGCACGTGTTCGGCACGGGTGCCCGAGGCCTGGCTGATCATCTCGCCGGCCAGGTGCAGCGTGGTGCCCACCCCCGACGAGCCGTAGTAGAAAGCGCCGGCCGGCGCGCTGCGCAGGGCCTGCAGGTATTGTTCGGCGGTGGTAACGCCCGAGGCCTTGGAAGCGGCCAGCAGCATGGGCTGGGTGCCGATGATGCCCAGCGAGGTGAAATCCTTGCGGCCATCGTAGGTCACGGCTTCGTTGATCATGCGGGCGATGGCGATCTCGTTGGACGAGCCCAGCAGCAGCGTGTAGCCGTCGGGCTTGCTGCGCACCACGCGTTGCGCGCCGATGGTGCCGCCGGCCCCGCCCACGTTCTCCACCACCACGTTCTGGCCCAGCCGCGCAGCCAGTTCCTCGGCGAACAGGCGCGCGGTCAGGTCCACGCTGCCGCCGGCCGGATAGCCGACCACCAGCGAAATGGCGCGCTCGGGATAGGCGACGGCCGTCGCGGGCACCGCGCCCAGCAGCAAGGCGGCGCAGGCCGCGGCCAGGGGCGCGCATCGCCCCAACAGTTGCTTGATCATTTTTCCCTCGGATCGTTATTGGATGTTCCGCCTGATGGCGAACGTCCATTCTCCCGGGGAAGAGCCGGGCGCTTCGTGCCGGAGCGGCACGCCTTGGTGCCGATCCTGACCTAGCCCTGGCGCTGCGTGGCGTCCCAGACCGCTTCGACCAGATCGGCCTGGCGCGCCCGCGGCCGATACAGGCGCACCTCGAACACAATCTCGTCGCTGCGCTGGCCGGCGGGCGCCAACGCGCCTTGCCGGCAATCGCCCGCCACCATGGACCAGGGCAGCCAAGCCACCCCCAGCCCGCGCAGCGCGGCGCCGCGGGCGGCATCCAGGGAATCGCAGCGCAGGAAATGGGCCAAGGCATAGCCGTGGGCATCGAGCCGGGTACCCAGGATGCGCTCCATCGACATGCCCGGCTCGAAGGAGATCAGCGGCGCGGGCTCGCCCGCCTCGGCCAGCCGGTGGCGCGGCTGGCCGCGCCGGTCGGGCTGGCACACCGGCACGAGCTTGTCGGTGCCCAGCGTCATGTAGCGGTAGCGGCCGGGGGCCAGCTGCACGCTCAAGGCCGGGTGGGCATAGCCGCACAGCAGGTCGGTGGCGCCGCGCTCGAGCCGCTCGGCCAGGTCCTGCATGCGGCCAGTGACCATTTCGACCTGGCAGGCGGGCCCCAGCACGGGCCGTGCGCCGCGCCGCAGCCTTGCCAGCCAGTCGGCCACCAGGGTGCCGGCAAGGCTGCGCCCGGTCGCCACGCGCAGCACGGGCGCGCCGCCCGAGCCGGTCCCGGCGATGCGCTTGCGCACCGAGGCCAGCTGCTCGGCCACCAGCCCGGCGGTCTTGAGCAAGGCCTCGCCCTGCGGCGTCAGGCGCACCGGCGCGCGCCCGCGCTCGATGAGCGGCGCGCCGGCCCACGCCTCCAGTGCGCGGATACGCCGGCCGAAGGCGGGGTGGGTGACGTGCCGCTGCTCGGCCGCCAGCGTGAAGCTGCCGGCGCGCGCCAGCGCGAGGAAGTCCTCCAGGAGCTTGAGGTCGGCCATGCGCCTTGCGCGCCGCCCGCCTCAGGCCGCCGGCCCCGGCGCGGGGCGCTCGCCGAATACCGTCTGCGCCATTTGCGCCAGGCAGACCTGCACGTCGCCCACCACCACCTGCGAGGTGCAGGCCAGCATGGCATTCAGGTTCAGGCCGAAGTCCTCGACCGTGTAGCCCTGGATGTCGCGGTGGCGCAAGTGCTCGGGATCCCATTCGGCGCCGGCCTGCTCGACCAGCGGCTCGGCCATGTCGGTGTAGGCCCAGACGGTTTTCCCGCGCGCGTGCGCATAGCCCATCTCGAAAGCCGTGCCCGAATCGGGCTCGGCGCCGCGAAACGGGTTGACGTTGGCCAGCACGGCGTCGCAATCGTCGATCAAAGCCAGGTTGGCGCGGCAGATCCACTGCGCGCGCGCGGGACCTTGTAGATCCTCGGGCACCTCGTGGTCCAGCGGGAACGCCCCCTGGAAGCCGTACTTGGCGCACAGCTGCTTGAGCCGCTCGCCATATTCCTTGGCGTCGGCGCGGAAAACGTCAAAGCCAGCCAGGTAGAGTTTCATGGAGTCAGCGCGACCAGGGGGCCGCCGTGGTGGTGTCGATGCCGTATTTTTGCACGGCATCGGCCAGCACCGTATCGGGCAGGCGGCCCTCGCGCACCTGGGCGTGCAGCGCGGCCAGCACGATCCAGCGGCGGTCCACTTCGAAAAAGCCGCGCAGCGCCGTGCGGGTATCGCTGCGGCCAAAGCCGTCGGTGCCCAGCACCGTATAGCGCCCGCGCAGGTACGAGCCGATCAGTTGCGGATAGGCGCGCACGTAGTCGGTGGCGGCCACCACCGGCACGGCGTCGGGCAGGCAGCGCTCCAGGTAGCTTTGCGTGGGCCGGCCCAGCATGGACAGGCGCTCGGCCTGCCGCGCATCGCGGGCCAGTTCGCTGAAGCTGGTCACGCTCCAGGCCTCGCTGGCCAGCTGCCAGTCTTGCCACAGCATTTGGCCGGCGGCCAGCGCCTCGCGGAAGATCGCGCCCGAGCCCAGCAGCCGCACGGCGGGCGCGCCGTCGCCGAACGCCGCATGGCGGTACATGCCGCGCAGGATGCCCTCGTGGGCCGACTCGGGGATGGAGGGCTGGGCATAGCTCTCGTTGCCCACCGTCAGGTAATAGAAGACGTCCTGCTGGTTCTGCACCATCTCGCGCGCGCCGTGGTCCACGATCACCGCCGCCTCGCCGGCGAAGGCCGGGTCGTAGGCGCGGCAGTTCGGGATGGCGGCCGCGGCCAGGTGGCTGGAGCCGTCCTGGTGCTGCAGGCCCTCGCCGCCCAGCGTGGTGCGCCCGGCCGTGGCACCGATCAGGAAACCCCGCGCGCGCTGGTCGGCGGCGGCCCAGATCAGGTCGCCCACGCGCTGGAAGCCGAACATCGAGTAGTAGATGTAGAAAGGCAGCATGGTCACGCCATGCACGCTATAGGAGGTGGCCGCCGCCACCCACGAGGACAGCGCGCCGGCCTCGGTGATGCCTTCCTCCAGCAGCTGGCCGTCGCGCGACTCCTTGTAGTAGAGCATCGAGCCGGCATCCTCGGGCTCGTACAGCTGGCCGTCGGGCGCATAGATGCCCACTTGCCGGAACAGGTTGGCCATGCCGAAGGTGCGCGCCTCGTCGGCCACGATGGGCACGATGCGCGGCCCCAGCACCGGGTCCTTGAGCAGGTTGCCGAAATGCCGCACCAGCGACATGGTGGTGGACATCTCCTTGCCGTCGGCCTGCAGGGCGAAGCGGGCGTGCTCGTGCACCGGCGGCACCGGCAGCGGCTCGCATAGCGTGCGCCGGTGCGGCAGGTAGCCGCCCAGCGCGGCGCGGCGCTCGTGCAGGTACTTCATCTCGGGGCTGTCCTGGGCCGGCTTGTAAAAGCGCATCTGCGCCACGTCCTCGTCCGACAGCGGCAGGCCGAAGCGGTCGCGAAAGGCCTTCAGGGCATCGACGTCCAGCTTCTTCTGCTGGTGCGCCGTCATGCGCGACTCGCCCGCCCCGCCCATGCCGTAGCCTTTCTTGGTCTTGGCCAGGATCACGGTGGGCTGGCCCTTGTGTTCGCAGGCCGCGCGCAGCGCCGCATGCAGCTTGCGCAAATCGTGCCCGCCGCGCTTGAGCGCGTTGATCTCCTCGGGCGTCATGTGCGCCACCAGCTGGCGCAGGGCCGGATCCAGCGAGAAGAAATGCTCGTGGTTGTAGGCGCCGTCGTTCGCGCCCAGCGTCTGGTACTGCCCGTCCACCGTGGCGGCGAACTGGCGCAGCAGCGCGTGGTGGGTGTCGCGCGCGAACAGCGCATCCCAGTCCGAGCCCCAGATCACCTTGATCACGTTCCAGCCCATGCCGGTGAAGATCGACTCCAGCTCCTGGATGATCTGCCCGTTGCCGCGCACCGGCCCGTCCAGCCGCTGCAGGTTGCAGTTGATGACAAAGGTCAGGTTGTCCAGCTTCTCGCGCGCGGCCAGCGACAGGCCGGCCAGCGATTCGGGCTCGTCCATCTCGCCGTCGCCGAACACGCCCCAGACGCGGCGCCCTTCGGTATCGGCCAGCCCCCGGTGCGCCAGGTAGCGCATGAAGCGCGCATGGTAGATGGCGTTGATCGGACCGATGCCCATCGAGCCGGTGGGAAACTGCCAGAAGTCGGGCATCAGCCAGGGATGGGGATAGGAACACAGGCCCTGGCCGCCGACCTCCTGGCGGTAATGCATCAGGTGCTGCTCGCTCAGCCGTCCCTCCAGGTAGGCGCGCGCATACACGCCGGGCGCCGAATGCGGCTGGAAGAACACCAGGTCGCCCCGGCCCTGGCCGCTGTCGGCGCGAAAGAAGTGGTTAAAGCCCACCTCGAAGATCTCCGCCGCCGAGGCATAGCTGGCCACGTGCCCGCCCAGCTCGCCATAGGCCTTGTTGGCCCGCACCACCATGGCCAGCGCATTCCAGCGCATGATGGAGGTCAGGCGCTCCTCGATGTCCAGCTTGCCGGGATAGCTGCCCTGGCGCTCAACCCGGATGGTGTTCTGGTAGGCCGACCAGGGATGGACGTGGCTGTGCAGCCCCAGGTAGCTGCCATGCTCGGACAGCTGGTGCAGCAGGAAGCGCGCACGCTCCTCGCCTTCCTCGCGCACCACGCCTTCCAGGGCCTGCAGCCATTCGGCGGTTTCCTGCGGATCGGTGTCGCGCGCGGTATCGGGGATGTTGCGTGTCTCGTTCGCCTGCGGGCTGTTCATCGTGCCCTCCGTGGGGGTGTTTTTGCTACGCCCATTCTAGGCAGGCGGCCCTGGCATGTGCTTTCGTTTGCGCCGCCTTGCGCGCGGCGGCGCGGCACGAAAATCGACTTTTGGTTTGTCCCGCAGCACGATATTCTGCAAAATGCAGGAAAAACCATTTCCACCCGGCCGGCTTGCCGCGCCCGCCGCCGCCCAGGAGACTAGCCATGGCCAAGCAGGCACTGGACGACATCGACCGCCGCATCCTGCACGAGCTGCAGCACAACGGCAGGCTGAGCAACGTGGAGCTGGCCGCGCGGGTGCACCTGTCGCCCTCGCCCTGCCTGGCCCGCGTCAAGGCGCTGGAGAGCCGCGGCATCATCGAGCGCCACGTCACGCTGCTCAATCCCCAGCGCATCGGCATGAACGTCAACGTGTTCATCCAGATCTCGCTGGACAAGCAGGTCAAGGAAACCCTCGATACCTTCGAGCGCGCCATCCGCGCGCTGCCCAACGTCATGGAGTGCTACCTGATGACGGGCGATTCCGACTACCTGGTGCGCGTGGTCGTGCCCGACATGCAGGCGCTAGAGCGCATGGTGGTGAACGAGCTGACCCGCATCCCCGGCGTGGCCAACATCCGTTCGAGCTTTGCGCTCAAGCAGGTGAAATACAGCACGGCGCTGCCGCTGGATCCGCCCGCCTAGTCCCTGGTCCTGTTAAGGCCGCCGGCGCGCATGCTAGGGTTACGGCTATGTGCCTGCCATTGACCCAACCGCCCCAGGGCGGCCGCTTTTCGCCATGAACACCCCGCATCAAGACACTCCCCTGGAAACCCTGAGCGTGCGCGTCACCGGCAAGGTGCAAGGCGTGGGCTTTCGCCTGGCCACCGTGCGGCAGGCCCACCTGCTGGGCGTGGCCGGCTGGGTGCGCAATGCCCCGGACGGCTCGGTCGAGGCGCTGATCCAGGGCACGCCCGACCAGATCGACCTCATGCTGCAATGGCTGCGCGTGGGCCCGCCCGCGGCGCAGGTGCGCGAGCTCGCCAGCGAACAGGTGTACGAAGAACGCCGCTATGGCCGCTTCGAGCAGCGCTAGCCGGCGCCCCGGCGGCCCGGCGCCCGATGCCGGCGGCACGACGCTGACCGGCCTGCCCCCCATCGAGCCGGCGCCGCCGGCCAGCGCCCGCGTGCTGGTGCTGGGCAGCATGCCCGGGGCGGCCTCGCTGCGGGCCGGCCGCTACTATGCCCATCCGCGCAATGCGTTCTGGCCCATCCTGGCCGGGCTGCTGGGCGAGGATGCGCAAGCGCCCTACGACACCCTGGCCGCGGCCGCGGCCGCGCACGGCGTGGCCATCTGGGACGTGCTGCACCGCTGCGTGCGGCCGGGCAGCCTGGATGCCGACATCGTGCCGGCCTCGGTCCAGGCCAACGACTTTGCAGCCTTCTACGCCCGCCACCCCTGCCTGCGGCTGGTGTGCCTGAACGGCCGGGCCGCCGCGGCGCTGTACCGGCGCCATGTGGCCCCGCGCGTCGCGCTGCCGCCGGGGGCAAGCCTGCATGCCCTGCCTTCGACCAGTCCCGCGCATGCCGCCATGGCGCGACAGGCCAAGCAGGCCGCCTGGCACGCGGCGCTGGCGCCGCACCTGTCGCCGGCTGCCCGCGGCCCGGCCTGAACCGCGCGGACACGAACGGCGCTCAGGCCGGGCGCGGCGGTGCGGGCCCGTCCGGCCGGGCGGCCGAGGCCGGCCGGCCTTCCTGTGCCGCCTCGCCCGCCTCGTGCAGCAGCACCGTGGTCGGCGGCCTGTTCATCGACAGGTCGGCCTCGCGCAGGCGCCGCAATATGTCGAACAGCACGGCGCTGCGGATGCCGTAGGACGACCGCGGCGAATTGACGAAACCCGTGCCGTTGAAGACCAGGCTGCCGTTCTCGATGCCGTCCAGGTGCACCGTGGGCGCCGGGGCGTCCATGATGCCTTCGTGCTCGACGAAGGCATCGAGCATCAGCGCACGGACCTTCTCGGCATCGACGTCCAGCGGCATGGGCAGCTTGATCGTGACCACACCCTGGGGGTTGGAGTGGGTGACGTTGCGCACGGTCTTGGTGATGAACTCCGAGTTCGGCACGATCACGGTGGAGCGGTCGCCCATGCGGATTTCGGTGGCGCGCACGTTGATGCGCTGGATGTCGCCCTCGACCCCGCCCAGCGATACCCAGTCGCCCACCTTGACGGGGCGCTCGGCCAGCAGGATCAGGCCCGAGACGAAGTTCTGCACCACGGCCTGCAGGCCGAAGCCGATGCCCACCGACAGCGCGCTGGCCACCCAGGCCACCCGCTCCAGGCCCACGCCCAGCGCCGACATGGACAACGCCACGGCAACCACCACGCCCACGTAGCCCACCAGCGTGGCGGCCGACACGCGCATGCCCGGATCCAGCTGGGTGGTGGGCAGGTAGCGCTGTTCCAGCCAGCGCTTGAAAATGCGCACGCCTAACAGGCACAGGGCCAGCACCAGCAGCGCCTGCAGCACCGCCATCGGCCGTATGTGTATTTCGCCGACGGTGACCCCTTGCGGCAGCGTGCCGGCGCGCTGCACCAGCTCCAGCGGCCCTTCGCCGAACGGCGCCAGCAGCAGCACCAGGGCGAACAGCACGACCGCCAGGCGTCCCATGCCCGAGAGCAGCACCGCGGCCTGGTCGCGCGCGCGCGGACGCTGGCCATCGCCCTTGTCCTGCGGGTCGGGCGGCGGCGAGGACAGCAAGGTGCTAAAGCCGTCCTCGATCAGCAGCGACAGCAGATAGGCCGTGGCCAGCACCACCAGCGTCCAGATCAGCTGCTTGATGGCGAAGTTGCCGAAGGCCGCGTAGCCTACCAGCAGCGCCACCAGTCCCAGGCCGATGGCCGTCCAGGTCAGGTTGATCGCCGACACCAGCCACAGCGGCCGCAAGGGCAGCGTGGCGCCGTCCTCGTGCGCGGCGGCGGCCAGCTTGCGCCGGATCCGGTGCGCCCGGTGCAGCGCCAGCGCCAGCGTCGCGCTCAGCAGCAGCTGGGCCAGCGCATTGATGGCGATGGCGGTGCCCAGCGTAACGTTCAGGCGTGCGGCCAGCTGCTCGGCCAGCCAGACCAGCACGACCGCGGTGCCCAGCGCGGCCGGATAGCGCCGCAGCGACCAGGCGACCTGGTCCGACAGCGGCAGCAGCCGCCAGGAATTGCGATAGGGCGACAGCAGCGCATAGGCCAGGCCGGAGACAAAACCGCCGAAACATACCGTGGCAGAAAGCCGGCCGAGCAGGGCATCGGTCTGCTCGGACAGCTCGCCGCTCCAGTTCAGGCCCACGTGCACCAGGTAGGCGATCAGCCCGGGCACGGCCACCGAGAGCAGCACCAGCGCCATGGCCAGGAACGAGCGCCGCAGCCGCCCGGGAGGCACGCGCGTGGCGGTCAGCCGAAACAGCGTCCTGCCGGCCTGCAGGCGCAGCAGGATCACGCCCGCCACCCCGCCGGCCAGGCCCAGCCAGACCGGCAGCGGGGTCGCCGCCGCCGACTGGCGCAGCTCGTCGGCCAGCTCCAGGGTGCGCGCCAGGTCGCGCGGCAGGTCCTGCCGGAATTCGGTCCAGAACCCGCTGCCCAATATGGAGCTGCGGCGCTCGCCCAGCCTGGCCTGGAACTGCGAGCGGCGCAGGGCCGAGAGCTGCTCGGCGGCCTGCCCGCCCTCGACCGAGAGCAGGCGCGCCAGCTTGATCTGCGCATCGAGCTTGCTGCGCGATTTCTCCAGCTGGGCCCGCTGCGCGGCGACGTCGGCCGCTTCGGCCTGCTCGGGCGCGGGCCCCAGCTCGTCCAGCCGGGCGGTGACGCTGGCCAGCTCGGGCGCCAGGCTCTGGGCGACGCCATCGGCGCCGGCCTGTACCCTGAGCGCGGCGGCGCGCAGCGATTGCAGCACCGACTCCTCGGGCGGCTCCTCGCTTTGCAGCACCTGCTGCACCTTGTCCATCTGCTTGCGCGCCTCGTCCAGCGCGGCATCCACGTCCTGGGGCTGGGCCAGCGCCAGCGCGGCCCACAGGGCCAGGCAGGCAAAGGCCAGCCCGCGCAGCGCCGCGCGCAGCAGGCGCGCCGGCAGCGGCCGGCAAGGCAGGGCGATAGCGGTCATGGTCCTTGGGCGCCGCGGCGCCTTTCGCGGCACGCGGCAGGGTTTGCGACCGGGCCATTTTGCAATAAAAGCCGCGCCCGTCCGCGCGCGGTTACCTTATGCAGCAAAGCCGAAGGAATTGTCGGTTCCGGATGACACCAGGACTGCACTATCATCATGGTGGGGCCGGTATGGCCCTGATTTTTTTGGGCTGCGCCCTTGCACGCGCCGCGCGCACAGCCGGCCAAGGGCGTTTTCTTGCGGCGCGCCGCACGCCGCCGCGAGCATCCTTCGAATAGGAAACAAGCCTGGGCGCAATCAGCAAGGAGGTAAGCAAAGTGGGTGCCAGCACCGCCATCGATCCGACACCCGGCCGCAAGGCCGCTGCACAAGGCGGTCTGTCCGCCTGGCTGGCCAGCCTGCTGTTCTGCCTGCTTGCACTGGCATGCGTGCTGCCCGCAGGCGCGCACGCCGCCGCCGCGCCGCAACCGGCCGCGCCGGCGCAGGACGCGCCGTCCTATTCCGCCCTGGCCGACTTGCTCGAGAACGAGCAAAGCCGCCAGGCGCTCATCGAGCAGCTGCGCGCCCTGGCGGCGGACGGCGCACCGGCGTCCGGCACGCCGGCGCCGCCCGGCGGCGCGCGCGCGGCGCTGCCCGACGAGGCCGGCGAGCCGTCGCTGTCGCGCCGCATCGCCGACGGCACGCAGGAATTCTTCACCGACCTGGGCCAGGGCCTGGCCGAGGCCGCCGCGGCGTTTCGCTCCGTAGGCAGCGGCGAAGGCGCCCGCGGCATCAGCATGCAGGCCTGGCTGAACGCGCTGGCCGGCCTGGCCCTGGTGGTCCTGGCCACGCTGCTTTCGTGGTTCGTATTCCGTGTCCTGGCCGCGCGCCTGTATGCGCGCCTGGACCGCTGGCTGGCGCAGGTCGAGGCGGCCGCCGCCCCCGCGCAGGCCGTGCCCGGCGCGCCGCTACCGGCCGCGCCGCGGCTGACCGTGAGCCTGATCTACCGCCGCGCCCTGGCGGTGCTCGGGGCGCTGCTGGTCGATGTCGGCGTGATCGTGCTGGCCGCGCTGGTGGGCTACGGCGTGGGCCTGTTCGCCACCGGCCAGAGCGGACGCATCGGCACGCTCGAATCCATGTTCGTCAACGCCTTCGTGGCGGTGGAAATCGCCAAGGCCCTGGTGCGGGTGGTGTTCGCCACCCGCTATCCGTACCTGCGGCTGCTCAAGATGAACGACGACGTGGCGGTCTACTGGAACGCCTGGCTGGCCCGGCTGATCACGCTCACCGGCTATGGCCTGTTGATCGTGGTGCCGGTCATCCGCGCCATGTTCTCGCCGGCGGTCGGCCAGATGGTCGGCCTGCTCATCATGCTGGGCGTCTACGGCCACGCGGTGCGGGTGATCTGGGTCAACCGCCAGCTGCTGCGCCAGCGCCTGGAAGCCAAGGCGCAAGGCCTGGACACGGCTTTCATCGGCACCTTGCTGCGCATGCTGGCGCGGGTCTGGCACGTGCTGGCCATCGCCTATTTCACGGTGCTGCTGGTGGTCAGCCAGATCGCGCCCAACGATGCGCTGCCCTTCATGGCCAAGGCCACCGGCCAGACCATCCTGGCCATCGCCATCGGCCTGCTGCTCTCGGCCCTGCTGGGTTCGGTGCTGGCGCACCGCATCCAGCTGCCCGAGCACTGGCGCGCGCGGCTGCCCATGCTGGAGGCACGCCTGAATTCCTACGTGCCGGCGGCCATCAAGGGCCTGCGCCTGCTGATCCTGCTGTGGGTGCTGCTGATGGTGCTGGACGCCTGGCGCGCCTTCAACCTGTCGGCCTGGATCGCCTCCGAACGCGGCAGCGCGGCCATCTTCATGGTCGTGCACGTGGGCATCATCCTGGCCGGCGCGGCGCTGGTCTGGACGCTGATCGCCAGCATCATCGAGCATCGCCTGAACGCGAACGCCGACGCGGGCGGCCCCACCGCGCGCGAGAAGACGCTGCTGGCGCTGTTTCGCAATGCCGCGCTGATCGTCATCGTCACCATGACGGTGCTGATCGTGCTCTCGCAGATCGGCATCAACATCGGCCCGCTGATCGCCGGCGCCGGCGTGGTGGGCCTTGCCATCGGCTTTGGCGCGCAGAAGCTGGTGCAGGACATCATCACCGGCGTGTTCATCCAGCTGGAAAACGGCATGAACCAGAACGACGTGGTCGAGGCCGGCGGCGTATTCGGCACTGTCGAAAAGCTCACCATCCGCTCGGTGGGCATCCGCACGCTGGACGGCGGCTACCACCTGGTGCCGTTCTCGTCGGTGGACGTGGTCGTCAACCACATGCGCGACTTCTCGTACCACCTGGGCGAATACACCATCGCGCACCGCGAAAGCGTGGACGAGGCCATCGTGCACCTGAAAGCCGCCTTCGCCGAACTGCAGGCCGACGAGGTGCTGGGGCCCGAGCTGCTGGAGGACATCACCGTGGCCGGCGTCACCTCGCTGAGCGAGCGCGGCGTCACCATCCGGGTGCTGATCAAGACCACGCCGGGCATGCAGTGGGCGGTGCAGCGCGGCTACAACCGCCTGGTCAAGAAACACTTCGACGCGGCGCGCATCGAGCTGCCGTACCCGCACACCGTGGTCTACTTCGGCCAGGACAAGAACGGCAAGGCCCCGCCCGTGCGCGTGCAGACCATCGAGGCGCAGGAGGTTTCCGTTCCCGAGACGGCCACCGCCGCCGGGCACACGCCGCGCAAGCTCAAGCCTGCGGCGCCGCAGGACGCCGCCGACGTGCTGGGCAACGAACTGGAAACCGTGGTGGACGAGGACGGCGAAAAGAAGGACCAGCCCGAAGTGGACACCACCGGCCGCGACCGGCCGGGGTACGAGGGACCTTCCTCGCCGAAACGCTAGCCGCCGCGCCCGCCGGCGGCGGCCTGCCTCAGGCTGCCGCCGGCCGCACCTGCTGTTCCAGCGTTTCCTTCAGGCCGGGCTCGAGCTTGAGCTGGCGCGCCAGTTCGTCCAGGTAGGCGCGCTCCATGTAGCTTTCCTCGTCCACCACCATCAGGCTGGCCAGGTACATCTCGGCCGCCATTTCGGGGGTGGCCGCGGCCCGCGCCACGGCGGCCGGGTCCAGGGGCCGCGCCAGCTCGTCGTGCAGCCACTGCTGGTCGGCCGCCTCGCCCGAAAGCTTGGCCAGCTCGGTCTCGAGCAATTGCGTCTCCTGCGGGCCGATATGCCCGTCGGCCTTGGCCGCGCCGATCATGGCGGTCAGGACGGCCCGGCTGTGCTGCTCGGCTTGCGGGGCGGGAAGGCGGTCCAGCGTGCGCGGCTCGGCCGGCGCCGGGGCGCCCGGGCCCGCCGCCCCTTGCGCGGCCTGATTGCGCTGCCAGTCGCCATAGGCCTTGTAGGCCAGCGCGCCCAATGCCGCCATGCCGCCATACAGGGCCAGGTTGCCGCCCATCTTGCGCGCCTTCTTGTTGCTCAGCAGCAGCGCCAGGGCGCCGCCGCTCAAGGCCCCGCCGCCGAATCCGGACAGCATCGAGGCCAGCCCGCCGCCCGAGGCCGCTGCCCGGGCCTGGCCTTGCCCGCCCGGCAGGCCGCCCAGCCGGTCCTGCAGGCCGCCCGCGCCGCCCTGGCCTGCGCCGCCCAGCTGCCTGGCCAGCCCTTGGCCCGATTGCAGCAATTGATCCAGTATCTGACGTGCGCTCAAACTCGGCTCCTTGACGAAATAGGGACAACGCCATTGACGGCGAAATGAAAGCTTAAGTTCCGCGGCGCCCTGGCGGTTCGCCGCGCCGGCTGCGCTTTGCAACCAGGCATGACAGCGGCCCGTTGCGCATCGTGCAAGGCGCGCTGTCCGCTGGCCGAGGTGTCCGGCAGGGCCGGGCCGCCCAGGCGCGCCACGCCTGGGCCGCACGGATCGAGACGCACATCCGCTACAGCGGCCTTGCAGGTCATGACCGCCAGGTAACACAATCTAAAAGGGGTGCGACCCCGTCCGACACAGGCCCACACACTGCGAAACTTGCCGGGCCCGGCGCCGCGTTGCGATGATGGGTCCAGTTCCGGCGCGCGGCGTGGCCGCGGGCGCGCAGCGCGCCGGCCTTGACCGATTTGCAAGGAGATCCAGCATGAAGCGATCGACCAAAGCCGCCCTCTCGGCATTCCTGCTCACCGCCGGCCTGGCCTCGGGCGCGGCCATGGCGCAAGCGGCGGCGCCCGCGCCGCAGCCTGCGCAGGTGCAGCCCATCACCTCGCCCTCGGACGCCCAGCTCGAAAAATTCGCTGCGGCCTCCCAGAAAGTGGCCATGGTGGCCAATGAGTACCAGCCGCGTTTCGATTCGGCCACGGACGACGCCTCGCGCCAGCAGATCCTGCAGGAAGCCGACGCCAAGATGGTCGAACTGGTGCGCGCCGACGGCCTGACGGTCGAGGAGTTCAACGGCATCGGCCAGGCCGTGCAGCAGGATCCCCAGCTGCGCGAACGTGTCATGCAAAAGCTCGACAACGCCCCGGCGGTCCAGCAGTAGAACAGCCCGCCGCGCGCAAGCCGCCCCGGCCGGGCGGCTTTTTGCTGTCCGGACGGTAATCAGAACCCCGACAGCACCACCTTGCCGCGCGAGCGCTGGCTCTCCACCAAGGCATGCGCGCGGCGCAGGTTGGCCGCGTTGATGGGGCCGTAGTCCTCGTTCAGCGTGGTCTGGATGCGCCCCGCATCGACCAGCTCGGCCACCCGCTCGAGCAGGCGATGCTGGGCAATCATGTCCGGCGTCTCGAACATCGGGCGGGTGAACATGAGCTCCCAGTGCAAGGAGACGGCCTTGGACTTGAGCGGCATGGCGTCCAGCGTGGCGGGATCGTCGATGAGCCCCAGCTTGCCTTGCGGGCGGATGAGCTCGACGATCTGCGCGTAGTGCGCATCGGTGTGGGTCAGGCTGGCCACCAGTTCGGGAGCGGGCAGGTCCTGCGCCTTCAGGGCCTGCGCCAGCGGCTGGCTGTGGTCGATGACGTGATGCGCGCCCATGCGGCGCACCCAGTCGGCCGTCTGCGGCCGCGAGGCGGTGCCGATGACCGTCAGCCCGGTCAGTTGCCGCGCCAGCTGCACCAGGATGGAGCCCACGCCGCCGGCCGCGCCGATCACCAGCAGACTCTGCCCCTGCCCGCCGCCCTCGGGCACGCCCAGGCGGTCGAACAGCAGTTCCCAGGCCGTGATGGTGGTCAAGGGCAGCGCGGCCGCCTGCGCGTCGGTCAGGCTGCGGGGCTTGCGTCCCACGATGCGCTCGTCCACCAAGTGGTATTCGCTGTTGCTGCCCGGGCGGGTGATCGAGCCGGCGTAATAGACCTCGTCGCCCGGCTTGAACAGGGTCACCCCGGCGCCCACGGCCCGGACCACGCCCGCCGCGTCCCAGCCCAGCACGCGCGGCTGCTCGACGGCGGCGCGATGGCGCACCTTGGTGTCCACCGGATTGACGGAGACCGCCCGCACCTGCACCAGCAGGTCGCGGGGGCCGGGCTCGGGCGTGGGCAGCTCGATATCGATGAGCGCCTGCGGGTCCTCGATGGGCAGGGCATGGCGGGTGTAGGCGACGGCTTTCATAAAAATCCTCGGCGATAAGGGGTATCAGGCGGGCCAGGCCCGGGCCCCGCGATGCGGCGCGGCCCGGCGGCCCGGTCCTGGGCAGGCCATGATCCTCCTTTGCCATCCGTACTTAAACAGGCAAAATCAAGCAACAGTTTCACTCTGGAAAAGAAAATGCTGCGGCTTGGCGACTTGTCCCTGTTCGTGCGCGCGGCCTCGCTGGGCAGCTTCTCGCAAGCGGCGCGCGAGGCCGGCCTGCTGCCCGGCCAGGTCAGCGCGGCGATCAAGCGGCTCGAACGCGAGCTGGATATCCGCCTGTTCGCCCGCTCCACCCGCAGCCTGCGCCTGACCGCCGAGGGCGAGCGCTACCTGCCCTATGCGCAAGGCGTGCTGGAGCAGCTGCGCGAAGGGCGCGAGCAGCTGCAAACGGGCCGCAGCACGCTGCGCGGGCTGCTGCAGGTGGCCGCGCCCTCGGACCTGGGCCGCAACGTGCTGCTGCCCTGGCTTACCGCCTTTCGCCGCCAGCATCCGGCGCTGGGTCTGCGCCTGTATTTCTCCGACCGCGTCGCCGACGTGTTCCGCGAACCGGTGGACGTGGCCGTGCGCTACAGCCACGCGCCCGAGGCCAGCTTCGTGGCGCTGCCGCTGGCGCCGGCCAACCGCCGCGTGCTGGTGGCCTCGCCGGCCTACCTGCAACGCCGCGGCCGGCCGCAGACGCTGCAAGACCTGCAGGAGCACGAATGCCTGCTCTACCTGCTCAGCAGCCGCGTCTACGACAAATGGGCCTTCTTCGAGGCCGGCCAGCGCCGCCAGGTCGGGGTGCGCGGCGCGCTGCAAAGCGACGATGGCGAGATCGTGCGCCGCCTGGCGCTGCAAGGCGAAGGCATCGTGTACAAATCCTGGCTGGACGTCAGCGACGATGTGCTGGCCGGCCGGCTGGAAGTGCTGCTGGGCCATCTCGAGGGCGAGCAGGCGCCGCTGCACCTGGTCTGCCCCCACCGCAAGCAATACACCCCTGCCGTGCAGCAGCTCTACCAGCTGCTGCGCGAGCGCTGCGAGGCGCTGTCGGCCACGCGTCCGCGCGCGCCGTCCTGACTTCTTCCCGCCGCTCGATGACTTCTTGCTCCATGCTCCCTGACACCCCCCGCCTGATCGCCATCGCCACCTACCCGCAAGAACCCGCCCTGCATCCGGACGATGCCCGCCTGCTGCCCGCGCTGCGGGCCCAGGGCATCCAGGCCCATGCGCATCCCTGGGACGCCGCGCTTGACTGGCGCCGCTACGACGCCGTGCTGATCCGCTCGACCTGGGACTACGTCGAACGCCACGACCGGTTCCTGGCGTGGCTGGCGCAGCTGCCCGTCCCGCTGCTGAACCCGGCCCCTACGGTGCGCTGGAACGCGGACAAGCGCTATCTGCTGGAGCTGGCCGGCGCGGGCATCAACGTCGTGCCCAGCCAGGCCGCCCAGGCCGGCGAGCTGCCGGCGCTGGTCGCGGCGCGGGCCGGACAGACCGTCATCGTCAAGCCCTGCATCAGCGCCGCGGCCCGCCACACGCTGCGCGGCCAGGCCGGCCAGCCGGACTTCGCCGCGCAGTTGGCCGCCCTGCCGCCCGCCGGGCATTACCTGGTGCAGCCCTATATCCGCGAAATCGAGTCGCAGGGCGAATGGTCGCTGGTGTTCTTCGACGGGCAATACAGCCATGCCGTGCGCAAGCTGCCGGCCGCGGGCGATTTTCGCGTGCAGCCCGCCCACGGAGGCAGCGCCTTTGCGGCCGAGCCCGCCCCGGCCCTGGTCGAGGACGCCGCCGCGGTGCTGGCGGCGCTGCGGGCGCTGGGCCACGCGCAGCCGGCCTACGCCCGGGTGGACGGCGTAGCGGTGGACGGGCGCCTGATGCTGATGGAGCTGGAGCTGATCGAGCCGCTGCTGCACCTGTATGCCGACCCGCGCGCGCCGGCCCGGCTGGCGCAGGCCGTGGCGCGCCGCCTGGACGGCCTGCCCGCGGCCTGAAAACCGCGTCCCATGCCCGGCCTGGCCCGGATCGCGACACTGTGTCACGAAAATTTGACAGGCGCATTCCCGAAAAATATCGGAAGATAGCGGCAACGACATCCTTTCCTTCGACCATGCGGGACTGTTCGCGGCTTCCCGCATCCGGACCGGCCCTCACGCGCTGGCAAGCAAAGAACGGGCCGGCCGCAGCGCCAGCAGCATCGTGCGCATCGCCGCCTTGCACCCTTTCGTTGCTGCACCATCCAAGGAGAGTTCCGTGTCCAACCCGTACCTCGAAGTGCTCACGCCGCAGAACAGCCAGCTCATCTTCATCGACCAGCAGCCGCAGATGGCCTTCGGCGTGCAGTCCATCGACCGCCAGGTCCTGAAGAACAACGTAGTGGGCTTGGCCAAGGCGGCCAAGACCTTCGGCATCCCCACCACCCTCACCACCGTCGAGACCGAAAGCTTCTCCGGCCATACCTATCCCGAACTGCTGGCGGTGTTCCCCGAACACAAGATCCTCGAGCGCACCTCGATGAACTCCTGGGACGACCAGAACGTGCGCGACGCGCTGGCGGCCAATGGCCGCAAGAAGGTCGTGGTCTCGGGCCTGTGGACGGAAGTGTGCAACACCACCTTCGCCCTGTGCGCCGCGCTCGAGGGCGGCTACGAAATCTACATGGTGGCCGACGCCTCGGGCGGCACCTCGGTCGAGGCGCACAAATACGCCATGGACCGCATGGTGCAGGCCGGCATCGTGCCGGTGACCTGGCAGCAGGTGCTGCTCGAATGGCAGCGCGACTGGGCGCGCAAGGAAACCTACGACGCGGTCATCTCGATCGTGAAGGAGCACTCCGGCGCCTACGGCATGGGCGTGGACTACGCCTACACCATGGTGCACAAGGCCCCCGAGCGCGTGCAGCACGGCGAGCGCATCGGCCCGAACCCGGCCAGGTAGGGGCCGCGCATGCGCGCCGCGCCCATTGCCGACGTGGTCCTGCGCCACGGCCGGATCACCACGCTCGACCCCGCCAGGCCCACGGCCAGCGCCGTCGCCATCAAGGACGGCAGGTTCCTGGCCGTCGGCGACGATGCGCAGGCCATGGCGATGGCCGGGCCCGCCACCCGCGTCATCGACCTCAAGGGGCGCAGCGTCCTGCCGGGCCTGTTCGACAACCACACCCACGTGGTGCGCGGCGGCCTGAACTACAACCTGGAGCTGCGCTGGGACGGCGTGCGCTCGCTGGCCGACGCCATGGACATGCTGCGCCGGCAGGTGGCCGTCACGCCCGCGCCGCAATGGGTGCGGGTGGTGGGCGGCTTCACCGAGCACCAGTTCGCCGAAAAACGCCTGCCCACGCTGGACGAGATCAACGCCGTCGCGCCCGATACGCCGGTTTTCCTGCTGCACCTGTACGACCGCGCCCTGCTCAACGGCGCGGCCCTGCGCGCGGTGGGCTACACCCGCGACACGCCCGAGCCGCCCGGCGGGCAGATCGTGCGCGACGGGCAAGGCAATCCCACCGGCCTGCTGCTGGCCAAGCCCAACGCCACCATCCTGTATGCCACGCTGGCCAAGGGCCCGAAGCTGCCCCTGGACTACCAGGTCAATTCCACGCGCCATTTCATGCGCGAGCTCAACCGCCTGGGCGTGACCGGCGTGATCGACGCCGGCGGGGGGTTCCAGAACTATCCGCAGGACTATGCCGTCATCCAGAAGCTGGCCGACGAAAACCAGCTGACCGTGCGCCTGGCCTACAACCTGTTCACGCAAAAGCCCAAGCAGGAGAAGGAGGACTTCCTGAACTGGACCGCCAGCGTCAAGTACAAGCAGGGCACCGACTATTTCCGCCACAACGGCGCCGGCGAGATGCTGGTCTTCTCGGCGGCCGACTTCGAGGACTTCCGCCAGCCGCGTCCCGACATGCCGCCCGAGATGGAAGCCGAACTGGAGGAAGTCATCCGCGTGCTGGTGCACAATCGCTGGCCCTGGCGCCTGCACGCCACCTACGACGAAACCATCTCGCGCGCCCTGGACGTCTTCGAGAAGGTCGACCGCGACACGCCGCTGCAAGGGCTCAACTGGTTCTTCGACCACGCCGAGACCATCTCCGACCGGTCGATAGACCGCATCGCGGCGCTGGGTGGAGGCATCGCCGTGCAGCACCGCATGGCCTACCAGGGCGAGTACTTCGTCCAGCGCTACGGCGAGCAGGCCGCGCAGGCCACCCCGCCCATCGCCCGCATGCTGGAAAAAGGCGTCAAGGTGTCGGCCGGCACGGACGCCACGCGCGTGGCCTCCTACAACCCCTGGGTGTCGCTGTCCTGGATGGTCACCGGCAAGACGGTGGGCGGCATGCGGCTATACCCGCGCCGCAATTGCCTGGACCGCGAAACCGCCTTGCGCATGTGGACCGAGAACGTGGCCTGGTTCTCCAACGAGGAAGGCTTGCGCGGCCGTATCCAGGCCGGCCAGTTCGCCGACCTGATCGTGCCCAGCAAGGACTACTTCAGCGTGCCCGAGGACGAGATTTCCTTCCTGACCTCGGACCTGACCGTGGTGGGCGGACGCGTGGTCTGGGGCGCGGGCGAGTTCGCCAGCCTGGACGAAGGCGGGCCGCCGCCGGCCATGCCGGACTGGTCGCCCACGCGGCTGTTCAAGGGCTACGGGGCCTGGGGCGAGCCCGAGGGGGCGGGCAGGCATTCGCTGTACCCACGCTACCACTCGGTGGCCGGCTGCGGCTGCGCCAGCGCCTGCGGCCTGCATGGGCACGACCATGCGCGGGCCTGGGGCGCAGCCGTGCCGGCGGCGGACAAGAAGGATTTTTTCGGCGCGCTCGGGTGTTCGTGCTGGGCCGTATGAGCCGGGTGCCGCGCAGCGGCCGGCAAAAGGAGGACCGGACATGACGCCATCGGCGCAATCCCCGTCAAGCGGCGGCTTCGCCCCGCTGCGCCAGACACTGTTCGCGGTGCTGTGGGCCGCCACGGTGATCGGCAACACCGGCAGCTTCGTGCGCGACGTGGCCAGCGCCTGGCTGATGACCGACCTGTCGCCTTCGCCGGCCGCCGTGGCGATGGTGCAGGCCGCCGCCACGCTGCCGGTCTTCCTGCTGGCGATTCCGGCCGGCGTGCTGGCCGACATCCTGGACCGGCGCAAATTCCTCATCGGCATCCAGCTGCTGCTGGCCGGCACCAGCATCTGCCTGATGCTGCTGTCGGCCGCCGGCCTGCAATCGGTGGCCTCGCTGGTGGCCCTGACCTTCCTGGGCGGGGTGGGCGCGGCGCTGATGGCGCCCACCTGGCAGGCCATCGTGCCCGAGCTGGTGGACAGGAAAGACCTCAAGAGCGCGGTGGCGCTGAACTCGCTGGGCATCAACATCGCCCAGGCCATCGGCCCGGCGCTGGGCGGGTTGGTGCTGGCCAGCCTGGGCGCGGCCTTCACCTACGGCGTGGACGTCATCAGCTACGTGTTCGTGGTCGCCGCGCTGCTGTGGTGGCGGCGTGCGCCCGCCGCGCAGGACGCGCTGTCCGAACGCTTCACGGGCGCCTTCCGGGCCGGCCTGCGCTATGCGCGCGCCAGCCGCGAACTGCACGTGGTGCTGGTGCGCGCCTTCGTGTTCTTCGCCCTGGCCAGTTCGGTCTGGGCGCTGCTGCCGCTGGTGGCGCGCCAGCTGCTGGGCGGCGGCGCCGGCTTCTACGGCATCCTGCTGGGCGCGGTCGGCCTGGGCGCCATCGGCGGGGCGCTGCTCATGCCGCGCCTGCGCGCGCACCTGAGCGCCGACGGCCTGCTGCTGGCCGCCGCGCTGGTCACGGCGGCCGTCATGGCCTTGCTGTCCTTCGCGCCGCCGCAATGGGCGGCCGTGGCGGCGCTGCTGGTGCTGGGCGCGGCCTGGATCACCGCGCTGACCACGCTCAACGGCGTGGCCCAGGCCATCCTGCCCAACTGGGTGCGCGGACGCTCGCTGGCGGTCTACCTGACGGTGTTCAACGGCGCCATGACCGCCGGCAGCCTGGGCTGGGGCGCGGTGGCGCAGGGCATCGGCGTGCCGCTCACGCTGCTGGCCGGCGCGGCCGGGCTGCTCGCCAGCGGGCTGCTCGCCCACCGGCTCAAGCTGCCGTGCGGCCAAGCCGACCTGGTGCCCTCCAACCACTGGCCCGAGCCCTTGACGGCCGAGCCCGTCGCGCACGACCGCGGCCCGGTGCTGGTGCAGATCGAATACCGCATCGACCCGGCCGAGCGCGATGCCTTCTTGCAGGCCGTCACCCGGCTGTCGGCCGAGCGCCGGCGCGACGGCGCCTACGACTGGGGCGTGGCCGAGGATGCCGCCGACCCCGCGCTGATGCTCGAATGGTTCGAGGTCGAGTCCTGGGCCGAGCACCTGCGCCAGCACCGGCGCGTGTCCCGCGCCGATGCCGACCTGCAGGCCGAGGTGCAGCGCTTTCACCGGGGCGAAGGCAAGCCGGTGGTGCGGCACTTCCTGGCCGCGCGGCCAGGCGGGCGTAGGCAGGCCTAGGCGCGGGCGCCTACACGTCGATGTTGCTTGCCGACAGCGCGAACTGCTCGATGAAGGCCCGGCGCGGCTCGACGTGGTCGCCCATCAGCGTGGTGAAGATCTCGTCGGCCGCGATGGCGTCCTCGATCTGCACGCGCAGCAGGCGGCGCACCTTGGGGTCCATGGTGGTTTCCCACAGCTGCTCGGGGTTCATTTCGCCCAGGCCCTTGTAGCGCTGCTTGCTCACGCCGCGCTCGGCTTCGCTGCGCAGCCACTGCATGGCCTCGCGGAAGTCGGAGATGGCCATCTCCTTGCGCTTGTCGCCCTCGCCGCGCGCCACGAAGGCGCCCGGGCCGACCAGGTCCTTGAAGATCTCGGCCGAGCGGGCCAGCACGGCGTAGTCGGCGCCGCGCACGAAGTCGGCGTCGATCACGCTCACGCGCATGTTGCCGTGGTGCTTGCGGTTGACCAGGACGCGGTATTTTTCGGTGCCCTCGTCGTATTGCGCCACGGCCTCGACCTGGTTCGGCAGGGCCGGGTCCTGCAGCGCCGCGTGCAGGCGCTGCGCCGAGGCCTGGGCGGCCTCCTGGCTGGACAGGTCGATGCCCACGCCCTGGGCCAGCGCCGAGAGCGCGTCCTCGTCGAACAGGCGCGACAGGCGCGCGATGACCGCATCGGCCAGCACATACTGGCGCGCCAGCTCGGCCAGCGCATCGCCGCGCAAGGGATCCTTGCCCTGGCCGGGCACCACCTCGGCGTCCTTCAAGGCCAGCTGCATCATGAACTGGGCCTCTTCGTGCTCGTCCTTCAGGTAGCGCTCGTCGCGCCCGGCCTTGACCTTGTACAGCGGCGGCTGCGCGATGTAGACGTGGCCGCGCTGCACCAGCTCGGGCATCTGGCGATACAGCAGCGTGAGCAGCAGCGTGCGGATGTGCGCGCCGTCCACGTCCGCGTCGGTCATGATGATGATGCGGTGATAGCGCAGCTTCTCGATGTTGAAGTCGGGCCCGATGCTGGTGCCCAGCGCGGTGATCAGCGTGGCGATCTGCTCGCTGGCGATCAGCTTGTCGAAACGCGCCTTCTCGACGTTGAGCACCTTGCCGCGCAGCGGCAGCACGGCCTGGAACTTGCGGTCGCGCCCCTGCTTGGCCGAGCCGCCGGCCGAATCGCCCTCGACCACGTACAGCTCGCACAGGGCCGGGTCCTTTTCCTGGCAGTCGGCCAGCTTGCCGGGCAGCCCCGCGCCTTCGAGCACGCTTTTGCGGCGCGTCATCTCGCGCGCGCGGCGGGCGGCCTCGCGCGCGCGCGCGGCCTCGACGATCTTGGCGCACAGCGCCTTGGCGTCGTTGGGATGCTCCAGCAGCCAGGTCTCCAGCGTGCGGGCCACCGCTTCCTCGACGGCCGGGCGCACCTCGCTGGAGACCAGCTTGTCCTTGGTCTGGCTGCTGAACTTGGGCTCGGGCACCTTGACCGACAGCACGCAGGACAAGCCTTCGCGCATGTCATCGCCCGTGGTCTCGACCTTGGCCTTCTTGGCCAGCTCGTTGTCGGTGATGTACTTGTTCAGCACCCGCGTCATCGCCGCGCGCAGGCCGGTCAGGTGGGTGCCGCCGTCGCGCTGCGGGATGTTGTTGGTAAAGCACAGCACGCTTTCGGAATAGCTGTCGTTCCACTGCATGGCCACGTCCACGCCCACCGGCACGCCGCCGGCGCTGGACTCGGTGCTGACCGAGAACACATTCGGATGCAGGGCCGTCTTGGTGCGGTTGATGTATTCGACGAAACCGCGCACGCCGCCCGAGAAGGCGAAGTTTTCTTCCTTGCCCTGGCGCTGGTCGATCAGGCGGATCTTCACGCCATTGTTCAGGAACGACAGCTCGCGCAGGCGCTTGGAGAGGATCTCGTAGTGGAACTCGATGTTGGAGAAGATCTCGGGGTCGGCCAGGAAATGCACCTCGGTGCCGCGCTTCTCGGTGGTGCCGGTGACCGTCAGCGGCGCCACGCGCTCGCCGCGGCGGAACTCCATCTCGTGCACCTGGCCGTTGCGGCGGATGGTCAGGCGCAGCCACACGGACAGCGCATTCACGCAGGACACGCCCACGCCGTGCAGGCCGCCCGAGACCTTGTAGGAGTTCTGGTCGAACTTGCCGCCGGCGTGCAGCTCGGTCATGACGATCTCGGCGGCGCTGCGGCCGAACTCGTCGTCCTTGTGCACGTCGGTGGGAATGCCGCGGCCGTTGTCGGCCACCGAGATCGAGTTGTCGGTATGGATGGTCACGACGATGTCGTCGCAGTGCCCGGCCAGCGCCTCGTCGATGGCGTTGTCCACGACCTCGAACACCATGTGGTGCAGGCCCGTGCCGTCGGAGGTGTCGCCGATGTACATGCCCGGGCGCTTGCGCACGGCCTCCAGGCCCTTGAGCATCTTGATGGAATCGGCGCCGTAGTCGGCGGGCTGGGGGGTGTTCGTATCGGTCATATTTCTCTCAGTGGCTTGCCGCGCCAGGCGGGAGCGGCAACACATCAAACAGCTGCGGTCCTGTGCGGGGCGCCGCGCGGCCGGTCTTGCCGGTGCGCCGGCATCGCCCGTCGCGAGGCGGCGCCAAGCGCCTGGGCGCGGGCTCCATCGTGCCAAGGCGCCTGCCGAGGGCGCGCGCAGCCTCGGGGCGGGCTCAAATTCTCATGGGCATGACGACGTACTTGAACTGCTCGTCCTCGGGCAGGGTGATCAGCGCCGACGCGTTGGCATCGGGCATCACCGACCAGGTGACCTCTTCGGTCTTGACGTTGGACAGCACGTCCAGCAGGTAGCCGACGTTAAAGCCCACGTCCAGCGGCTCGTGGGAATAATCGATGTCGATCTCTTCCTGCGCCTCTTCCTGCTCGGCGTTGGAGGAGGAGATCCTCATCTGGTGCTGAGCCAGCTGCAGGCGCACGCCCTTGAACTTGTCAGTGGTCAGGATGGCCGCGCGCTGCAGGCTGCCCAGCAGCAGTTCGCGGTTGACGTTGAAATGGCGCGTGTAGGTGGTGGGGATCACGCGGTTGAAATCGGGGAACTTGCCCTCGACCAGCTTGGAGATCAGCTCGACCGCACCGAAGCGGAAACGGATCTGGCCGGCGGCCACGTCGATGGACAGCGGCTCGTCGGAGTCTTCGAGCAGGCGCTGCATCTCGAGCACGGTCTTGCGCGGCACGATGACCTCGTGGCGCTGGCCGATGCCCTCGACCGGCGTGGCGCAATGCGCCAGGCGGTGGCCGTCGGTGGCCACGGCGCGCACCTGGCCCGGCTCGAACACCAGCAGCATGCCGTTCAGGTAATAGCGGATGTCCTGCTGGGCCATGGCGAAATGCACCATGTTCAGCAGGTGGCGGAAGGTCTTTTGCGTGAGCGAGAGCGAGACGTCCCACTGCTCGGGCTGGGCCACGGTGGGAAACTCGGTGGCCGCCAGCGTCTGCAGCGCGAAGCGGCTCTTGCCGGTCTGCACGGTCATCTTCGAGGAAGCCAGCGACAGGCGCACGTCGCCGGTGTCGGGCAGGGCGCGCAGGATGTCCAGCAGCTTGCGCGCGGCCACGGTGGTCGATTCGTTGTCCGGGCCCACGCCGAACTCGGCATGGGTGGTGATCTGCACTTCGAGGTCGGTGGCAATGAACGAGACGCGATTGCCTTCCTTGCGCATCAGGATGTTGGCCAGGATGGGCAGCGTGTGCCGCCGTTCGACGATACCCGCCACGGTCGAAAGTGGCTTGAGCAAGGCATCTCGCGTGGTTTGTACCAGTTGCATGGTCATCCTTTTAGAGTTTGTTCCAACACGTGCAGGGTATGGTTCAGTTCGGCCTGTTTCCCCCGTGCCTCGGAGATCTTGCGCACCGCGTGCAGTACGGTGGTGTGATCCCTCCCGCCGAACAGGTCGCCGATTTCAGGCAGGCTTTTCTGCGTCAGTTCCTTGGCCAGGTACATCGCCACCTGGCGCGGCATGGCGATATTGGCCGGCCGGCGTTTCGAATACATGTCGGCCACCTTGATCTTGTAGAAGTCGGCCACGGTCTTCTGGATGTTCTCGACCGTGATCTGCCCGCTCGAGAGCGAGAGCAGGTCCTTCAGAGCTTCCTTGCAGACGTCCACCGTCAGGGCCTCGCGGCCATGAAAGCGCGCATAGGCCAGCACCTTGCGCAGCGCGCCTTCCAGTTCGCGCACGTTGCTGCGCAGGTGCTTGGCGATGAAGAAGGCCACTTCCTCGGGCATGTGCACGCCTTCGGACTCGGCCTTGCGCAGCAGGATGGCCACGCGCATCTCCAGCTCGGGCGGCTCGATGGCCACCGTCAGGCCCGAGTCAAAGCGCGTGGTCAGGCGGCTGTCGATGCCCGAGAGCTCGCGCGGATAGGTGTCGCTGGTGATGATGATCTGCTTGCGGTGCGAGACCATCGCCTCGAAGGCGTAGAAGAATTCTTCCTGGGTGCGCGTCTTGCCGGCGAAGAACTGGATGTCGTCGATCAGCAGCAGGTCCAGCGAATGGTAGTAGCGCTTGAAGTCGTCGAAGGCCTTGCGCTGGTAGGCCTTGACCACGTCCGAGACGTACTGGTCGGCATGCACGTAGCGCACGCGCGCGCCGGTGCCGGCCGCCACCATCGCGTTGCCGATGGAGTGGATCAGGTGGGTCTTGCCCAGGCCCACCCCGCCATACAGGAACAGCGGGTTGTACGACACGCCCGGGTTTTCGGCCACCTGCAGGGCGGCGGCGCGCGCCAGCTGGTTGGCCTTGCCGGTGACGAAGTTCTCGAAGGTCAGGTCGGTGTTCAGGCGCGAGCGGTCGTAGGCCTGGTCGGCCGCGGCCGACGTGACCACGGCCGGGGCGGCCACGGGCGCGGGGGCCGCGCCCGCACCTGCCGCACCTGCCGCACCTGCCGCACCTGCCGCGGCTCCCGCGCCGGCGCTGCGCACGCCCGGGCGCGCGGCGCCCTGCGCGGCGGCCGGCGGCAGCTCGAAGCAGACCTGCACCGGGCGCTGGAACCATTCGCTGGCCAGCGCCTCGATCTGGTGGGAGAAATTCTTGCGCACCCAGTCGAGCTTGAAGCGATTGGGCGCGGCCACGCGCAGCACCGCCTGCGCCTCGTCGAACGCAAGCGGCACCAGTGGACGGATCCACGCGCTGATCTGCTGAGGGGGAAGGTCCTGCTCCAGGCGACGGACGCAGGTCTGCCAGAATTCGTTCATTGAGTTCGATTCCAAACCAGGATTCTACCTTGCCTCCCCCCGGTTATCCACAGGCTGGCGGGAGGGGAAATCCGTAAACGGACGCTAAATGCTTGACGAAGCTAGCCATTTTTGATGAAATGGCGGGCTTTTCCGAATTCTTTGCTCTTTTTTGGGTTCTAGCCATGAAACGCACCTTCCAGCCTTCCGTTACCCGTCGCAAGCGTACCCACGGTTTTCGCGTGCGCATGAAGACCCGCGCCGGCCGCGCCGTCATCAACGCCCGCCGCGCCAAGGGCCGCAAGCGCCTGGCCGTCTAAGTCCGGCCGGCTGCGGCCTTGCCGCACCGCCCAGCCCCATCCAGGCCGGCCCCGTTTGCGGCCTGGAGCGCCAGCCCGCCGTGAGCGATCCGAAAGCCTTGCCCCGCGCCACCTTTGGTCCCGAGGCCAGGCTGCACAGCCCCTCCGAGTATGCCGCCGCCCTCAAGGGCCGCCGGCTTGCCCGAGGGGCGCTTTTCGTGCTGCATTGGGCCCCGCCCCTGCCCGGGGACGCTTCCGGGCTGGCCAGGCTGGGCCTGGTGGTTCCCAAGCGCCACGCACCGCGCGCCAGCACCCGCAACGCCGTCAAGCGGGTGGTGCGCGAGGCGTTTCGCCAGCGGCGCCATGCGCTGCCTGCCGGGCTGTACGTGGTGCGCCTGCAAAGCCGTCCGGCGCCGGCCAGCCTCACCGCCCTGAAGGCGGCGGCGCGCCATGAAGCAGACGCTCACTTCAAGCGCAGCCCACGATGATCCGGCAACTGTTGATCCTGCCCATCCGGTTCTACCGGTATTTCCTGAGCCCTTGGGTGGGGCATGGCTGCCGTTTCAACCCGACCTGCTCGGCCTATGCCATCGAGGCCATTGAACGCCACGGCGCCCTGCGCGGTCTGATGCTGGCCGTGCGGCGCATCGGCCGTTGCCACCCTTATGCAAAAGGCGGGCACGACCCGGTGCCGGACGTGCCCGCCGCCCGCCGCCGCCCAGGCAAGCCGGACTGAAAGCCGGCTGCGGTACACTGGCTGGCTTTGCTGGATTCCAGCCCCTTCTTTTTCCTGCCTTTTCCTGCCCGCGCGGCAGAACCCAAGCAAATGGAAATCCGTCGCACCATCCTGCTGATGATCTTCTCGTTCTCCCTGTTGCTCCTCTGGAACAACTGGCAGATCCATACGGGCAAGCCGCCCTTGTTCGGCCCCGCGCCGGCCTCGGGCACCGGGCAATCGGCGCAGGCCGAACAGCCGCAGCCGGCCGCCGGCGTGCCGGACGTCCCCACCAGCAATCCCACCTCGGCCGTCGAGGCGCCACCGGCCGGCCTGCCCGGCGCCACCGCCCAGGCGCAGGCCCAGGCGCAGACGGTGGTGGTCAGCACCGACGTGCTGCGCCTGACCTTCGATACGGCGGGCGCCCAGATCATCCGCGCCGAGCTGCTGAGGTTCCCGGCCACCGACCGCCCGGACCAGCCTTCGGTGCTGCTCGATCGCAGCCCCTCGCTGACCTACGTGGTGCAAAGCGGCGTGATCGGCGCGCCCGCCGGCCAGAGCTTCCCCACCCACATGAGCAATTTCCGGGTGGCCAGCGCCGAGCGCGAGCTGCAAGGCGATACGCTCACGGTCAGCTTCGTGGGCGAGTCCGACGGCGTGCAGGTCACCAAGACCTACACCCTGCATCGCGGCCGCTACGATATCGGCGTGCGCCACGAGATCGCCAACAACGGCCCGGCGCCGGTCTCGCCCTCGCTGTACCTGCAGATCACGCGCGACGGCAGCAACCCGCCCGATACCTCCAAGTTCTACAGCACCTTCACCGGCCCGGCCCTGTATTCCGAGCAGGAGAAATTCCAGAAGGTCAGCTTCTCGGACCTGCAAAAGAACCGCCACGACTACGTGCGCCAGGCCGACAACGGCTGGATCGCCATGGTGCAGCACTATTTCGTGACCGCCTGGGTGCCTCCGCAGGGCACGGCGCGCACCAACGACCTCACGCAGGTGCAGCCCAACCTGTACGCGGCGCGCACCATCGAGCCGGTGGGCCAGATCGCCCCGGGCGCCAGCACGGCCGTCGACTCCAACCTGTGGATCGGCCCCCAGGACCAGCAGGCGCTGGCCGCCCTGGCGCCGGGCCTGGACCTGGTGGTGGACTACGGCTGGCTGACCATCATCGCCAAGCCGCTGTTCGCCCTGATGACCTGGCTGCACACGCTGCTGGGCAACTGGGGCTGGACCATCGTGGCCCTGACGG
The DNA here is from genome assembly GCF_037026685.1 of Orrella sp. JC864. Taxonomy (NCBI): domain Bacteria; kingdom Pseudomonadati; phylum Pseudomonadota; class Betaproteobacteria; order Burkholderiales; family Alcaligenaceae; genus Orrella; species Orrella sp. JC864. The sequence goes on along the minus strand of NZ_JBANET010000009.1, from coordinate 49,090 downwards.
TCATCATCAAGGCGCTGTTCTACCCGCTGGCCGCGGCCAGCTACCGCTCCATGGCGCGCATGAAGCAGGTCGCCCCGCGCCTGCAGGCGCTGAAGGAAAAGTACGGCGACGACCGGCAGAAGCTGAACGTCGCCATGATGGAGATGTACCGCAACGAGAAGATCAACCCGCTGGGCGGCTGCCTGCCCATGGTGGTGCAGATCCCCGTCTTCATCGCGCTGTACTGGGTGCTGCTGGCCAGCGTCGAGATGCGCGGCGCGCCCTGGATCCTCTGGGTCCAGGACCTCTCGGTGCGCGATCCCTGGTTCATCCTGCCCGCAGTGATGATGGCCACCATGTTCCTGCAGATCAAGCTCAACCCCACGCCGCCCGATCCCATGCAGGCCAAGGTGATGATGCTGATGCCCCTGGTGTTCGGCGGCATGATGTTCTTCTTCCCGGCGGGCCTGGTGCTCTACTGGTGCGTGAACAACATCCTGTCGATCGCGCAGCAGTACGTGATCACCAAGCAGATCGAGCGCAAGGCGGCCGAGCAAGCCATGAGGTAGGCCCGCCCCCGGGGCGCGCTCGCGCCTCCCCCTCCAGGGGGCGGCGCTGGCGGACCGGCAAAGCCGGCTCCGCGGCGCCCCGCCCCGGACCGTAGCGTGCGCCCGGCATTTTTCCTTCCGGGCCGCCTGCTTCAGGCGATCGAAGCGCGGTAGATGCTCTCGATGCTGGCGTCCAGCTGGCTGTTGAATTGCTCGTCGGACTGCTGGGCCGACAGGCCTTCGGTCAGCGCGCGGCTGAAGCTGGCGATCACGCCGGGATTGCGCGCCAGGCGGGCATTGGCCTCGTCGCGGCTGTAGCCGCCGGACAGGGCCACCACGCGCAGCACGCGGGGATGGTCCACCAGCGCCTGGAAGTCGCCGTCGGTCTCGGGCAGAGTCAGCTTGAGCATGACCTGGACGTCGCCGGGCAGCGCGTCCAGGCGCTTGAGAAAGCCTTGCTTGAGCAGGCGCTCGGCCTGCTGCTTGTCGGTGGCCTTGATGGAGACTTCCGGCTCGAGGATGGGCACCAGCCCGGCCCGCACGATCTGCATGCCGATCTCGAACTGCTGGTCCAGCACCGCCTCGATGCCCTTCTCGTTGGCCTCGGCCACCACCGAGCGCATCTTGGTGCCGAAGATGCCCTTGGCCACGGCGCGCTGCAGCAGCGCGTCCAGGCCGGCAATGGGCTTCATCCGCTGCACCCCGTCGGCCTGCTCGGCCAGGCCCTTGTCGACCTTCAGGAAGGGCACGACCTGCTTGCGCTCCCACAGGTAGGCGGGAGCGTCCATCCCGTCGAACTGGCGGTCCATGGTCTGTTCGAACAGGATCGCGCCCAGCACGCGGCGGCCATCGAAGGCGGGGCTGGCGACGATGCGCGTGCGCATGGCATGCACCAGGTCGAACATCTCGGTCTCGTTCTGGTAGGCCGACTCGGGCACGCCATAGAGTTTTAATGCCTTGGGCGTGCTGCCGCCGCTCTGGTCGAGCGCGGCGATAAAGCCTTGGCCCCCAGCGACCTTGGCGAGCTGTTCCGGATTCATGTAGCGGGCTCCGTGTGTAGGGTTGAAACGATAGGACGTCCGGGGCCGGGCGCGGCTCCCGATTCAGCCCGCAAGCTTACCTAGGCTTTGGGCCGGGGAGCGGCCTGCGGCCGGCGAAAAGGCAACAATCCATTTCCGCCGGCCGCGGGGCACGGGCATCGCGCGGGCGACGATGCATTCTTACCATAAAGCCGCAAGGCCGCGCCCGTGGCGACGCAGGGAATCCCGGGAGCCATCGGGAAACCCCTGCCGGGGGGCAAAACGGCTCAGCTGCCCTGCGCCGTGGCCTCGTCCTCGAAGAAGTAGTCCTGCCACGAAGCCGGTTCGTTCTTGATCGCCCCCACCTGGTGCATGAAACGCGCCAGCTGGAAGGTGTTTTGCGGGCGCAGCGTGAACTGGATTTCGGGGTTGGTGATGATCCTGACCAGGAAGTCCTTGTCGATCCGGGCGCCGGTCACCCGGATGTAGGTTTCGGCGGCCTGCTCGGGCTGCTCGGCGATGAAGCGGGCGGCCTCGGCCAGCGCGGCCTGGAAGGCGGCGTAGGTCTTGGGATTGTCGTTGCGGAACTTCTCGGTGGCGAACAACACGGTTGCCGAGGCCGGCCCGCCCAGCACATCGTAGGAATTGAGCACGATGCGGGCGTTGGGGTTGCCGGCCAGCTCCTGCTCCTGGAACGGCGGGTTGCCGAAATGCCCGGTGATCTCCGTGCCGCCGGAGATGATGGCGTTGGCCGCGTCCGGGTGCGGCAGGGCCACGGTGATGGGATCCAGGCGCGCATACTGGTCCTTGCCCCAGACCTTGGAAGCGGCCAGCTGCAGCACGCGCGACTGCACCGACACGCCCACGGCCGGCACGGCGATGCGGTCCTTGTCGGTGAAGTCCTCGATCGTCCTGACCGCCGGGTTGTTGCTGACCAGGTAGTAGGGGAAGTTGCCCAGCGAGGCCACGCCCTTGACGTTCTGGCGCCCGCGCGTGCGGTCCCAGATGGTCAGCAGCGGGCCCACGCCGGCGCCGGCGATGTCCACCGCGCCCGAGAGCAGCGCGTCGTTGACGGCCGCCCCGCCCGAGAGCCGTAGCCACTCGACCTGGATGTCCACGCCGGCGGCCTTGCCGTGCTTTTCGATCAGTTGCTGGTCGCGCGCCACGTTCAGCAGCAGGTAGACGATGCCGAACTGTTCGGCGATGCGAAGGCGGCCTTCGGCCTGCGCGGCGGCCGGGCCGGTGGCGGCCACGGCGGCCAGGGTCAGCGCGGCCAGGACACGCGCGGCAAGACGGTTGGAGAACCGGGAAAGAAACGATTTCATGGGCAGGTCCGCTAAGGGGAAAGTGGCGGACCATTATGGGCAGCCCCGGCCGGCGCGCAAAAGAAGATCTGGGCCTTTGGTCAGAGCCTCGGCGCATAAACCGATCGCCGCCCGCGCGCGCCGCCTATATCATTGCCGCACGGCCCGCCGCGGCCGCCCGTGACCATCGCCGAGGAGCCGCCATGCCCTATGTACGCATCGAATTGATCGAAGGACGCACCGAAGACCAGAAGGCCGCCATCGCCCAGGCCGTCACGCAGGCCATGGTCGAGCATGGCGGCGCCAACCCGCAAAGCGTGTTCGTGGTGTTCGAGGATGTGGCGCCGCAGAACTGGGCGGTCAGCGGGACGCTGATTGCGCGGCGGCCGAAGCCGTAAGGAACGGGCCGCCGTCGGCCTGCGCGGTGGCCGGCGCGGTCAGGGCCAGCGCGGCCAGCACCAGCGCCACGCCAGCCGTGGCGGCCAGGCGCTGCAAGGTCCAGTTCGAAGCGGCGGGCGATGGCATGGGCACGGGCCTGGAGAATGGGTTCAGGCATTATCCCCAGGCCCTCATGCCCGGCAAACGAACGTCTGGCTCTTACTTCAGACGGATTTTTCATATAGCCGCCGGCGCCAGCCCCAGCAGCCCGAAGGCCGGCACGGCATGCAGCGCGGCCAGGCGCGCGGCGCCTAGCTGCTCGGCCGAGACATGCTCGCTGCGCATCAGGAAGTTGACGGTGCCCAGGCAAGCCTGGCGCAGCACCACCGGCACGTTGATGACCGAGCGCAGGCCCAGCGCGGCGATGGCCGCATGGTCGTCGAAGGCCTGCCGGATGGCGTCGGCGCCTTCGCCCACGAACACGCGCCGCTCCAGCAGCACGTGCCGGCCCCACTCGGTGCCGCGCTTGTCCTTGCTGCCGCCCGCGGGATACGCCGCCGGATTGGAGCTGTAAAGCCGCACCACCCGCATGGCCGGGGCATCGAACCGGTTGACGGTGAACAGGGCATGTGCCAGCTGCGCGCCGGCCAAGCTGTCGATGGCGGCCAGCGCCGCCAGCCCGTCGCCCCGCTCCATCGCGCCGGCCAGGGCCTCGACGGCCGGAAGCCAGCCGCCGGTCTCATTGCCTGCCTGCATCACTCAGCCTTGATGCCCAATTCGCGCACCAGCTTGCCGTACTTGTCGGCATCGGCCCGCAGCAGCCGGGCGAAGTCCTCGGGCGTGCTCTGGCGCAGCTCCACCGCCATGCCGTTCATCTTCTCGATCACCTCGGGGCGGGCCAGCACGGCGTTGATCTCCTTGTTCAGGCGCCGCACCAGCTCGGGGTCCATGCCCTTGGGACCGAAGGCGCCGTACCACACCGCCAGCTCGTAGCCGGGCACGGTCTCGGCCACCGTAGGCGTCTGGGGCAGCAGCGGCGAGCGCTGGGCCTCGGTGACGGCCAGCAGCTTGAGCTTGCCCGATTTCACGTGCGGCAAGGTTTGCGTGCCGGCGCTGAAGAACAGCTGCGTACGGTTGGCGGCCGTATCCAGTACCGCCGGCGCGCCGCCGCGGTAAGGCACGTGCACCATTTCCACGCCGGTGGCCTTCTGGAACATCGCCGCACTCAGGTGGTTGGTCGAGCCGGGGCCGGCCGAGGCGTAGGCGATGGCATTGGGATTGGCCTTGGCGTATTCGATCAATTCGGCCACCGAATCGACCGGCAGCTCTGCGTTGACCACCATGGTGTTGGTCACCAGCGCCAGCTCGGCGATGGGCGTGAAGTCCTGCACGCCGTCAAAGGGCATGCTGCTGAACAGCGCCTCGTTCATGGTGTGCGTGCTCATCGAGCCGACCAGCAGCGTATAGCCGTCCGGCTTGGCGCGCGCCACCAGGGCCGAACCGATGTTGCCGGAAGCGCCCGACTTGTTCTCAACCACGAAGGTCTGGCCCATGGATTTGCTCAGGTGGTCCGACAGCACGCGCGCCAGGATGTCGGTCGAGCCGCCCGGCGCCCAAGGCACGATCAGCGTCACGGGTTTGTCGGGATACGCCGCCTGGGCGCCGGCGGCGGCCAGGAACAGGCCGGCCGCGAAGGTCTTGAGCAAGGTCTTGAACGAAAACATCGTGATTCCCCTGGAAGGTCTATGTTCCGGCCCGGGTGCCGGAACTCTGTTGGAAAACGGAACTACCGATATCGGCTGGCCCCTGGGCCCGCTGGCCTTAGCGGCCCACCGCATAGCCCTGCATGCCCCGGGCGTTGGCGGCCGCGCGCAGGCGCAGCCCACCGTTCAGGCCGGGTTCGCGCGTACAGGCGCTGATGCGCCCCTCGGACCAGGGCCCGCCCACCACCACCTCGTGGCCCGCGGCGCGCAGGGCCTCCAGCGTGGCCTGGGGCATGCGCGACTCCACCGTCAGGCGGTTGTACGCAACCGTGCGCGGCCAGAACGAGGACGGGCCGTGGTCCACATGCCAGGCAGGCGCGTCGATGGCCTGCTGCAGGTTCATGCCGTGCTCGACGTGGCGCAGGAAAAAGGCCACGGTCCATTGGTCCTGCTGGTCGCCCCCCGGCGTGCCGAACACCATGTAGGGCCGGCCATCGCGCAGCGCCAGCCCCGGCGAGAGCGTGGTGGCAGGTCGCTTGCCCGGCAACAGCCGGCCGGGCACGCGCTCGTCCAGCCAGCTCATCTGCAGGCGCGTGGTCAGCGAAAAGCCCAGGCCCGGCACGGCAGGGCTGGACGACAGCCAGCCGCCCGAGGGCGTGGCCGCCACCATGTTGCCTTGCGCATCGATCACGTCGATGTGGCAGGTATCGCCCACGAACACCTCCTTGGCCAGCCATTGCCCGACGGGCGGCAGCTGCGCGAAGGTGGGCTCGCCCACGCCGTAGCGCGTGTCGGCCTGCGCCAGCGTGCGGGCGGGCACCTGCAGGTCGGGCAGGCGCGCGGCGCGCCCGGCCGGCTCGCCGGGCAGCAGTTCGTGCAGCGCCTGCGCGCCGATGCGCGCGGCGCGCGCGCGGGCATAGTCGTCCGAGAGCAGCGCCGCCAGCGGCACGTCCTCGTGGATGGGGTCGCCATACCAGGCCAGGCGGTCCGCCAGCGCCAGCTTGGCGGCCTCGGCGATGCGATGCACGAAGCCGAAGGAATCGGGCGCATGATCGCCCAACCCCAGGTGGCGCAGCATGCCCAGCTGCTGCAGGAACACCGGCCCCTGCGACCAGGGCCCGCACTTGGCCACGGTATAGCGGCCGTAGTCCTGCGTGACGGGATCTTCGTAGCCCGGCCGCCAGGCCGCCATGTCCTCGCGGCGCAGCAAGCCGCCGCTGCGCTCGCCCGTGGTGTCGCGCAGCCGGGCCTGGCGGTAGAAGGCATCGACCGCCTCGGCCACGAAGCCCTCGGACCAGCTTTGCATGGCCGCCTCGATGCGCGCCTGGCGCGTGCCGGCCGCCTGCGCGTCCTCGACGATCCTGCGATAGGTGCGCGCCAGCACCGGCAGGCGAAACAGGGCGTTGGCCTGCGGCACCTTGCCCTCGGGCAGCCAGACCTGCGCCGAACTCGGCCACTCCTGGCGGAACAGCTCGGCCACGGCGGTGATGGCAGCCACCACGCGCGGCACCAGCGGAAAACCTTGCTCGGCATAGGCGATGGCCGGGGCCATCACGTCGGCCAGCTCCCAGGTGCCGTAATCGCGCAGCAGGGTCAGCCAGGCGCAGAAGGCGCCGGGCACGCAAGCCGGCAGCAGGCCGATGCCGGGCACCTGCTCCAGCCCCATGCCGCGAAAGAACCCGGCCTGCGCCAGCGCCGGCGCCGGGCCCTGGCCGCACAGCGCGCGCACGCGCTGCTCGGCCTCGCTCCAGAACAGGATGGGCGCCTCGCCGCCCGGGCCGTTCAAGTGCGGCTCGACCACTTGCAGCACGAAGCCGCCAGCCACTGCCGCGTCGAAGGCATTGCCGCCGCGCTCGAGCACGCTCATGGCCACCTGCGAGGCGATCCAGTGCGTGGAGGAGACGACGCCGAAGGTGCCCTGTATCTCGGGCCGGGTGGTGAAGGTGTCGGACATGGGCGTTCCGGGTGGCTGGCCGGCAGGTCGCCGGTTGTCATGTCCTGGAAGTATAGGAAGCACGAATAACGTCTGCGGGGTTTTTTATTATGGATCGATAACCGTATAGTTATGCTGGTCGCCAGCAGAAACGCCGTCCGTTCCCCTCCTCCTGCCCTTGCCGCCGACCATGACACCCACCTACACGCGCCTGCTCTCGCGCCTGAAGACCCGGCACCTGCTCCTGCTCGAGGGCATCGCCCGCCATGGCACGCTGACCCGCGCCGCGCGTGCCTCGGGCGTCAGCCAGCCGGCCGCCACCAAGACCCTGGCCGAACTGGAAGCCCTATTCGGCGCGCCGCTGTTCGTGCGCGGCGCGCGCCTGCAGCCCACCACGCTGGGACGACTGGCTCTGGTGCGTGCGCGCCAGATGCTGCAGGAACTGGAAAACTGGGGCCAGGAAATCGACAGCGCCCGGGCCGGCTACGGCGCGCGCCTGCACATCGGCGCGGTACCCTATATTTCCGGCGAACTGCTCAAGGCCGCCCTGAGCGCATTGCATGCGCGCCATCAGGTCGTCTGCACCCTGACCCGCGCCACCAGCGACCAGCTCAGCCAGGCCCTGGCGCGCTACGAGATCGATTGCCTCATCGGCCGGCCCTCGCCGGCCAACAGCGAATACGGCTTCACCCACGAGGTGTTGTATCCGCAAAGACCCGCGCTGGTCGCTCACCCCTCGCTGGCCCGCCGCCTGGCACGCCGCCAGCCGGACTGGCGCCAGCTGGCGAAGATGAATTGGATCCTACCCTCGCCGGCCACACCCATCGGCATGGTGGTGACCGAGCTCTTTACGCGCGCGCAGGCCGAGCCGCCCGTGCCGGTGCTGGAAACCTACAGCCTGGACTTGATCGCCAGCATGCTGCGCGACGACGCCACCCTGGTCTCCATCCTGCCCGAGGCGCTGGCGCGCGACATGGCGCGGCGCGGCGACGTGGGCATCGTGAGCTGGAAACTGGATTGGAGCCTGCCGCCGGTGGCGCTGATCCGTCAGCGGCGCGAAACGCCGCTGTGGGCGGAGGAAAGGCTGGTGGAGATCCTGCGGGAGGTGTGCGCGCCGCTGGTAGCGGCGGCGGGGTAGCGGCGGGGCGGGTGCTGCGCGCGGGGGTCGCCGCGCAGCGCGCCCGGCACGGTCCCAGGGGCACAGTTATATTGGCGTCTGCCAGCCTTCCCTCGCACACCCCGCCCCGCTTTCCATGGCCGCCTCCGACCAAGACTCCATCATCGCCATCGCCACCGCGCCCGGGCGCGCCGGCATCGGCGTCATCCGCATCTCCGGACCCTGCGTGCCCGCGCTGGCGCAGGCGCTGTTCCAGCGCGAACTGACGCCGCGCCATGCGCATTTCCTGCCCTTCACCGACGAGCAGGGCGAATTGCTGGACGAAGGCCTGGCGCTGCGCTTTGCCGCGCCGCATTCCTACACGGGCGAGCACGTGCTGGAACTGCAGGGCCACGGCGGACCGGCGGTGCTGCGCCGCGTGCTGGCCCGCTGCCTGCGCGCAGGCCAATCGATGGGCCTGCGGCTGGCCGAGCCGGGCGAATTCACCCGCCGCGCCTTCCTGAACGAACGCCTGGACCTGGCCCAGGCCGAGGCCGTGGCCGACCTGATCGAGGCCTCATCGGAGGCCGCCGCGCGCGGCGCCATCGCCTCGCTGTCGGGCCGCTTCTCGCGCGAGGTGCATGCGCTGGCCGAACGCATCGTGCACCTGCGCATGCTGGTGGAGGCCACGCTGGACTTTCCGGAAGAAGAAATCGAATTCCTGGAGAAATACCAGGCGCGCGAAACGCTGGACGGCTTGCGCCAGACGCTGGACGTGCTGCTGGCGCACACCCGCCAGGGCGCCGTGCTGCGCGAGGGCCTGCACGTGGTGCTGGCGGGCGAACCCAACGTGGGCAAGTCCAGCCTGCTCAACGCCCTGGCCGGCGAAGAGGTGGCCATCGTCACCGACATCGCCGGCACCACGCGCGACAAGGTGGTGCAGCAGATCCACATCGAAGGCGTGCCGCTGCACATCGTCGATACGGCGGGCCTGCGCGAGACCGAGGACACGGTCGAGCGGCTGGGCATCGCGCGCAGCTGGAGCGAGATCGAGCGCGCCGACGTCATCGTGCACCTGCAGGACGCCACCCAGCCCAACAGCGTGCTGGACGCGGCGATTGCGGCGCGCCGCAATCCCAGCACCCCGGTGCTGGCCGTGTGGAACAAGTCCGACCTGCTGGCCGAGTGGCCGGGCATGCAGACCGGGCGGATCGCGGTGTCGGCCAAGACGGGGCGGGGGCTGGACGAGCTGCGGGTCGAGCTATTGCGGCTGGCGGGCTGGACGCCCGGCGGGGAATCGCCGTGGCTGGCCCGGCAGCGGCACGTGCTGGCCTTGCAGGAAGCGGGCGAGCACCTGGTGCTGGCCGCTGGGCATGCGGCGCAGGACGACCGGGTGCTGGATCTGTTCGCCGAGGAGCTGAGGCTGGCGCATGATGCGCTGGGGAAGGTGACGGGGGCGTTTGGCAGCGAGGAGTTGCTGGGGGAGATTTTTTCCCGCTTCTGCATCGGGAAGTAAGCACGACCGCTACGCCTGCCCCACAAGCAAGCGGCCGTGCCGCGCCGCCGCAACAAAGCCCCCAGCTTGACACGCGGCTCAGTTCTCCTGCTTGGCCCCCGAGATCCGCACCAATTCGGCCGCTTCGTCCATGCCCTGCTTGACCATGTCCCAATAGGCGTCGGGCGACATGGGCTCGGCCGGCACCGAACCGAGCTCGACGAAGCGCTGGCGCAGCTCGGGACTTTGCAGCGCCTTGCCCAGGGCGGCGTTGAGCGTCTCCAGGATGGGCCGCGGCGTGCCTGCCGGCGCGACCAGCCCATACCAGGAATCCATGTAGAAGCCCTCGACGCCGGCCTCGTCGAAGGTGGGTACGTCGGGCAGGGCGGGGATGCGCTGCCTGGCGGTGATGGCCAGGGGCCGCACCTTGCCCGAGGAGATGGGCGCCACGCCGCCCGTGGTGATGATCATGTCGACGCGGCCCGCCATGACGTCGGTCAGCGCCGGCGCCGTGCCCTTGAACGGCACGTGCAGGATGTCGACCCCGGTACGGGCCTTGAAGCTTGCGCCGGCCAGGTGCTGCGACGAGCCGACCCCGCCCGAGGCGTAGGTCAGCTTGCCCGGGTTCTGGCGGGCCTGCGCCACGTAGTCCTGCACCGACTTGAACGGCGAATCCACCGGCACCAGCATCGTCGAGGGCGAGGTGTTGATCAGGCCGATGGGCGCGAAGTCCTTGATGGGGTCGTAGCCGATGTTGTCGTACAGCGCGGAGTTCAGGCCGTGCGAGGCCACCGTCGCCAGCATGATGGTGTAGCCGTCGGGGCGCGCGCGCGCGGCGGCTACCGAACCGATGTTGCCGCCGGCCCCGCCCTTGTTGTCGATCACGATGGCCTGGCCCAGGTGCTTGCCCATTTCGGCGGCCACCATGCGCGCCACGGCGTCGGCAGGCCCGCCGGCCGCCCAGCCGACGACCATGGTGACCGGCGCGGCGGGATAGCCGTCGGCGGACTGCGCGATGGCGGCGGGGGCGCAAGCCGCCAGCGCAAGGGCAAAGGGGGCGCAAAAACGCGATACAGGAATCATGGGGGTCGTCTCCATCGTTGTATTGAAGACGGCCATTCTAGGACGTATTGCGGGGGGGCGAGATCAAGCAGGGGCTGACGGCGCGGCCAGGACGGTCAACATTTCCCCGATGATGGCGAAATCCTCATGATCGTCTTCGCTTTCGATAACGATAGGCTTGTAGCCGGGATGAGTCGAGTCCGGGCTAAGGATGATGCGCGTGTGAGTCCACCCCCCATCCTCTGTCGCCGCTTTCTCACTCGAATAAACCTTTACCGTATAGCGCCCACCTGTCTCGGGATCCTGGATTGCCCGAGACTGCGCAAGCACCACCTTGCCCACCCGTGTGCCAGCTGGATTGGCCCGGAACAAGCACCAAGCGCCGTTGGGGATACGGCGGTTCATCGATTCGCCCACCACCTGCGCAACAAACAGGCCCGGCTGCGGGTTGATCCAGTCAGGAATTTCCACCCAGGCTCGGGCGCAGGCTTGTAGCGCTTGTACGTCGGAAAAGGCCCCGGCCGCCGCTTTCAGTTCCATCAGCGGCGCAGCGGGCATGCCTGCTGCCCGCTCTTCGGCGGAGACGATACGCAAGGGCAATACATTCGAGCTCCGAGTTTCTGCCTTGCGCTGCGCCGAACCTGACATCGGAACCAGACGGCTGCGCAAGTAATTCGCCAGGGGCGCGTCGGTGCAGTACACATAACAACCCTTCATGCCACGGGTCATCAATGTCCGATAGGTATTCTTGACGATGGCATCGGCCAATCTGGTGGCACGCTGGGGATCTTCGCGCATCATTTTCTTCAACCCGCGAACAGACTGGTCGGAACGTGCGCGCCGCGTCGCGTCGGTCACGATGCGGCCATCCTGGTACGTCAGGTCCGGGCCGATGATGACGCCGACATAGTCCAGTTCGAGTCCTTGGCTGGTGTGTATGCAGCCCACCTCCGACACAGAGCCGGGTTTCACGATCCACAGGCTGCCGTCCTTGTCCAGGTTCCAGCGGCGACGGTAGCCGAACTCAGGCAGTTCGATGTCCCATGCGCTTGGCATCTTTTTGCTGGGCCAGCGCCAGCAATATCCGGCGACCACACGCGATCGGTTATTGGCGCGGTTCTTTTTTTCTATCGATTCATGCAGTTTGGCAGGATCGTCGAATACCTGGAAATCGTATTCGCCGGTATCAAGACGCTGGTTAGCCGTCGGCCGGATTTCCAGAGTGTCGTCCAGCCAAGCCAGATAGCCATCCGAGCCATTGCAGCGGAACTGAGAGGCCAGTTCCAGTTCCGTGATCTCGGCATCCAGCGCCTGCGCATGACGCCGGAGTTCCTCAGTGTGCCCGATGTCGAACAACGTGACGCGCTGGTCGTCGTCCACGAAGAACACCGCGCATCGGGCAGCCCGAATCAACTCCCAGACTTGGTTCTGGCCCTTGTTGCGATACCGGCCGCTCTTTTCGTTGAGTCGATGCGCTTCATCCACGATCAATACATCGTAGGTGTCCGGTTCGATATCGACGAAGGACCCCGATCCGCTAAACAGGTTGCTTATCCGGGTCTTGGTAAATGTGCCCGTGAGCTTGGCCTCATAAACGGCCCTCGGCGCGCTGTTCTTCGACACATAGCGTGCGTTACGCTTGTTTCCAATCAAGGCGCCAAGCAGGTTGATCGCCAGCACCGATTTGCCTGTTCCGGGTCCTCCCTGGACGATCACCACCTGCTTGCGTTGCGCGGCACGTTTTTCGACCTGCAGGATAGTTTCGTACACCAGCTTCTGATCGTCGATCAGTATGAATTCGCTCCTGCCTTGCAGCAGGCCCGCGACATGCTCCATCAGCATCCTGGAGGGCTGTATACGGCCGTTCTCGATGGCATAAAGCGTTTTCCTGCGGTCGCCGCGCCGCACATGGGCACTGATGAACCGGCGCAATTTGTCCCTGTCGTTCTTGAGGAACAGCGGCGCCTGATCGATATGTTCGCGATAATGGGGATGGTCTATCTCTCCATCCCTAGGATGGTTGTGCAGATAGGCGCACGGTTGCAGGCCGATATCTCCGTCCTGTACCGCCGCATTGAAGTCTTTCAGGCACATGGCATAGGACCATGCCTGGTACGACGGATGCGGCCCTTCCGTCTCGCCGGCGCGGCCGCCGCGGTGCGCCCAAACTACGGCGTCCTTTTCACTGCGCCTGGATTTGGACCATTGCTTCAGCTCGATGATGACGACCTTGGCGCGGCCATCATCGTCCTCGCCGGTGATCATGAAATCAATCCGCTTGGACATCCTTGGCAACTGATATTCAATGGCCACGTCGGAGTCCGCCGGAATCTCCTCGTCATGAAGCACCTTGGCCATCTCAAACAGGGAATGCTTCCACGATCGGATTTCGCTTTCGGCACCGGCGCCGATCCCGGCGCTGCGCACATGCCGGACCATTACTTCCTCTATGTCATCTCGCCACACATGCTCAAGGAACTGGGCCTTGCTCGCCTGGTAGACAATCATCGCCGCCGCCTTCCGCTATTCAAAGCTCGTCATACTTCCTGCTATGGCCCCTGGACAGCTCGACGGGGTACTTCCTCGCATTGGCCAGCAGCTTGGCCTGCGCCGCCGCCACCGGATCAATGCCCAGCGCGTTGGACAGCTGGATGAGGTAAAGCAGCACGTCGGCGATCTCCGTGCCCACCGCCTCGCGCTTTTCCGGCGCAAGCCGCCGGCTGTCGGCCTCGGTCATCCATTGGAAGTGCTCCAGCAGTTCGCCGGCCTCTACGGTCAGCGCGCAAGCGAGATTCTTGGGCGAATGGAACTGTTGCCAGTCCCGCTCCTTGGCGAACTGGTCCAGTTGGCGGCTCAGGCCGTCGAGCGTATCGGTCATTGTGGAAAACCTTAGGAATAGGCTTGCCGGCAAGCATACTCGCCGGTGATCTCAAAACCCATACTGCTTCTTGATCTTCAGCACCGCCGCCAGCGCCGCGTCCCTTCTGTCGACCAGCGTGGCCGTGTCCTGCGATTTCATTTCCTCTTGCACGCCCTGCACCAGCTGCGCCTTGACCGCCTCGGTCAGCGCCGGCGAGCCCAGCTCCTTCCAGCGGTTCTCCTGCGTGGGGCCCAGGTGGTCCAGGTAGTGTCGATAGCCGCCCTTGCCGCCGCCCAGGTGATAGGTCATGTGCGGGCCGATCAGCGCCCAGCGCAGGCCCGGGCCGTAGCTCATGGCCTTGTCGATGTCCTCGACGCTGGCGATGCCTTCGGCGGCGATGTGCACGGCCTCGCGGTACAGGGCCGAGGTCAGGCGGTTGGCCAGGTGGCCGACCACTTCCTTGCGCACGCGGATGGTGACGCGCTGCATGCGCTGGTAGAAGGCCTCGGCCAGGTCGACGAAGCGCGCGTCGGTGAGCTTGCCGGCCACCAGCTCGACCAGCGGCACCATGTGGGGCGGATTCATGGGATGCGCCACCAGGATGCGCTGCGGGTGCGCCGCCTCGGCCTGGATGTCCGAGGCGATCAGCGAGGAGGTGCTCGAGGCGATCGGCACGTCGGCGCGCACGGCCGCCTCGATGGCGGCGATGATCTTGCGCTTGACCTCGATGCGGTCCGGGCCGTTCTCCTGCACGAAGTCGGCACCGGCCAGGTCCTGCATGCGGGTGGTAAAGCGCGGCAGGCGCGGCGCGGCCTGCAGCGTCAGGCCCAGCTCGGCCAGGCCCGTCCAGGCCGCCTCGATGAAGGGCTGCACGTCCTTTTCGGCGGCTTCGCTGGGGTCGTAGACGATCACGTCCAGGCCGCGCGCCAGGAACAGCGCGGCCCAGCTCAGGCCGATCAGCCCGCCGCCGACCACACCCACCGTCTGGATGCGCGCGGCGGCCTGCTGCGCGCCGGATGCGGCGCGCTCGCCATCGGGGCTGGGAATCGATGCGGTCTGGGTGTCGGAGGTGGCCATGCTGCGGTCCTTGCAAAAACGGGCTGGAGAATCGCCGGCCTCTTGCGGGCTGGCGGCCGGCGCCGAGGCGGCGGCGCGGGCCTGGCAAGGGCGGCGCGGCAAAGGCGAAAGATGGTACATGGGCAGGGCGCGCGCATCAATGCGACCCGGCCCCGGCCCAGCCGCGCCCGCCGCCGGGCCGCCGCGCGGCCTGCGCAGGCGGCCCATATAGTTGTATGATGCAACCATATGGAGAAAGCCATGCCCAGCCCCGGTCTTGCATTGGTCGATGAGATTCGCGCCGCCTCGCGCCAGATGGTGCGCGAGCTTGGGTTCATGCAGGCCACCCTGGCCGCCACGGGCTATCCGCCTTCGGCGGTGCACGCCATCCTGGAGATCGGCGCGCAGGGGCGCATGACCGCCGCGCAGCTGGGCGAATTGCTGCGGCTGGAGAAGTCCAGCGTCAGCCGCATGCTGCGCAAGCTGGTCCAGGCCGGCGAGCTGAAGGAATCGGCCAGCCGGGCCGATGGCCGCGTGAAATGGCTGGCCCTGACCGCCAAGGGCCGGCGCACGCACGCCGCGATCCAGGCCTATGGGCGAAGGCAGGTAAGCACGGCGCTGGCGGGCCTTGCGCCGCCACAGCAGCACGAGGTGGCCGCCGGCCTGGCCGCGTACGCCCGGGCGCTGACGGCTCGCCGGGAAGGCGGCCGCCCCGCGCCGCCCCCGCCGCTGCGGATCGAGCCCGGCCATCGGCCCGGCGCCCTGGGCCGCATCGTCCAGATGCATGCATGCTTCTATACGCGCCACGCGGGCTTTGGCCTGGACTTCGAAAGCCAGGTGGCGCGGGACCTGGCCGAATTCGCGCCACGGCTGCGCCACCCGTGCAACGGGCTGTGGCTGGCCTTGGACGGCGAGCGCGTCGTGGGCTCGGTGGCGATAGACGGCCAAGACCTGGGCCCGGATCGCGCGCACCTGCGCTGGTTCATCATGGACGAAGGGCTGCGCGGCGCCGGCGCCGGACGCCGGCTGCTGCGGCAGGCGCTGGATTTCTGCGATGCGCGGCGTGTCGCCGCCATCGAGCTATGGACCTTCCAGGGCCTGGATGCGGCGCGCCGGCTCTACGAATCGGCCGGCTTCGCGCTGGCCGAGGCAGCGCCCGGCCGGCGGTGGGGCCGGGAAGTCCTGGAGCAGCGGTTCGTGCGCAGCCGGCCCCCGGCGTAGGCCGGCATCCCCGCCGCCTCGCAGCGCCTGGCCGCGCATCGCCTACCATATCGGCTTCGGCCAGCCCCGCATCGCCGGCCCCCTTTACCGCAAGAGCGCCATGCCAGATTCTCCCGTTCGCCTCGTGCGCTTTAGCGCCGGCCCCCTTGTCGATCCCCAGGTCCGCAAGCCCAGCCGCCCGGTTTCGGGCGATACGGTGTTTCGCACCGTCACCGGCTTTACCGCCGAGCGCGGCGGCGCCGAAGCTGGCGTGTGGGAAAGCACCGCGGGCGTTTTCCGCTCGGATACCACCGGCTATATCGAGTTCGGCTATATCGTCGAAGGCCAGGCCCGCATCGTCGATCCCGACGGCACGGTGCATGCGCTGCAGGCCGGCGACCCGTTCGTGATGCCGGAAGGCTACAAGGGCCATTGGGAGGTCGACCGCTACGTCAAGAAAGTGTTTTTTGTCAGCCCCGTGGCGCAACCCTAGGCCCTGGCGCCCCGCCCGATGATCCTGCTGCACACCTCCGACTGGCACCTGGGCCGCGCCTTGTACGGCCGCAGCCGCTACGACGAGTTCCAGGCCTTCCTGGACTGGCTGGCGCAGGCCATCGAAACGCACGCGGTGGACGCGCTGCTGGTGGCCGGCGACGTCTTTGACACCAGCACGCCCAGCAACCGCGCGCAGCAGCTGTACTACCGTTTCCTGTGCCGCGTGGCCGCTTCGCGCTGCCGGCACGTGGTGGTGATCGCGGGCAACCACGATTCGCCGTCCTTCCTGGATGCGCCCAAGGAACTGCTCAAGGTGCTGCAGGTGCACGTGGTGGGCCAGCCCTGCCCCGATCCGGCCGACGAGGTGCTGCTGCTGCGCGATGCCCAGGGGCGGCCCGAGCTGCTGGTATGCGCGGTGCCCTACCTGCGCGACCGCGACATCCGCACGGCCGAGGCGGGCGAAAGCCTGCAGGACAAGGAGCGCAAGCTGCTCGAAGGCATCGGCGCGCATTACGCGGCGGTGGCCCGGGCCGCGCAGGCCCGCCGTGCGGCGCTCGATTGCCCGGTGCCCATCGTGGCCATGGGCCATCTTTTCACGGCCGGCGGCCACACGATCGAAGGCGACGGCGTGCGCGAGCTCTACGTGGGCTCGCTGGCCCACGTGGGCGCGGGCATCTTTCCCGACTGCCTGGACTACCTGGCGCTGGGCCACCTGCACGTGGCGCAGCAGGTGGGCGGGCACGCGCATCTGCGCTATTGCGGCTCGCCGCTGCCCATGGGCTTTGGCGAGGCGCGGCAGGGCAAGAGCGTGTGCCTGGTGACGCTTGACGAGCCGCCCGGGGCCGGAGGCCGCGCGGCCGTGCAGGTCGCGCAGTTACCCATCCCCGTCTTCCAGGCGCTCGAGCGCGTGCGCGGCGACTGGGACGCCATCGCGGCGCGCCTGGCCGAGCTCAAGGCCGCGGCCGCCCCCATCTGGCTGGAAGTGATCTACGAAGGCCAGGCCGTGATCGGCGACCTGCGCCAGCGGCTGGACGCGGCGGTGGCCGACACGCCCATCGAGATCCTGCGCGTGAAGAACAGCCGGCTGGCCGAACGCATCCTGGCGCGCATCGACGAGCGGGAAACGCTGGACGACCTGGACGAGCACCAGGTGTTCGAGCGCTGCCTGGCCGCCCACGAAGTGCCCGCCGCGCAGCACGAGGCGCTGCGGCAGGCCTACCGCGAGGCGGTGCTGTCGCTGCAGCAGCAGGACGCGCGGGCGCAATAGGCGAGCGGCATGCGCATCCTGCAGATCCGCCTGAAGAACCTGAACTCGCTGGCCGGGGAATGGCAGGTGGACCTGACCCACCCGGCCTATGCCGCCGACGGCATCTTCGCCATCACCGGGCCGACCGGCGCGGGCAAGACCACGCTGCTGGACGCCATCTGCCTGGCCCTGTACGGCCGCACGCCGCGCCTGCCGAAGGTGGCCAAGAGCGGCAACGAGATCATGTCGCGCCAGACGGGCGAGTGCTTTGCCGAGGTCACCTTCGAGACGCCGGCGGGCCGCTATCGCTGCCACTGGAGCCAGCACCGCGCCCGGCGCAAGCCCGATGGCGAACTGCAACCGCCCCGGCACGAGATCGCCAACGCCGACAGCGGCGAAATATTCCAGGCCAGGCTGCGCGGCGTGGCCGAGCAGATCGAGGCGGTGACCGGCATGGATTTCGAGCGATTCACCCGCTCGATGCTGCTGGCCCAGGGCGGCTTCGCGGCCTTCCTGCAAGCCGCGCCGGACGAACGCTCGCCCTTGCTGGAGCAGATCACGGGCACGGCGATCTACAGCCAGATATCCATGCGCGTGCACGAGTTGCGCGCCGAGCAGCGGCGCCTGCTCGAACAGGAGCAGGCGGCCTTGCAGGGCCTGAGGCTGCTGTCCCCGGAACAGCAGCAGGCGCTGGCCGGCAGCCTGGCGCAGTTGCAAGAGCACGAGCAGGCCCTGCAGCAGGAACTGGCGCAGCACGGCCGCGCCATCGAATGGCTCTCGCATATCGCCCGGCTGCAAGCCGCCCGCCAAGCCCAGGAACAGGAAGCGCAAGCCCTGCAGCAGCAGTTGGCCGGCTTTGCCGCGCAGCAGGCCCGGCTCGATGCGGCCGTGCGCGCGCTGGAGCTGGCCGGCGGGCACGCCGCCTTGCAGGGCCTGCGCAGGCAGCAGCAGGACGATGCCCAGGCCCTGCGGGCCGCGCAAGAGGCGCTGCCGGGCCTGGCCGATGCGCTGGCGCAGGCCCAGGCCGAGCAGGACCAGGCCCGGCGCCGATTGGACGAGCGGCTGGCCGACGAAGCGCGCTGGCGCCCCATACTGCTTCGCGTGCGCGAGCTGGACCTGCGCATCCAGGAGAAGGACAACCGCCTTGCCGGCGAGCGGCAAGACGCGCACCAGCGCGGCGCCGCGCTGGAACACTTGCGCGGCCAGCAGCGCCAGGCCGCCCTGCAAGCCCGGCAAGCCGCCGCGGAGCTGGCCTCGCTGGCCGAGGCGCTGGCGGCCAGCGGCCGGGACGAAACCTTGCTCGAACAGCTGGCCGCCTTGCGCAGCCGGCACGATGCCCTGCAGGCGCAGCAGCGGCTGTGCCAGAACAAGCAGGACCAGGCAGGACAGGCCGGGCAGGCGCAGCAAGCCGCCGCCCAGGCGCTGGCCGATGCCCAGGCGCAGCGGCAGTTGCGCCAGCAAGAGCTGGACGAGCAATCCGCGGCGCTGCACGCGCTCGATGCCACGCGCCTGTCCCTGCTCGATGCGCAGACGCCGGCGCAATGGCGCCAGCGGCATGCGCAGCTGCTTGAGCAGCGCGCATTGATCGCCCAGGCCGGCGCGGCGGCCGACAGCCTGCTGCAGGCCCGGCAGGCGCTCGAAGACCTGCGGGGACGCGAGCAGCGCCTGGCCGAGCAGCTGGAGGAACTGGACCGGCAGCTGCGGGGCCGGCTCGCCGAGCAGGCCGAGCGCGAGCGCGAACACGAACTGCTGCAGACGCAGCTGGTCCTGCTGCAACGCATCGCCGACCTGGAGCAGGCCCGCCACGGCTTGCAGGACGGCGAGCCCTGCCCCTTGTGCGGCGCGCTCGAGCACCCCTATGCGCAAGGCAACGTGCCCGAGCCCGACCAGGCGCGCCGGCAGCTGGCGCAGGCGCGCGAGTGGCTGCACGCGGTGGCGGGCGCCATCGGCGACATCCGCATCGCACAGGCCCGGGCGCAGCGCGAACTGCAGCAGGCCCGCGACGATACGCAGCGCCTGCACGAGCAGGCGGGGCGCGCCCGCCGGGCCATCGCGCAAGCGGCCGAGCGCCTGCCCGAGCGCGCGCGCTGGCCGCAGGACGAGCAGGAGCTGGCCGAGCACCTGGGCGTGGCCTTGCGGCAGAACGAAGCGGCGGCGCGGCGCTGCGGCGAGGTCCTGCGCGAACTGGACGAGGTGCAGGCGCAATTGCAGGCCCGGCAAGCGCAGCTGGAAGCCACGCGCCAGGCCTGGGCGCACGCCGACCGCCGGGCGCTTGCGGCCGAGCAGGCGCAGCAGGCCGCCTTGCAGCGCCAGCAGGATCTGCAGGCCCAGGCAGAACAGCTGCAAGCGGCTTTGCAAGAAGCGGTGCAGGCCTTGTGCGAGGACGTCGGCGCATACGGCATCCAGGCGGGCACGGCCCAGGCCTTGCAGGACGCGCTGGCCACGCTGGCGCAGCGCCGCGGGCAATGGCAAGCCCGCACACAGCGGCGCGAGGCGCTGCTGCGCCGGCAAGCCGAGCTGCACGCGCAGCTGCAGGGGCTGGACGAGCGCATCGCCGCCGACACCGCAACGCTGCAGGCGCAGCAGGCCGGTCTCGCGGCGCTGGCGCAAGAACGCCATGACCTGGCCCGGGAGCGCCAGGCCCTGTTCGGCGATCGCCCGCCGGACGCGGTGCAGGCGCAGGCGGCGCAACAGGTGGACCAGGCGCGCCAGGCGCACGAGCAGGCCGGGATGCGGCGCGAGGCGGCGGGCCAGGCGCTGGTCCAGGCCCAGGGCCGCATCGCCGCGCTGGAGCGGGCGATGGCGGCCCGCGCAGGCCAGCTGGACGCCGCCGCCCAGGCTTTCGCGGCCCGGCTGGCCGCCGCGGGTTTTGCCCACGAGCAGGCGTACCTGTCGGCCTGCCTGCCGGAGGACACGCGCCGCGCGCTGGCCGCGCAGTCCGACAGCCTGGCCCGCGCCCAGGCCGACCTGTCCGCGCGCACGCGCGAGACCGCGCGCGCCTTGCAAGCCGAGCGCGACAAGCGCCTGACCGAACAGCCGCTGGACGAGCTGCAGGAATCCGCCCAGGCGCTGGCGCGGCAATGCGCCCAGGCGCGCGAGCAGATCGGCGGCATCCGCAAGCAGCTGGAGCAGGACCAGGCCCTGCGGCAAGAGCAGCGCGAGCGGCTGCAAGCCATCGAGGCGCGCCAGCGCGAGTGCGCGCGCTGGGACGCGCTGCACGAACTGATCGGCTCGGCCGACGGCAAGAAATACCGCAACTTCGCGCAGGGCCTGACCTTCGAGCTGATGGTCGGGCACGCCAACCGCCAGCTGCAGAAAATGAGCGATCGCTACCTGCTGGTGCGCGATGCCGCGCAGCCGCTGGAACTGAACGTCATCGACAACTACCAGGCCGGCGAAATCCGCTCGACCAAGAACCTGTCCGGCGGCGAGAGCTTCATCGTCAGCCTGGCGCTGGCCCTGGGCCTGTCGCAGATGGCCAGCCGCAACGTACGGGTCGATTCGCTGTTCCTGGACGAAGGCTTCGGCAC
The DNA here is from genome assembly GCF_037026685.1 of Orrella sp. JC864. NCBI lineage: Bacteria > Pseudomonadati > Pseudomonadota > Betaproteobacteria > Burkholderiales > Alcaligenaceae > Orrella > Orrella sp. JC864. The sequence continues at coordinate 28,186 of NZ_JBANET010000009.1, read as the reverse complement.
GCTGGACGAGCAGGCCCTGGACACCGCCCTGGAAACCCTGGCCGGCCTGCAGCAGGATGGCAAGCTGATCGGCGTGATCTCGCACGTGCCCGCGCTCAAGGAGCGCATCGCCACCCAGATCCAGGTCACGCCGCTGACCGGCGGCAGGAGCCGCTTGTCCGGGCCCGGCTGCAGCCGCTTGCAGGCGCCCTGAAGCAGGCGCCCTGAAAACCCGCGGCGCCAGCCCGGGCTGCGGACGCTTCAGGGCAGCAGCCCGAACGCCTCTTCCAGCGCGCGCTTGCCGCGCGGCGTCAGGGCCACCGCCCGGCTGCCCGCCTGGCGCTGCAGCCAGCCCTGCGACAGGCAATGCTCGCAGAACAAGGCGCCGACCGCCCCGGCCAGATGCGCGCGCCGTTCGCTCCAGTCCAGGCACGGCCGGCAGACGGCGCGCTCGCCCGCACGGCGGGCACGCTGCATCCTGCCGCCCTCCAGGTCCATGCCCAGGCGCCGCAGCAGGCCCTGGCCATCCTCGCTCAGCCGCGCCGACTCGCCCTGCATCACCACATGGCCGCCGGCCACCAGGCGGTCGGCCAGCGTGACGGCCAGGGTACCGGCCAGGTGGTCGTAGCAGGTGCGCGCGTAGCGCAGCGCCGCATCGCGCGGGCCGGGCACGGGCAGGCGCGGGGGCGCGGCGCCCGGCGGCTGCGGGCCGGCCGCCACCGCCATCACACTTTCGATCATGCGCGCCACCTCGGGCGAAGCCAGGCGATGGTAGCGATGCCGCCCCTGCCGCTGCATGGCGAGCAGGCCGGCCTGCGCCAGGCGCGCCAGGTGCGCGCTGGCGGTCTGCGGGGTGATGCCGGCCACGCGGGCCAGTTCGGCGGCGGTCAGGGCCCGGCCGTCCATCAGCGCCAGCAGCATGTTGGCGCGCGCCAGCTCGCCGATCAACGCGGCGGTCTGCGCAAAGGAAGCGACGTTCAGGCTGGCCGGACGCGGCGGCGGCAGGCGGGTGGACATGCCGGGACTCCTGTTCGGGAACGCCCACTATAGGGCAATGCAAACCGCGCACACTTCGCTGCGCAGCGAAACGTCGCGCGCGGCGCGCTCCCTAGCATTGCACGGGTTGGCCAGGCGCCCGTGCCGCGGCCCCCACTTAAAAAGCCCTTTGCCATGAAAACCCTTTCCCGCCCCTTTTCCGTCCCGCCTTTCTACGGCCCCACGGTCGTTCGCGCCGCCTTCGTGCTGGCGCTGTTCGGCTGGGGCGTGGGCTTCTACGGCCCGGCCGTCTACCTGGCCGCCGTCATGGACCGCACCGGCTGGAGCCTGCCCCTGGTCTCGGCCGCCGTCACGGTCCACTTCCTGTTCGGCGCGCTGGTGGTGGCCAACCTGCCGCGCCTGTATGCCGGGCTGGGACTGCCCGCCACCACCACGCTGGGCGCCGCCCTCACCGCCCTGGGCGTGCTGGGCTGGTCGCTGGCCCAGCAGCCCTGGCAGCTGTTCGCCAGCGCCCTGTGCTCGGGCGCGGGATGGGTGGCCATGGGCGCGGTGGCGGTCAATACCCTGATCGCGCGCTGGTACGTGCGCAAGCGTCCTTCGGCGCTTGGCCAGGCCTACAACGGCGCCAGCCTGGGCGGGGCCCTGTTCGCGCCACTATGGGTCGCCCTGATCGCGGCGGTGGGCTTCACCCCAGCGGCCGTCATGGTCGGCGCGGTGATGACCGGCGTGGTGGCCTGGCTGTCGCGGCGCGTCTTCGCGCGCACGCCCGCGGCCCTGGGGCAGCACCCCGATGGCGAGCCGGCGCAGCCGTCGAGCCCGCCCGGCGCGGCCCCGGCCGGCGCCATGCCGCCGCAGCTGCCCGGCCGCGCGCTGTATGCCAGCAAGGCCTTCCTGACCCTGGCCGCCGGCATGGCGGCCGGCCTGTTCGCCCAGATCGGGCTGCTGGCCCACCTGTACCGCCTGCTCAGCCTGGAGGTGGGCCCGCGCAGCGCCAGCCTGCTCATGGCCCTGGCCACGCTGTGCGCCATTGGCGGACGCAGCCTCGCGGCGCGCGTGCTCGGGCGCGTGCCGCAGCGCCGCGTGGTGGCGGCGGCCGGCTACGGCATCCAGGCCGCGGGCTGCGGCCTGTTGCTGGCGGCCGGACCGGCGGATATGTGGCTGCTGGCGGCCGGCATGGCGCTGATCGGCTCGGGCATCGGCAACGCCACCTCGTTGCCGCCCCTGGTCGCGCAGGCAGACTTCGCGCCTGCCGACGTGGCGCGTGCGGTGGCCGCCGTCGTGGCCATCGCACAGGCCGCCTACGCCTTCGCGCCGGCTGCGTTCGGCGCGGCGCAGGCCTATTGGGCCGGCGCCCAGGCGCAGGGCATGCAGCAGGCCGCGCTGCCCTTGCTGCTGGGCGCCATCGCCATCCAGGGCCTGGCCGCGCTGTTCATGCTGGCGGGCCGCTCCTACTGCCAGCGTGGCGCCGCGCTGCCCGGCGGCATCGAGCGCCGCCCATAGGCCAGCCGCCGCCCGTCCAGGTGCAGCGCCGGGCGCACCGCGCACAGCAGCCCGAAGCCCGAATCCTCGCAATCCAGGCAGCCGGCCAGTTCTGGCCTGTCGATGTCCAGGCCGCCCGGCACCCGGCCCAGCCCGCGCAGCCAGTGCCCGGTCTGCGCCAGCGAGACCTCTACGTGCCAGCTGCCGCCCTCGCGCTGCTGGCGCCACAGCGCGGCGGCCGCGCCGAAGGCCATCAAAAAGCCGCTGGCCTGGTCCAGGATCTGCATGGGCAGGGGCCGCGGCTGCCCGGCCCCTGCCGCCAGCCCTTCGGCATGATTAAAGCCCATGGCGGTCTGCACCAGCGAATCGAAGCCGCGCCGCTGCGCCCACGGCCCTTCGGTGCCATACGCCGTCAAGGACACGTACACGATGCCCGGACGGCGGCGGGCCAGGGCCTCGGGCGAGAAGCCGCGCTGCGCCAGGCCGCCGGGCCGGTAGCCCTGCGAGAACACATGGGCCGTATCGACCAGCCGCCACAGGGCCGCGCGGCCGGCTTCGGTGCGCAGGTCCACCTGCGCCGAACGCTTGCCCCGGCTGGTCTCGGCGATGGCCGAGATGTTGGGCAGGTGCGGCCCGTTGACCAGCATCACGTCCGCGCCCAGTACCGCCAGCGTGCGTCCGGCCACCGGCCCGGCCAGGATACGCGTCAAGTCCAGCACCCGCAGGCCGGACAGGGGCGGCGCGCCCTCGGGCAGGGCAGGCAGCTGGCGCGGCGGCGCATCGCCGATGCGCGTGAAAGTCATCAGCGGCTGGCCGGCCACCGCCTGGCCTTGCGGCGTGGCGTCCCATTGCTCGAAGCTGCGCAGCGCGGTCGCCACCAGGCCGCGTTCGGCGCAGGCGGCCTCGAAATCCAGCGCCCGCCACGCGCCCAGCAGGCGCTCGGCGTCGGCGCGGGTATGGGTCTGCGCCGACAGGCCCAGCACCTGCAAGGCGCCGTCGCGGTGATGCGCAAAGTTGGCGTGGATGCGCACATGGCCGTCCAGGCAGCGGTAGAGCCCGGTGAACGGATCCCAGAAATCGGGCTCCTTGCCGTCCAGCGTGAACCAGCCGGTGCTCTCGATCGCGGCCTCGCGCATGTCCAGCGACAGCGGCCGGCGCGCCGCGCCGCGCGCGTGCGCCAGCTCGCAGGCGGCCAGGCCGGCGGCGGCCAGCGTCGACTGCGCCGCCGCACCCACCGCGAAGGAAGAGGGAAAGACGGGATCGGCCCCCGTCAGCCCGGCATGGGCCAACGCGGCTTCGGGCAGCCCGGCCAGGTTCCAGATGGCGCGTAGCGCCTGGGCGGCTTGCGGCATGTCTTCGCTCCGTGGAATCAGGCAAACTATGCCCTTGCCGACACGGCGCTGCAAGACCCCTTCCCTCATGGCCGTCTCCTCTTCCGCTTCCCGCGCCTGGCTCAACGGCCTGCTGGGCGTGGCCATCTTCAGCGGCTCGCTGCCGGCCACGCGCGTGGCCGTGGCGCAAATCGACCCTTTTTTCCTGACCAGCGCGCGGGCCTGCATCGCCGGCCTGCTGGCCCTTTGCATCCTGGCGGCGGTGCGCCCGGCGCGCCCGCGCGCCCAGGACTGGCCGGGCCTGGCGCTGACGGCGCTGGGCGTGGTGGTCGGCTTTCCGCTGTTCACCGCCTTTGCGCTGCAGCACGTCACGGCGGCCCGCTCGCTGGTGTTCATCGGCCTGCTGCCCCTGGCGACCGCCGTCTTCGGTGTGCTGCGCGGCGCCGAGCGCCCGCCCGCGGCGTTCTGGCTGTTCGCGCTGGCCGGCAGCGCCTGCGTGGTGGCCTTCGCGCTCACCCAGGACGCGGGCGGCACCTGGCGCGGCGATGCCTGGATGCTGGCGGCCATCCTGGCCTGCGGCTTCGGCTACGCCGAGGGCGCGCGCCTGTCGCGGCACCTGGGCGGCTGGCAGGTCATCTGCTGGTGCCTGCTGCTGTGCCTGCCGGCCATGGCGCTCTGGTGCGCCTTCACGCGCGCGCCCGACTGGTCGCAGGTCGGGGCGCCCGCCCGCTACGCGCTGGCCTACGTCTCGCTCTTTAGCATGCTCATCGGCTTTTTCTTCTGGTACCGCGGACTGGCGCAGGGCGGCATCGCCGCGGTCGGGCAATTGCAGCTGCTGCAGCCCTTCATGGGACTGGGGCTGGCGGCCGGGCTGCTGGGCGAGCCGGTCAGCGGCGCGATGCTGCTGGCCACCGCGGCCGTGGTGGCCTGCGTGGCCGGGGCGCGCCGCCATGCGGCCGCGCCCCTGGTCAAGCCCCCTTCCAAGACGGTACAGTCATAGAGTCAGTCGTCCCCTTCCTCCAATTCCCCCACGCATAACAAAGGCAAGTCATGACAGCTTCCTATTCCGATACCCAATTGCTCATCAACGGCGAATGGGTCGGCGCCGCCAGCGGCAAGACCATCGACGTCGTCAACCCGGCCACCGGCAAAGTGATCGGCAAGGTCGCCCATGCCGGCACGCAAGACCTCGACCGCGCGCTGGCCGCGGCCCAGAAGGGCTTCGAGATCTGGCGCGATACCCCCGCCCACGAGCGCCAGGCCATCATGCGCCGCGCCGCCGCGCTGGTGCGCGAGCGCCGCGACCACATCGCCTCGCTGCTCACCCAGGAGCAAGGCAAGCCGCTGACCGAATCGCGCATGGAAGTGGCCGCCGCCTCCGACATCCTCGAATGGTTCGCCGACGAGGGCCGCCGCGTCTACGGCCGCATCATTCCCTCGCGCAACCTCGATGCCCAGCAGATCGCCCTGAAAGAGCCGGTCGGCCCGGTGGCGGCCTTCACGCCCTGGAACTTCCCCGTCAACCAGATCGTGCGCAAGCTGGGCGCGGCCCTGACCGCCGGCTGCTCCTTCCTGGTCAAGGCTCCCGAAGAAACCCCCGCCTCGCCGGCCGCGCTGCTGCAGGCCTTCCTGGACGCCGGCATCCCGCCCGGCGTGATCGGCCTGGTGTACGGCGATCCGGCCGAGATCTCCAGCTACCTGATCCCGCATCCGGTCATCCGCAAGATCACCTTCACCGGTTCGACCGCGGTGGGCAAGCAGCTGGCCGCGCTGGCCGGCAAGCACATGAAGCGCGTCACCATGGAGCTGGGCGGCCACGCGCCGGTCATCGTGGCCGATGACGCCGACGTCGCGCTGGCGGTCAAGGCCACCGGCGGGGCCAAGTTCCGCAACGCCGGCCAGGTCTGCATCTCGCCCACCCGTTTCCTGGTGCACAACAGCGTGCGCGAAGAATTCACCGAGGCGCTGGTGCGCCATGCCCAGGGCCTGAAGCTGGGCGACGGCCTGCAGGACGGCACCACGCTGGGCCCGCTGGCCAACGACCGGCGCGTCTCGGCCATCAAGAAGTTCATCGACGATGCCGTGCAAAAAGGCGCCAAGGTGGCCACCGGCGGTTCGGCGCTCGAGCAGCCGGGCAACTTCTTCTCGCCCACGGTGCTGGCCGACGTCCCGCAGGAAGCCCAGATCTTCAACGAGGAACCCTTCGGGCCGGTGGCCGCCATCCGCGGCTTCGACGACCTGGAGGACGCCATTGCCGAATCCAACCGCCTGCCCTATGGCCTGGCCGGCTACGCCTACACGCGCTCGATCAAGAACGCGCACCTGCTGGCGCGCCGCATCGAGGTCGGCATGCTTTGGGTCAACCAGCCTGCCGCGCCCACGCCCGAGCTGCCCTTTGGCGGGGTGAAGGATTCGGGCTACGGTTCGGAAGGCGGCCCCGAGGCGGTCGAGGCCTACCTGAACACCAAGGCGGTGTCCATCATGGCCGTCTGAGCGGCGCATTCGCCCTGGCACCGCAAGCGCGGCCAGGGCGGCTTCGCCCGCCGGCTGAGGGCCTACGCGCGGTATCGCGCGGCGTAGGCCGCCAGCCGGTTTTTCATTTCCTCGGCCGCCGGGCTGAGGCTTTGGCCAGCGCGGCTGACGATGCCGATGGTGCGATAGCGGCGCGGACCATGCAGGGGCACGAATGCCAGCTTGTCCGCGGCCATCGCCGGGATGGCCAGGCGCGCCAGCACGGTCACGCCGGCATCGGCGCAAAGCATGGACAGCAGCGTAAGCATGGTCGAGACGTGCATATCGGGCTGCTCCAGGTAACGCGCCTGGGGCGTGCCCGCCAGCTGGCGATGGGCGGTGGTGCCCAGCAAGGGCAGGCCGGCCAGCTGCGGCCAGCGCAGGCTCGGCTGGCGCGCCAGCCGGTGGCGCCGGCTGCACACCAGGCCGAAATCATCGCGCAGCAGCGGCTCGAAGCTCAGCTGCGGGTGATGCGAGATCCGGCTGGCCACGCCGAAATCCACTTCGCCGGCCAGCACCAGCCGTTCGACGTTTTCCGAATTGTCGTCCCGCGCGCGCACCGACACGCCGCCATAGTCGCGGGCGTAGCCGCGCACCAGTTCGGGCATCCAGTTGGCCGCCACGGCGCCGATGGCCGCCACGCTGAGCACGCCCATCTCCTTGCGCGCCATCGCCGACAGCGTATCGAAGGTGCGTTCCTGGCGCTGCAGCATTTCGCGCGCATAGGGCAGGCAGGCGCGCCCGAACGGCGTGAGCACGGTACGGTCCGAGGGTTCGAAGAGCAAGGCGCCGAGCTTGCGCTCCAGGGCGGCGATGGACTTGGACAGGGCCGGCTGCGAACGGAAGGCTTTTTCGGCCGCCAGCTTGAAGCTGCCGTGTTCGGCCACCAGCAGGAAATAGCGCAACTGGCTCAGGGGCAGGTCTGGCTGCGGCATGGTCGATATCCGGAAGTTATCGTTGAATGATCTTAATTCGTTTGAATCATGGGCGCGGCTGCCGCTAGCATCGCCGCATGACCCGAATCGACGAACTGACGCCGGCCATCGGCCATCCAGGCCCCCTGCTTATCGCCTTGCCCGGCTGCGGATGCAGCCCGCGCATCTTCGATGCGCTGCAGCTCGATGGCGTGGCCGTGCAGGCGCTGGACTGGTGCGCCGGCCCCGGCCCGCACGACCCGGCCAGCGTGGCCGCGCGGCTGGCGCAGGCCCTGGCGGCGCGCGGCGGCCCGACCTACCTGGCCGGCCATTCGGCCGGCGGCGCCATCGCCGCGCTGGCGGCCGCGCACCTGCCCGGGCGCATCGATGCCTTGATCATCAGCAACACCGGCGTGCACAGCCGCGCGCACGGCGACCCCGGCCTGCCCGAACGGATCCGCACGCGCTGGGACGCCGCCGCGCAGCAGGACTTCCTGCGCGGCTGCTTCCTGCACCCGCCGCCCGCGGCGCTATGGCATGCGCTGACGGACTATCTCGCGGCGCTGCCGCGCCAGGCCTTGCTGCAGGCCGTGCTCGGCCTGCGCGCCACCGACCTGGGCAGCCACCTGCCCGCCATCCGCATGCCTGTCTTGATCGCCCATGGCCGCGACGATCACCGCCGCCGCATCGACGATGCCCAGGCCCTGGCGCAGGGCATCGCCGGCGCGCAACTGGCGCTGCTGCCGGGCGGACACACGCCCATGGTCGACGATCCGGCCGCCTACCGGCAGGCGCTGCAGGCTTTCCTGGCGCGCGTGCGGTGCGCATCCTCCGCCTGAACGCGGCGCTTTCACAAGAACCCAAGGAGACAACCATGACCCCATCCCCCGCTTCCTGGTCACGCCGCGCCTTGCTGCGCCTGGCGCTTATCCTGCCGCTGGCCGCCACGCCCGCGCTGGCCGCGCAGCAGTGGCCCGACCGGCCCATCACCGTCGTCGTGCCTTCGACGGCCGGCGGCGCGGCCGACTTCGTGGGCCGCACCTTCGCCAATTTCATCGCCAGGAAGATGCCCGGCACGGTCGTCACGGTCGAGAACCGCGCCGGCGCGGGAGGCATCGTCGGCACGCTGGCCGTGCAATCGGCCGCACCGGACGGCTACACCTTCCTGATATCGACCAATTCCACCCACGCCGCCAACGTCAGCCTTTACAAGAACCTGCGCTACGACCCGGTCAAGGACTTCGAGCAGGTCGGCATGTTCGGCACCTTCGGCTCGGTACTGGTGGTGCGCAACGACAGCCCGTATCCGGACCTGCCGGCCTTCATCGCGCATGCGCGCGCCCACCCGGGCAAGCTCAGCTACGGCTACTACAGCTCGTCCTCGCAGGTGCCGCCCGAACTGCTGCGCGCCCGCATGGACCTGCAGTACGTGGGCGCCTCGTACAAAAGCGTGACGCAGATCCTGACCGACCTGATCGGCGGGCAGCTCGATTTTGTCTTCGTCGATACGCTGTCGGCCGCGCCGGCCTTGCAGAACGATCGCTTGCGGCCCATCGCCGTGACCACCGCCCAACCCATCGCCTCCCTGCCCGAGGTGGCCCCGGTCGCGCGCACGGTGCCCGGCTTCCTGGTCCAGGGCTGGTTCGGGCTGGCCGCGCCGCGCGGCACGCCCGCGCCCATCGTGGCGAAGATGGCCGAACTGGTGGAGCAGGCCGGCGCCGACCCCCAGGTCGCGCAGGCGCTGTCCGGACGCGGCCTGACCGTGCAATCCATGTCGGGCGATGCCTTCGTATCGTTCATCCATGAGGACATCGAGCGCTGGGCGCAATGGACCCGGGTCGCCGGCATCCAGGCGCAATAGCCACGGGGCGCCTTCGCACATATATCTGGCGGCATTGACGACATTGCCTTTTAGTCTTTTGCGTCAAATAACGCATTGCCTAGAATGAAAAGCCCACCCGCTCCCGGCCCGCATATGGCCGGCCGGCGCGACCCTCTGTCTGCCGAGGAAGGCTTTTCCCCATGCCGCTTGCCCTTCGATCCGATTCTCCTGTCCAGGCCGCCGCCGGCGCGCTGTCGATCGTGCCCCTGGACGGGCCGCTGGGCGCCGAGGTATTCGGCCTGGACCTGGCGAACCCCCTGCCGCAGCAAGCCTTTGCGGCCATCCATCGCGCCCACCTGGACCACCACGTGCTGGTGTTCCGCGACCTGGACATCACGCCGGCCCAGCAGATCGCGTTCAGCCGCCGCTTCGGCCCGCTGCAGATCCACGTGCTGCACCAGTTCCACCTGCCCGGCCATCCCGAGATCCTGATCGTCTCCAACATCAAGGAAAACGGCCAGCCCATCGGCCTGGGCGATGCGGGCCACTACTGGCACTCGGACCTGTCGTACAAGGAGATCCCCAGCCTGGGCTCCATGCTCTATGCGCAGGAGCTGCCCGAGGAAGGCGGCGATACCCTGTTCGCCAACATGCACCTGGCCTGGGACACGCTGCCCGAGCCGCTCAAGCGCCGTGTCCAAGGCCTGCAGGCCGAGCACTCCTACCTGGCCAAGTACGAGGCGCTGCGCGCGCGCAGCCCCTGGCGTCCCAAGCTCAGCGAAAAGCAGCTGGCCGAGGTCGTACCCGCCGTGCACCCGGTGGTGCGCACCCATCCCGAAAGCGGGCGCAAGGCGCTGTTCGTCAGCGAACACTTCACCACGCGCATCGTCGGCCTGCCCGAGGACGAAAGCCAGGCACTGCTGCAGGAACTTTACGCCCACAGCGTCAAGCCCGAGCACCTGTACCGCCACCAGTGGCGCCCCGGCGACATGGTGTTCTGGGATAACCGTTCGGTCATGCACCTGGCCACGGGCTGTCCGGACCACATGCGCCGCAAGCTGCACCGCACCACCATCGAGGGCGACAAGCCCTACTGAAGCCGGGCCCGTCCCCGCCTGCTGCACACCGGCCCCGCGCTGCGCGGCCGGCAGGGACGGTATCGCCCGGGCCCTTGCCTCCAACCCTTTTTTCCCGCAGGAATCCGCATCATGTCCTTGCCCTTCCCACGCCGCGCCGCTCGCGTCCTGCCCGTCCTGCTCGCGGGCCTGGCCCTGCTGGCCGGCCCCGCCGCCGCCCATGCCGAAGGCCGCATCCGCATCGCGCAGCAGTTCGGCATAGCCTACCTGATCCTGGACGTGGTGCGCGAGCACCAGCTGATCGAAAAGCACGGCAAGGCCGCCGGGCTGGACATCGCGGTGGACTGGGCCAGCATCTCGGGCGCCACCGCCATGAACGAGGCGCTGCTGGCCGGCAACCTGGACGTGGTCTCGGCCGGGGTGCCGCCCATGCTCACCCTGTGGGACCGCACACGGGGCCGCCAGGACGTCAAGGGCATCGCGGCGCTGGGCTCGCTGCCCAACTACCTCATCACCAACAATCCCGCGGTCAAGACGCTCGATGACCTGGGCGCCAAGGACCGCATCGCCGTGCCGGCCGCCGGCGTGGGCTTCCAGTCGCGCACGCTGCAGATCGAAGCCGCCAAACGCTACGGCCAGGACAACTTCGACCGCTTCGACAAGATCTCGGTCAGCCTGCCGCATCCGGACGCCACCGCCGCGCTGATCTCCGGCGGCCTGGAGGTCAACACGCACTTCTCCAGCGCGCCCTTCTACTACCAGGCGCTGCAGGCCAACCCCAACGTGCGCAAGCTGATCAGCTCCTACGACATCCTGGGCGGGCCGGCGACCTTCAACGTGCTCTACACCACGCGCAGGTTCCACGAGTCCAATCCCAAGACCTACAAGGCCTTCTTCGATGCGCTGGCCGAGGCCGCGCAATGGATCCGCGACCACAAGGCCGAAGCGGCGGAAGTCTTCATCCGCCAGCAGAAGTCGCGGCTGGCGCCGGAGTTCGTGCGCCAGATCCTGGACGATCCGGAGAACGACTTCACCATCACCCCGCACCGCACCGAGGTCTATGCCACCGAGCTGCACAAGATCGGTGTGCTCAAGAACCAGGCCGCTTCGTGGAAGGATTACTTCTTCGAGCCCGCGCACGCCTTGCAAGGAAGCTGAACATGGCAAGCCTGAGCAGCCTGCCCGCGCACGAGCCGCCCCTGCTGGCCGTCGATGCGGTCAGCATCGACTACCGCAGCGCCCAGCGCGTGGTGCGCGCCACCCACCGCGTCGGTTTCGACGTGCATGCCGCCGAGCGCTATGTGCTGCTGGGGGCCTCGGGCTGCGGCAAGTCGACGCTGCTCAAGGCCATCGCCGGATTCATCGAGCCCTCCGAAGGACAGATCCGCCTCGATGGCCGGCCCGTGCACGGCCCCGGCCCGGACCGCGTGGTCGTGTTCCAGGAGTTCGACCAGCTGCCGCCCTGGAAGACGGTGGTGCAGAACGTGGTCTTTCCCCTGCTCGCCTCGCGCCGGGCCAGGCGCGACGAGGCGCTGGCGCGCGCGCACGACATACTGGCCAAGGTCGGCCTGGCCAAGTTCGCCGACGCGTATCCGCACACGCTGTCCGGCGGCATGAAGCAGCGCGTGGCCATCGCGCGGGCCCTGGCCATGCAGCCGCGCGTGCTGCTCATGGACGAGCCCTTCGCCGCGCTGGACGCGCTCACGCGCCGGCGCATGCAGGAGGAACTGCTGTCGCTATGGGACCAGACGCGCTTTACGCTGGTGTTCGTCACGCATTCGATCGAGGAGGCGCTGGTGGTGGGCAGCCGCATCGGCATTCTTTCGCCGCATCCGGGCCGCATGCGCGCCGAGCTCAACAGCCATGCCTGGGATCTGCACAGCACGGGCGGCGCCGACTTCCAGCAGGCCGCCCAGCGCATCCACCGGCTGCTGTTCGAGCCGGCGCCCCCCGCCGATGCGCCGGCCCAGCCCGACTCGGTGCGCCGCATCGCATGATGCGCCGCCGCGCGCCGCGTCTTTTCACCAAGGAATCCGCATGACCTCACCTGCCGCCGCCCGTCCCGCGCTGGCGCCGCCCGTGCGTCCCGAATACGAACGCAGGCTCGAACCCCTGACCGACGTGCCGCTGGCGCGCACGCTGGCGCTGCACAAGCGCCTGTGGCAGGCCGGCTGGCTGCGCAAGACGCTGCTGCTGGCGGTGCTGGCGCTGCTTTGGGAGGCGCTGGCGCGCTGGCAGGACAACGACCTGCTGTTTCCCACCTTTTTGGCCACCGCCGCGGCGCTGGCCGAAGGCCTGGCCAGCGGCGAACTGATCCAGAAGGTATGGCTCTCGCTGGTGGTGCTGCTGCAGGGCTATGCCGGCGGCATCGCGGCCGCCTTCGTACTGACCACGCTGGCCGTCTCCACCCAGCTGGGCCGCGACCTGCTGGGCACGCTGACCGCCATGTTCAACCCGCTGCCGGCCATCGCCCTGCTGCCGCTGGCGCTGCTGTGGTTCGGGCTGGGGCGCGGCAGCCTGGTGTTCGTGCTGGTGCACTCGGTGCTCTGGCCCATGGCCCTGAACACCTACGCGGGCTTCCAGGGCGTGCCCGAGACCCTGCGCATGGCCGGGCGCAACTACGGCCTGACGGGCTTGCGCTACGTGCGGCACATCCTGGTGCCGGCCGCGCTGCCATCCATCCTGTCGGGGCTGAAGATAGGCTGGGCCTTCGCCTGGCGCACGCTGATCGCCGCCGAGCTGGTGTTCGGCGCGTCCTCGGGCCAGGGCGGCCTGGGCTGGTACATCTTCCAGAACCGCAACGAGCTGTACACCGACCGCGTTTTCGCCGGCCTGGCCATGGTCATCCTGATCGGCCTGTTCGTCGAAGGCGTGCTGTTCAACGCGCTTGAACGCGCGACGGTGCGCCGCTGGGGCATGCAGCGCTAGGGCGGGATCCGCATGAAACCGCCTTCGCACCCCAAGGAGCTGTTCCCGGCCGAATTCGGCCTGTACACCGAACTGGTGGGGGACATCGCCGCGCAGCTGGCCGCCACCGCCGCCGAGCGCGACCAGGCCGGCGGCACCGCCTTGGCCGAACGCCGCCTGCTGCGCGACAGCGGCCTGCTGGCCCTGGCCGTGCCGCGCGCGCACGGCGGCCTGCAAGCCGATTGGCCGCTGATCCTGCGCATCGTGCGGCGCTTCGCGCAGGCCGACAGTTCGCTGGCCCACCTGTTCGGCTTCCAGCACCTGCAGGTCGCCAGCGTCCTGCTGTTCGGCTCGCCGCAACAGCAGCAGCACTACCTGCAGGAGACGGTGGCGCAACGCTGGTTCTGGGGCAACGCCGTCAACGCGCGCGATGCGCGGCTACGGGTCTGGCCCACCGGGGACGGCTATATCCTGGACGGCATCAAGGCCTTCTGTTCCGGCGCGCGCGACTCGGACGTGCTCAACGTCTCGGTGGCGCTGGGCGAGCAGCCGCACGAACGCCTGTACGCGGTCGTGCCCACCACGCGCCCCGGCGTGCAGGTCAACGACGACTGGGACAACATGGGGCAGCGCCAGACCGATAGCGGTTCGGTGACCTTCGACAAAGTGCTGGTGCGCCACGACGAGGTGCTCGGCCCGCCCGGGCCCGCCGGCTCGGTGCGCGCCACGCTGCGCAACCTGATCGGCCAGCTGGTGCTGACCGAGATCTACCTCGGCAACGCCCAGGGCGCCCTGGACGACGCCGTGGCCTACCTGCGCGAGCACGTGCGTCCCTGGGCGATGTCCGGCGTGGAACACGCGCACCAGGACGCCTATGCCCAGCTGCGCGCGGGCGGGCTATGGGTCAAGCTGCGCTCGGCCATCGCGCTGGCCGACGATGCCCTGGCGCAGTTCCAGCAGGCCTGGCTGGCCGGCGACGGCCTGACCGCCGAAGCCCGCGGCGAACTGAGCATCGCCATCGCCGCGGCGCGCATCCACGCCGGCAGGCTGGCGCTGGAGATCACCTCCGACATCTTCGAGCTGATGGGTGCGCGCGCGACCACGCGCCGCAACGCCTTCGACCGCTATTGGCGCAACGTGCGCGTGCACACCCTGCACGATCCCCTGGATTACCGCCAGAAGGGCGTGGGCAGCTGGCTGCTGACGGGACAGGCGCCCGATCCCTACGGCTACGGCTGATACCCACGCGCGGGCGGGCCGGCGGATGCTTCACTTTTGCTTCGCGGCGGCCGAGCCGGCTTCGCGCGCCAGCAGTTCCCGCTTGCGGGCCACGCCCCATCGATAGCCCGACAGGTCGCCGTCGCGCCGCACCACCCGGTGGCAGGGGATCAGCACCGCCAGCGGGTTGGCCGCGCAGGCCTGCGCGACCGCCCGCACCGCGCGCGGCGCGCCGATGCGCTCGGCGATCTCGGCATAGCTGGCCGTGCTGCCGGGCGCAATGTCGCGCAGGGCGCGCCAGACCCGTTCCTGGAAGGCGGTGCCGCGCACGTCCAGCGGCAGGTCCAGCCCCAGCCCGGGCGCCTCGACCAGGCCCACCACCTGCGCCACCAGTTGTTCGAATTGCGCATCGCCCCCGGTGAACTCGGCCAGCGGAAAACGGTCCTGCAAGTCCCGCACCAAGGCCTCGGGATCCTCGCCCAGCGACACCGCGCACAGGCCTTGCTGGCTTTGGGCCACCAGCAGCGCGCCCAGCGAGCATTGCGCCACGGCGAAGCGGATCCGCGCGTTGCGCCCGCCCGCGCGCCAATCGCGCGCCGGCATGCCCAGCATGCCGGCGGCCTGTTCATAGAAGCGGCTGGGCGCGCCGAAGCCGGCCTCGTACACCGCGTCGGTCACGCGCGGCGCCTGGCCCAGGCGTTCGCGCAGCCGGCGCGCCCGCTGGGCCTGCGCGTAGGCCCTGGGGGTCAAGCCGGTCTGGGCCTTGAACAGGCGGTGGAAATGGTAGGGGCTCAAGCCGCTGTCGGCGGCCAGCTCGGCCAACGAAGGCAGGGTCTCGGCGGCCTCGATGCGCCGGCAGGCCGCTTCGACCCAGGGCGCGCGCGGCGGCGCGGCCAGCCGGCGGCTGGGGCGGTAACCCGCCGCTTCGGCCGCCCCGGGCGTGTCGAAGAACACCACGTTCTCGCGCCGGGGCAGGCGCGCGCCGGCGCCCGGCCGGCAGTACACGCCGGTGGTGCGCACCGCGTAGACGAAGGGATCGCCCGGCGGGGCATGGCGCGCCAGCACGGCCTGCCAGCGCGCCTGGTCGCGCTGGCTGCAGGAATCGGCGGGAATCAAGACGGCAGTGTCCATGGCGTAGGGTCTCCAGCAGAACTTGGCTGCATGGAGCTACGATAGCGGCGAACCCGGCACGCCGCACCCCGGAGCTTGCGGGCGAATTCCTAGCCCGCCTTGCGGAACGTGAAGTTGATGCGCTGCTCGCCCAGCAGCGGATGCGCCGGCCCGCGCGGCGCCATGACGCCGTGAAAGCGCAGCCTGTCGCGCCCGCCCCAGACCGCCACGTCGCCGTGATCCAGCACGATGCGCGCCGCCTTGTCGCCGCGTTGCAGGCCGCCGAACAGGAACACCGCGCTCATGCCCAGCGACACCGACACCACCGGCGCGCACAGGTCGCGTTCGTTGCGGTCCTGGTGCAGGGACATCCGGGCCTGCGGGCCGTAGCGGTTGATCAGGCAGGCGTCGGGCGTGAAACCCGGAAAACCCGCCGCCTCGGCCACCTCGCGCGCCAGCGCCAGGAACACGGCCGGCATGGCCGGCCAGGGCAGGCCCGTTTGCGGATCGACGGCGCTGTAGCGATAGCCGCGCCGGTCGGAAGTCCAGCCCAGCGCGCCGCAATTGCTCAGGGCCGCCGACATGACGAAGCCGCCCGGCGTGTGCATCTGCCGCCAGGGCGATTGCGCCGTGATGCGTGCGATCTCGGGCAGCAGGGCCGGCACATGGGGCAGGGCCAGGCCGCGCAGCACCACCGATTCGGGACCCAGGGCCACGCGCGCACCGTCCTGCGCGCCGAACAGCTCCAGGTTCATGGCCTTGCTAGCGCATCAGCGCGTCGTAGCGCGAAGCCATCGCCTCGCCCTGGCGGATGACGCGCTCGGGCGCCCAATCCGGGTTCAGGTGGCAACGGTTCTTGGGAAACAGCAGCACGACGGTCGAGCCCAGCAGGAAGCGGCCCATTTCCTCGCCCTTGGCCAGGACCACGTCCTGCTCGTGGTAGGTCCACTCCTTGAGCTGCCCCGTGCGCGCGGTATTGACGATGCCGTGCCAGGCCGTGGCGATGCTGCCCACGATGGTCGCACCCACCAGCACCATGGCGAACACGCCCTGCTCGGAATCGAAGACGCACACCACGCGCTCGTTGCGGGCAAACAGCCGGTCCACCCCGCGCGCGGTGACCGGATTGACCGAGAACAGCTCGCCCGGCACGTGGATCATGCGGCGCAGCCTGCCATCGCAGGGCATGTGGACGCGATGGTAGTCGCGCGGGCTCAGGTACAGCGTGGCGAACAGGCCGTCCTGGAAATGCGCGGCCAGTTCCGGATCGCCGCCCAGCAGCGCGGTGGCCGAATAGCTGCGGCCCTTGGCCTGGAAGATCTGGTCCTTGTCGATGCGGCCCAGCTGGCTGACCGCCCCGTCCACGGGACTGACGATCTCGGCCGGCGCCACCGGCCGCGCGCCCGGGCGCAGCCCGCGCGTGAAGAAGGCGTTGAAGGACGGATAGCTCTTGATGTCCGGATCCAGCGCCTCGCTCATGTCCACGCCATAGCGGCGCACGAAGTTGCGCACCATCAGCGAGGTCCAGCGCCCGCCCTGCCAGTGGGCCAGCCGCCCGGCCAGGGCGGTCAGCGCCTTCTTGGGCAGAAGGTATTGGTGCAGTACTGCGTAGCGGTCGTTCATGTAGGAATGGCGTAGCGCGCGAGCGTCCTCAAGCCGATGTTAGCAAGATACGTTCAAGGAGCCAGACTATACGGCAAAGGATCATGCAACAGAAATTCAAGCGCCTGGGCGCAGGGCTGCACGAGCTTCAGGCTGAGCAGGGCGTCGGCGCGCGTGCGGCCCAGGTTGACCGCGGCGATGGGCAGGCCGGCGGCCGCGGCGGCCTGCGCATGGCGATAGCCCGAATGCACCATCAGGGAAGACCCCAGCACCAGCATGGCGTCCGATTCGGCCAGCGCCTGGCGCACCTGCGCGCCGCGCTCGGGCGGCACCGCTTCGCCGAAAAAAACCACGTCCGGCTTGAGCACCCCGCCGCAAGCCGGACAGGCCGGCACCGAGAAGGCCGAGAAGTCCTGTCCTTGCAGATCGGCGTCGCCATCGGGCGCATCCTGCGCGTCCAGCGCCGCCCAGCCGGGATTGCGCGCCAGCAGCCGCGCCTGCAGCGCGGCGCGCGGCTCGCGGTAATCGCAATGCAGGCAGCGCACCTGGTCCAGCCGGCCATGCAGATCCACCACCTGACGGCTGCCCGCCGCCTGGTGCAGGCCATCGACGTTCTGCGTCACCAGCAGGCGGATCCGCCCCAGGGCCTCCAGCCGTGCCAGGGCGCGGTGCGCGGCATTGGGCTGGACGCTGCCGAAACGGCGCCAGCCCACCATGCTGCGGGCCCAATACCTGGCCCTGGCCAGTTCGCTGCCCAGGAAAACCTGCAAGGTCATGGGCGGCGAGCGCTTCCACTGGCCGTCGGCGTCGCGGTAGTCGGGAATGCCCGAATCCGTGCTCACACCCGCGCCGGTCAGCACGAACAGCCGGCGATGGCTGGCCAGGAACTGGGCCAGCGCCGGATCGAAGGCGGCGGGCGAGGCAAGCGGCATGGCAAATAGCGGATGGACGTGGCGAGCAGCATACCGCGCCAAAAAAGGGGACAAGCACAAGGCCAGCCGCCCCCTGTGGACAGCCCCTGGCAGCACGCTTGTGCACAAGCTGTGGAGCCCCGAGGGCGAAATCCGCCCGCCCCACGGGTTCGGCAAAACGCTCCACAATCGTGCGCAAGCCGGCACAGACCTGCTCAACAGCCAAAAACCGCCGCAAGTGCCGGTCACCGTGACAGAAACCGGACTTGTTCGACTTATCCACAAGCCTTATCCATCAGTAGTCTCTATATAAAGAAAAAAAGAAAGGACAAACGCCAGGCGGCGCAGCCCGCGGGCGGCTGCGCCTGGCAGCCCGCCGCGCTCCGCACGCCCTGGGATTGCCGAAAGACGGTGGCGGCACCGACGTGACAAGCACGATGGCACCAATACGGCATGTCGCAACGTCCGGCCAGTGCCGAACAAGCAGCCCATCCGCCGTTGCAAACGGGGGCCAGGCGCCTTTACAGCCTCGCCACGCGTTTTTTGAATTTTTTACATCCCCTGGGACTGCGGCCGGCTGCAGGCGGCCTGGCGGCCCCGTAGGGCCTGTCGAGCCGGCGGGCGGCGGCCATCGCGGCGCCATGCCCGGGGGGCCGGCGCGGCGCATGCCTGTGGATATCGTCTATGGCGCACGGATGTTGAAAATGTGTGCAGCCGATCTGGACAAGCACCTCTTGCAGGCCAGTCTGCGAAAATTGTCCAACTTTGTCCCTGGTTGCCGGACAGACCTTGCGCACAAGCCAAAAGATGTTGCAAGCGCTTGATATCCCACCAGGTTTACAGCCTGTTCGACTTATCCACAGGCCATCTTATCTACCATCAGTTGTATAGAGAACTTATTAATAGAACCCTTGCTGCGCCCATCCAGCCCTGGCCGCCGCTTTCTGCTACAACTTTGCGATGCGCATCCTGCTGATCGAAGACGAACCCGAACTTGCCCGATGGCTTTCGCTGGCGCTGGCCCGACAGGCCGGCTACGTGGTGGAATGGGCCGACGACGGCCTGCTGGCCGAACGGCGGCTGCGGGTCGAGGAATTCGATGCCGTCATTCTCGACCTGGGTTTGCCCGGCATGGACGGCCAAACCTTGCTGGGCAAGATGCGTGCCCGCGACGACCGCACCCCGGTGCTGGTGCTGACCGCGCGCGATTCCCTGGCCAACCGGGTGGATACCTTGCACCTGGGCGCCGATGATTTCCTGCCCAAGCCCTTCCGGGTCGAGGAAGTCGAGGCCCGCCTGGTGGCGCTGGTGCGGCGCAGCCGCGGCCGCGAGCACCCGCGCCTGAGCTGCGGCAGCCTGGTGCTCGATACGGCCAGCCAGCGCTTTACCATCCACGGCACGGCCCTGGCGCTTTCCCCGCGCGAACATTCCGCCTTGCGGGTCTTCATCCAGAAAAGCGGCGAGCCGGTCAGCAAGCAGCAGGTGCTCGAACGGGTCTTTCCCGATGACAAGGAAGTCAACCAGGAAGCGGTCGAGGTCCTGGTGCACCGCCTGCGCAAGAAGCTGGCGGGCACCGACGTGCAGCTGGTGACGCTGCGCGGCATGGGCTATTGCCTGGAACAGGTGGCGCATGGCGACCTCCGGCAGGCCTAGCGCAAGGCACCGCAGCCTGAAGGCCACGCTGCTCTGGTGGCTCATTCCCCCGCTGCTGGCGGTCATGATCGGCGCCTTGTGGTTTTCCAACCGCCTGCTCAAGGAGCAGGTCGATGCGGCCTACGACCGGTCGCTGGCCGGGGCCCTGCGCGCCATCGACCTGAACATCTCCACGGCCAGCGGCGGTTTGTCGATGGAGCAGCCCTACCTCATGCTCGAATTCTTCGAGCTGACCGCCAACGGCACCGTCTACTACCGCGTGGCGACCGAGGACGGCCTGGCCGAGATCGGCAGCCCGGGCCTGCCCCTGCCCGACCCGCGGCCGCGCTCGGGCGAACCGGTGTTCTACGAGGCGCAATACCAGGGCCAGCCCGTGCGGGTAGCGACCCTGATGCGCGAGATGGACCCGCCGCTGGCCGGCGACCACGGCCGCCTGGTGGTGCAGGTGGCCGAAAGCATGCAGACCCGGCAGGTGTTCCTGAACGCCGTGCTGCGGCGCGCGATCGAACGGGATCTGCTGGTCATCGCCATCGCCGTGCTGCTGCTGGTCGTTGGCGTGTTCATCGCCCTGCGCCCCCTGGGACGGCTGCGCGACGAACTGGAAGAGCGCAGCGCCGATGACCTGCGGCCCATCGAGGCCGGCGAGCTGCCGCTGGAAGTGCAGCCCATGGTCCAGGCGCTGAACCGCCATGTCGAGCGCCATGCCGCCCAGTCGCAGGCCCAGCGCCAGTTCCTGGACGACGCCTCGCACCAGCTGCGCACACCCCTGTCGGTGCTGCGCATGCAGGTGGGCTATGCCTTGCGCGAGACCGACCCGGCGCAGATGCGCGCCGCGCTCGCGGCCATGGACGAAGGCCTGGACCGGGCCGAGCGCATGACCAACCAGATGCTCTCGCTGGCGCGGGCGCGCGATGCCGGCGTCATGCGCCACGAGCTGGCGTTCGAGACCGTGGACATGGCCGAACTGGGCCAGGCCGTGCTGCGCACCCTGTTGCCGGCGGCCCGCGCCAAGCGGCTGGACTATGGCCTGGAGGCCGAAGAGGGCCCCTGCCGGATCCACGGGGTCGAATGGCTGCTGCGCGAGGCTTTGAGCAACCTTGTGGATAACGCCATCCGCTACAGCCCCGAGGGCGGCACCGTGACGCTGCGCGTAAGCGGCGGTCCGCAGGGCTGCCTGGTCGAGGTCATCGACAGCGGACCGGGCATGTCGGCGCGCGACATCGCCCAGGCGGGCGTGCGTTTTCGCCGTGGCGAGGCTGGCAAGAAGCGCCTGGGCGCGGGCCTGGGACTGGCCATCGTGCGGGCGATTTCCGACCTGCACCATGCCCGGCTGCGCTTGCAGCCGGCGGCCGGCGGAGCTGGATTGCATGTCCTGTGGATATTTCCTGCGGCCTGACCGCGCCGGGCGGCGCGGCGCCCGCCCGGCGTGTCCGGGCCTGCCAAGGCGGCGCTCCGACCATCCTGGGGTTATCCCTGAGAACAGTCAAAAAGCCCGGGATTGAAAGGGTCCGGAAAGGTAGGCTTGCGTAAGGTGTTCGCCTCGGCCCACCCGCCTGCCGGCGGGCCGGGCCAACGACAACAACGCCAAGGAGACCGTGCAATGCGCCTCATCCCTTCCTTTTCCATCCGCGGCCTGCTGGGCCGCACCGCCCTGGCTGGCGCGGCGATCGCTTGCGCGCCGGCCGCCCTGGCCGAGCCGCCCCGCCCCGAATGCGTGGCTCCCGCGCAGCCCGGCGGCGGCTTCGACCTGACCTGCCGCCTGGCCCAGACTTCGCTCAAGGCCTCGGGCGCGCTGCAGGCGCCGCTGCGCATCGTGTACATGCCCGGCGGCATCGGCGCGGTGGCCTACAACAACATCGTGGCCCAGCGTCCCGCCGAAGCCGGCACCATCGTCGCCTTCTCGGGCGGCTCGTTGCTGAACCTGGCCCAGGGCAAGTTCGGCCGCTACAACGTCGATGACGTGCGCTGGCTGGCCGCCGTGGGCACCGACTACGGCGTGGCCGTGGTGCGCGAGGATTCTCCCTACAAGGACCTGCCCAGCCTGATGTCCGCGCTCAAGCAGGATCCCACCAAGATCGTGCTGGGCGCGGGCGGCTCAGTCGGCAGCCAGGACTGGATGAAGGCCGCGCTGACGGCCCAGGCCGCCGGCGTGGACTTCAAGAAGATGCGCTTCGTGGCTTTCGAAGGCGGCGGCGAGGCCATCACCGCGCTGCGCGGCGGCCATATCCAGGCCTACATGGGCGATGCGGCCGAGGCCATGCAGATGCTCGAAGGCGGCGCACCCATCCGCGTGCTGGCGGTCTACAACAAGGAGCGCCTGCCCGGCCGCCTGGCCGACGTACCCACCGCGGCCGAACAGGGCTACGACATCGAATGGCCCATCATCCGCGGCTACTATGTCGGCCCCAAGGTGTCGGACGCCGACTACCAATGGTGGGTGGAGGCCTTCAAGAAGACCATGGCCGATCCGGGCTTCGCCAAGCTGCAGGCGCAGCAGGGCCTGTTCCCCTTCAACCTGGTCGGCGACGAGCTGGACGCCTACGTCAAGCAGCGCGTACAGGAATACGCCAAGCAGGCCGATGCCTTCGGCCTGATCAAGAAATAAGCCGCGTTCCGGTCCTGGCGGGCCGCTGCGGCGGCCCGCCGGCGCGCGTCCGGCCGCCTTCCCTGGCCGGCGCGCGCAGGCAGGCGCACAGCGCCTGCCATTGCGTTTCATCGAGTCTGTGAGGGTGCCATGGCACTGAACGATAGAACCCTGGGCGTGGCCGCGCTGGTGCTGGCCGCGTTCCTGACCTGGCACGGCTACGACCTGCAGGCGCCGTTCGCCTACGAACCGGTCGGGCCGCGCGCCTTTCCCCTGCTGGTGGCCGCCATCATCGCCTTGTGCGGCCTGCGCCTGGTGCTCAAGGGCGGCAATCCGGCCCAGCCCAACCCCGCGGGCGCCAACACCCGCATCTCGCTGATGGTGGCCATCGTGGCCGGCTATGCCCTGCTGTTCCAGTGGCTGGGCTTTGTCATCGCCACCGCGCTCATGACCGTGCTGGTGGGCCGCCTGTTCGGCGGCAGCTGGCTCAAGAGCGCCATCGGCGGCGTGGCCATGGGCGTGGGCTTTTTCCTGTTGTTCGACCGGCTGCTGGACGTCGTGCTGCCCACCGGCCTGCTCGGAGCGCTGCTATGAACGGCATCCTCGATACGCTTGCCCTGGGCTTTGGCGTGGCCTTCACGCCGACCAACCTGCTGGTGGCGGCCATCGGCTCGTTCTTTGGCACCATCGTCGGCGTGCTGCCCGGCCTGGGCCCCATCAACGGGGTCGCCATGCTGGTGCCCATCGCCTTCGCGATGAACCTGCCGCCCGAGACCGCGCTGATCCTGCTGGCCGCCGTCTACGTCGGCGCCGAATACGGCGGGCGCATCACCTCCATCCTGATCAACGTGCCGGGCGAAGCCGCCGCCGTGATGACCACGCTGGACGGCTACCCGCTGGCGCGCCAGGGCCTGGCCAGCGTGGCCTTGTCGCTGTCGGCCTGGGCTTCGTTCATCGGTTCGCTGGTCGCCACGCTGGGCATCATCCTGCTCGCGCCCATGCTGGCCGGCTGGGCCCTGGCCTTCGGCCCGGCCGAATACTTCGTGCTGATGGTCTTTGCCTTCTGCGCCCTGACCAGCCTGCTGGGCGAGCAGCCCGTCAAGGGCGTGCTGGCGGCCATGATCGGGCTGGCCATCTCCACCGTGGGCGTGGACGCCAACTCGGGCGTCTATCGCTATGCCTTCGACCTGCCGCACCTGGCCGACGGCATCGATTTCGTGGTGGTGGTGATCGGCCTGTTCGCCGTCGGCGAGATGCTGCAGATGCTGGAGAAAAAGCTGTCCGGGCACTCCATCGACGTGCCGGTCAGCGGCCGCAAGCTGTTCAATTGGCGCGAACTGAAGCTGACCAGCTGGACCACCGTGCGCAGCAGCGTCATGGGCTTTTTCATCGGCATCCTGCCCGGCGCGGGCGCCAGCGTGGCCTCGGCGGTGGCCTACGCCAACGAGAAGCGCCTGGTCGAGGGCAAGGATCCCGAGGCCAAGTTCGGCCGCGGCGACATGCGCGGCCTGGCCGCGCCGGAGGCGGCCAACAACAGCGCGGCCACCGGCTCGTTCATTCCCATGCTGACGCTGGGCGTGCCCGGCTCGGGCACCACCGCGGTGATGATGGGCGCGCTGACGCTCTACAACATCACGCCCGGGCCGGCGCTGTTCGAGAACCAGCCGGGGCTGGTGTGGGGTCTGATCGCCTCGCTGGTGGTGGCCAACGTCATGCTGTTCGTCATGAACGTGCCCATGGTGCGGGTCTTCGCTTCGATGCTGTCGATACCCTCGTGGCTGCTGGTGCCGGGCGTGCTGGCCATCAGCTTCGTGGGCGTGTACGCCATCAACGCGACCACGTTCGACCTGGTGCTGGTGGCGATCATCGGCGTGCTGGGCTATTTCCTGCGCAAGCTCAACGTGCCCATGGCGCCCCTGATCCTGGGCGTGGTGCTGGGCACGATGATGGAGCAGAACCTGCGCCGCGCGCTGTCCATCACCAATGGCGAGCTGGGCATCCTGTTCGAGAGCAGCGTCACCAAGGGCCTTTGGGTGGCCGCCGTCGCAGTGGTGGTGTTGCCCATGTTCTTACGTTACCTGGCCCGCCGGCGCGCCGCTCGCGCAACGGACGCGTCGGGCCGGTAAGCCAAGGTTTTTGCCGCCGGGGCCGGTACGCGCAGTTTGCGTGCCGGCCTTTTTTTCTTACACCGCCTGCAGCCGGTCGATGGCCTGACCCAGCGTTTCGGCCTTCTTGGCAAAGCAAAAGCGCACCAGCCTGTGATTGGATGCCGGCGCGTCGGGCTGCCGATAGAAGGCCGATACCGGGATGACCGCCACCCCGTGCTTCAAGGTCAGCCAGCGCGAGAATTCCGCCTCGGGCGC
Source organism: Orrella sp. JC864 (assembly GCF_037026685.1). Taxonomy (NCBI): domain Bacteria; kingdom Pseudomonadati; phylum Pseudomonadota; class Betaproteobacteria; order Burkholderiales; family Alcaligenaceae; genus Orrella; species Orrella sp. JC864. The sequence continues at coordinate 3,730 of NZ_JBANET010000009.1, read as the reverse complement.
ATCCGAGATGTCGCTGTAGTCGGCCAGCATGAAGAAGGTGCCGGGGCTGGGCAGCGGCTTGAAGCGCGTGCTGGCAAGGCCTGCGGCCAATTGGTCGCGCTTGGCCTGGTAGAAGGCGGGCAGCTGGCGGTACGTGGCGGGGTCGGCCATGTAGGCGGCCAGCGCGTGCTGCATGGGCGAGGACACGGTGAACACCATGAACTGGTGCACCTTGCGCAGTTCGGCCGACAGTGCCGGCGGCGCGCAGCAATAGCCGATCTTCCAGCCCGTCGTATGGTAGGTCTTGCCGAAGGACGAGATCACGAAGGCGCGTTCGGCCAGCAGGGGGCGGCTGGCCACGCTCAGGTGCGGCTGGTCGTCGAAGACGATGTGTTCGTAGACCTCGTCCGAGACGATCAGGATGCGCGTGTCGTGGACCACGGCTTCCAGCGCATCCAGGTCCTGGTGCGTCAGCACCGCGCCGGTGGGATTGTGCGGCGAATTGATCATCAACAGCCGCGTGCGCGGGGTGACCGCATCGCGCACGCGCTGCCAGTCGATGCGGTAGCAGGGATCGTCGGGCTGCGGCGCGCGCATGGGCACGGTAACCGGCGTTGCGCCGGCCAGCCGGATCGCCGGCAGGTACGAGTCATAGCAGGGCTCGATCACGATGACCTCGTCGCCGGGGTTGACCGAGCACAGCACCGAAGCCATCAGGGCCTCGGTGGCGCCGCTGGTCACGGTGATTTGCGTCTCGGGGTCGTAGTCGGCGCCGTATTCGGTATGCACCTTGGCGGCGATGGCATTGCGCAGCAGGGCGACGCCCGGCATGTACGGATACTGGTTGTGCCCTTGCGCCATGGCGCGCGTCACCAGATCCAGCAGCGCCGGATCCGCGTTGAAATCCGGAAAGCCTTGCCCCAGGTTGATCGCGCCGGTCTCGGCGGCCAGGCGGCTCATTACCGTGAAGATGGTGGTGCCCACGTCGGGCAGCTTCGATTCGATCATAAGGGGCGCTTCGTTCTGCTTGGGGTTGTCGTTTGCCGGGCGGCGTCATGGATAATACGCACTTTGTGCGCCCGCTTTGCCTGCTCCGGCGGCGCGGCTGCCTGTGCAGGGCGGCCCGGGCGCCTGGCCAGCGCAAAATGATATGGCAGTTCGGTTGATCGGTGGTTTTCTCGTTGCCCTGGCCGGCGCCCAGCTCGCCTTGTGGCTGAAGCTGCCGCTGCCGTGGATGCTGGGCGCCTTGCTGGCCACCGCGGCCACCCGCATCGCCGGCGTGCGCACGGCCTGCGCCGCCCCGCTGCGCAATGCGGGCCAATGGGTCATCGGTACGTCGCTGGGCCTGTATTTCACGCCGCAGGTGGTCGGGCACATTGGCGAGAACGCCGGCGCCATCGTGGCCGGCATGCTGCTGGCGCTGCTGCTGTGCTGCCTGGGAAGCTGGCTGCTGCAGCGCCTGGGCGGGCAGGATTTCCAGACGGCCTGGTTCGCCTCGGCCATCGGCGGCGCCAGCGAAATGGCCTCGCTAGCCGAACGTTATGGGGCGCGTATCGAACGCGTGGCCACCGCCCACAGCCTGCGCGTGCTGATGGTCGTGCTCATCGTGCCCTTCGCCTTCCAGTGGAGCGGCATCGCCGGGCTGGATCCCACCGTGCCCGGGCCGGGGCGCGTGCATTATCCGGGCCTGGCTTGGCTGGTGGCGCTGACCTGCCTGGCAGCGGCCTTGTTCGCCTGGCGCCGCTGGCCCAGTCCCTGGGTCATGGGGCCCTTGCTGTGTGCGCTGGCGCTGACGGCCCAGGGCATCGAGCTCTCGGCCCTGCCGCCCGCCTTCCTGAACGCCGGCCAGCTGCTGGTAGGCTGGTCGCTGGGCGACCGCTACCGGCCGGGTTTTTTCCGGACCGCGCCGCGCTTTCTTGCCGTCGTGATGCTCTACACCTTGCTCTCGCTGGGTGTGGCCCTTGCGCTGGCCTGGGCCCTGTCGTTCTTTTCGCCGGTGCCCCTGCCCACCCTGGTGCTGGGCACCACGCCCGGCGGCATCGCCGAGATGGCCATCACCGCCAAGGTGCTGCAGCTGGGCGTGCCCGTGGTCACCGCCTTTCACGTCACGCGGATGGTATTTGTCGTGATGGTGACCGGGCCGCTGTACGTCTATCTGTCGCGGCGCAAATCGGCATCTTGAACCCCGTGCCTGGCAAAGCCAGTCGTCATGAAAGCCACATACGGGTAAACGCTGATTGGATTATTTTGTCGGCGCTCGGTATGCTGCTTTCGCAGTAATCAAGCTGTGTGCCAGTCCCGTCTGTTTGTCCCGTACTGCCCGGAAGGTGCCTTCTCCCCCGGGCAAGCGCAGTCCAGTAGGAATCAGCGGCCTTGGTTCATTGCATCCACTGTTTCTATAGGGACGTTTCACATCATGGCTCAAACGGGCAAAGTCAAATGGTTCAACGCCGAAAAGGGTTTCGGCTTCATCACGCCTGATGCCGGCGGCACCGACGTGTTCGCGCACTTCTCGGCCATCCAGGGCCGCGGCTACCGCAGCCTGAACGAAGGCCAGGCGGTCGAATTCGAAGTCAAGGACGGCCCCAAGGGCCCGCAGGCCGAGGACATTCGTCCTTTGTAAGCAACCTGCCGCCTTTTCCGGCCGCGCCGCGGCCGGTTGCCGCCCCCTTGCCTGAAGCAGGCCAAGGGGGCGTTGTGCATTTGGGCGTCATTGGGTGATTTTCCTTTATATATCAATAAGTTGCGAGTTTTGCGCCGGACCCGGGCCGCAGGCGCGGCGCCGGTGATCGTAGACAGTCCCGGCCATATTGCAACACGGCCGCTCAAGGCCTTGGGCAGTCGGGCATCGCGCCCGCCATGGTCTTGTCGTCGTTTATTCCCGCATCCTGCCATGCGCGCCCTAGGAGCCGGTCAGGCACGGCGCCCCCGGGGGTTGGAGCTGCGCCTTCGCCGCTGTGGATAAGTACCGGGAATGTCTTGTGCCCGAGGCTGGTCCCATCCCCTTTTTGCCCTGCAATATCGCGGCTTCTTTCGCTCCGGCGTTTCTGTGGATAACTGCCGCCTTATGACAGGGATCGAAGCATAGATCTGCCAACAAGGAGAGGGTGGATGCCTGGCGTTCCGTCGTGCTGGCGGGGCATATCCGCGCCTGCGTTGTCGAGGATCGGACAAGGCCGTTGGCGGGTAAACGCGGCTTTCTCGGGCGACTGGCCAGGCAAGGAAGTCGGATGCATGCTGGTGGCCTGCTGCCTTTCTGAGCGCCCACACTCTTTCTTGATGACCCAGCCTGCAGCTTGACCGGTAGCCCATTGCTGGTGGCCTGGCTCTGTGACGCATGGGTCCAGCAGATGGCATGCTCGGCGCCCGCGACGCCTTCCTACATTGCGTGGCGCCGCCTTCCGTGCTTTTTTCCGAACCTGCCAGTGCTGTCGATTTTGCGGCATAGTGCGAGCCGGCTGCAGCAACGGTCGGCATCCTGGGTGGGCCTGTGTCGCAGCCTAGATCAGGGTGCGGCCAGAACGCAGCCCAGCCCCGTTGCTTTCCAAAGGAGGGTGCATTGTCGTGGCGGCAAGCCGTGCATAGTCGAGCTGGATGCGCAGTGATACCGGACACGCCGCCGTTTTTTTCTTGCCTCATGCAGCAAGCAGCAAGTTGCGAGCTGTGAGTTGCGGGCTGTGGGATGGGGCTGTGGGATGGGGCTGTGGGATGGGGCTGTGGGATGGGGCTGCGAGTTGCGAGTTGCGAGTTG
>NZ_JBANET010000008.1:0-147715 GCF_037026685.1 Orrella sp. JC864 | reverse complement strand
ACCAGCCGGTTTTTCTAGATTGAGCTTGTCCAGTTCGTGGGAGGAGGTCACAGCACCAGCGCGCTCTTGCGCTTGGCTGTCCAGCGTTTGATGTCCTCTTCCATCTTCATGCTCATCGTCAACTTCCTCGATTATGACGTGAGCAGGATTTCACTGGGTCAATACAGGTTCTACGCGCCAGCGCCTGCACGCTCAACAGTTTTTCCATGAATTGGCATAATGGCTCGATGAATCGGCAACGGAAAAAAATACTGATGGTGCTGGCGGCGACGCTGCTGGTGGGTCCAGGCGCCGTGCTGGGCGGGCAGGCGCCTGCCGCCTGTCCGGCCGGCCAGCTGGCCTTGTCGGTCGACGACGGGCAGGGGCGTTTCAACGGGATGTCGCAATCGGGCATGGTGCTGACGGTGACGCATCGCGGCGATGCCGCCTGCACGTTGCCCGCGCGTCCGGAGCTGGGTTTCGAGGACAGCCGCCATCAGGCGCTTGCCGTTTCGATGCGCGCGCCCGGCCAGGCGCCTGCCGGCCCGGTGCTTGCGCCGCTGGCGCTGCCGGCAGGGGCAGTGGCCAGCAGCGAGGTACGCTGGGTGTCGGGGGATGTCTACGACGATGGGCTGTGTATCGCGCCGGCCTACGTCGTGCTTCGGGCCGGCGCGGGCAGCGTCCGCGCCCCGTTCGAGGGACGCCTTTGCGGTCCGCGCGGGCAGGGGCCTTCCTATCGGGCGACCGTGTTCTCGGTCTCGGCCATCCGCTCTCCGGCCCCCGGCGTGCTTTGCGATGCCTACTTGTGCGCGGACGATAAGGGCGTTTCCCGCGAGCTGACCGAGATGCATCTTGGCGGGCAAGCCGCGACGGCCCTGTTTTCCCAGGGCGGATTCGACCGGACGGCCTTCACTTTCGCCAGCGGGGTTTTCTGCGACACCAAGGAACGCCTGTGCCGCGAAAACCGCTACTACGGCGCGGACGGCAAACGCAGCGGGGCAGTATCGCAGCCATACACGAGGCTGCTGTTCGGCCAGTAGACCGCGTACGGGCGTGCCGCCTTGGGCCGGCGCGCAGGCGTTACGACCCTTGTCATGCGCACCGCCGCGCCGCCCTGCACGCCGCGGGCCGGTAGCGTCTGGTTGCCACGAGGGGCTGGGCAAGCGCCCCGATGAGGTTCCCAATAAAAGTTCGCGCCGCCAGCGTGCCCAGGTGCGCAGGCGTGCCGGCCGTTTGCGGCGCACTCGATATTGGCCTCTACAAGGAGCAAGCACATGCCTACCATCGCCCAAGTCATGACGCGCGAGCCCGCTTTCCTGCGCGACGACGAGTCCATCCAGCGGGCCGCCGAGCTGATGGCCGACCTGGACGTCGGCGAATTGCCCATCTGCGACGGGCGCCGTCTGGTCGGCGTCGTCACTGACCGCGACATTACCGTGCGCTGCGTCGCGCGCGGCGCCACGCCCGCCTCCACCCGCGTGAGCGAGGCCATGAGCAGCGGTCCCCAATGGTGCTTCGAGGACGATGCCGTGGAAGATGCCAGCCGCAAGATGGCCGAGCGGCAATTGCGCCGCCTGATGGTGCTCGATCGCGACAAGCAGCTGGTCGGCGTGGTCTCGCTCGGCGACCTGGCCGTCAAGGCCGGCGCCGGCGGCGCGCTCAAGGACGTGTCGGCGCCGGCGCAGCCCGCACGTTGAATCCGTCCAGGAGGAACCGACATGGCTCGAACGACAGCGCACGACAGCCCCGCCGGCCCGGACCGGCTGGCGGGCCAGCCCGACGTCAACGCCGGCGCGCCGCGGCCGCAAGCCGGGGCGCCAGCGGCGGCGCCGCAACGGCCCGATATGGACCGTCCGCCGCGCCAGGGCGCCGATACGCCGGGTTTCGACCGGGCGACTGCGCAGGAGGAAACCGAGGCGCGCACCGGGACTTTGCCCGATACCCGGCGGCGCGGTGCCGACGCCGAGCTGGACGGGCCCGAACCGGCTGAACCGGCCGAGCCCGGCGCCAAGCCGGCGCGCTGAATTCAGGCTAGCCGGCCGCCATGCGTTCGCATGCCTGGGCGCAGCGTCGGCAGGCCGCCGCGCAGTCCTGCATGCCGTCCAGCGCGTCGCAGCTTTCGGCGCATTGGCGGCACAACACGGCGCAGTCCGCGCAGGTGCGGCCGTGCTCGGGCGAGCCCAGCAGCATAAGGTGCGCCGAAGCGCGGCAGATTTCGGCGCAGGCCATCATCAGCCGGAAGTGGGTGGGCTCGAGGTGCGGGCCGCCTTGCTCCAGGCAATGGCGCATGGCCATGCCCAGGCAGCTTTGGTAGCAGCGCAGGCATTCCTCGATGCAGGACTGCATGGGCGCAGGGACGGGGTTCATGGCGGTCTCCTTGTCGGGAATAAGGGTCTGCGCTTGCCGCAGCAAGCGCCGTACCGGGCGGCGAGGCGGACTGCCGTGCGGCACGTCCGCTGGCCTGGCGCCCGGCTTGCCGTGTGCCCGCCGGGACCGTGGGTTCGTGCCGCAGCGGCAGGATTTACCGCCGCATTGCAAAAAATGCAGGGACGCGAGGCCGCCGACCAGCCCTGCATGCCGGCATGGGCAGAGGCGGCGGGGCGGGATGCGGGCCGCCTGCGCCGCAGGCACAAGGCTTGCATCGGAAGTTGGAGCGGCTCGCGCGCAGGGCGCGGGCGCTCAAAAGAAAGTCCCGGCCGTTGGCCGGGCCTGGGACCACGGGAGACCGCTGTGAAACACACCTTCGATCGTTTGGTGGCGCTGGCCGTCGGCGCCGCCGCCATGTATTACCTGGACCCGCAGATGGGTCGCCGGCGCCGCGCGCTGCTGTGCGACAAGTTTGATGCGCTATGCCACGACGCCTGCCACGCCATGCAGGCCAAGGGCAAGGATGCGGCCCACCGCGTCAAGGGGATGGTGGCCCAGGCCGGTTCGAGCATGGCCAGCGAGCCCGTGGACGACGAGCGCCTGGCCGAGCGTATCCGGTCGCAGCTGGGGCGTCTGGTCAGCACTCCCGGTGCGGTGGACGTGTCGGTGGCCGACGGCGTGGCGACGCTGTCGGGGCAGATCCTGGCCGCCGAGCGCGAGCCTCTGGTCGAGGCCGTGGCAGCCATGCAGGGCGTGGGCGGGGTGGACGACCGTCTGTCCACGCATGACGCCCCGGGCAACGTGCCGGAACTGCAAGGCGCGCCCTGATCCTGGCCGGGCTGCTGTGGCGATGGACCAGGAGCACAGCCTGCGTGAAAACATGGTGCAGCGCCAACTGGTGGCGCGCGGCCTGCATGATGCCGGCGTGCTGGCGGCCATGCGCAAGGTGCCGCGCTCGGCTTTCGTGCCCGATGAGGTGCGTGCGCTGGCCTACGACGACGCGCCCTTGCCGATAGGCTGCGGCCAGACCATCTCGCAGCCCTACATCGTGGCGCTGATGGCCCAGGCGGCCGCCTTGCGGCCGGGCGACAAGGTGCTGGACATCGGCGCGGGCTCGGGCTATGCGGCCGCGGTAATGGCGCAGATCGCCGGCCATGTCCAGGCCATCGAGCGGCATGAGCCGCTGGCGCTGCAGGCGCGCGCCCGGTTGCGGCAGCTGGGCTACGGCAATGTGACGGTGCAGGTGGGCGACGGCACGCTGGGCCTGCCCTCGCAGGCGCCCTTCGACGCCATCGTGGCCGCCGCCGGCGGGCCTTACGTTCCGCCGGCCTGGCGCGAGCAGCTGGCCGTGGGCGGACGCCTGGTGATGCCGGTGGGCCAGGCTACGCGGCGCCAGCGCCTGCTGCGCATCGTGCGCCGCGGACAGGACGACTACGAAGAGCAGGACCTGGGGGCGGTGGCCTTCGTGCCGCTGATCGGCGAGCAAGGCTGGCAAGGCGGCGCGCAAGGCATGCATGCGCCGCGCCGATAGCCCTGCGCCGGTACGCTGGCTAGGCGCGGGCGCTGGCGTGCTGCTGGATCAGCTCATAGGCAGTCAGGATCAGGCTGTCGTTCGTGTCGCCTCTGTGCGCGACGCGGAACTCGATCGGTATTGCCGCGCGCTCCGGGAAGACGCGCACCAGTTGGCGGCGCAAGCTGCCTTCCTGCAAGAGCACGTCCGGCAGCATCGCCACGCCCGATCCGGAAGCGATCACCCGTATCAGGGCCTGGACATGATTGCAGGTGTTGATACGGTAGCCTCGCGATGCGCCGCGCAGGCAGTCCATCGTCAGGTGGTATTGCAGCGAAGGCTTGGACAGCGTCCAGATGGGCAAGGCGGCCATGTCCGCGCCGCGGCGGGTCAGGCCGTGCTGCCGGGCCAGCTCGGCGTGGCAGCACCAGGCCAGGTTGATCTTGCTCAGGCAGGCGGAATCGACCTCGGAATCGCCCGGCTGCGTCACGATGATGGCCAGGTCCAGGGCGGCCCGGCTCAGCTTGTGGCGCAGGTTCACCGTCAGGTCGACATCGATTTCCCAATCCACGTCGGGCATTTTTTCGCGCGCCAGCCGCGTGATGGCGGCCAGGCCCGTAACGGCGAATATTTCGCCGCAGCCCAGCTTGAGCGTGCCGCGCATGTCCCGGGCGTTGGTGACCGCCCGCAGCACGCCGTCCATCTCGTCGAGCAGGGGCGCATAACGGTCCACCAGCGTTCTGCCCTTGACGGTCAGGATCATGCGGCGCCCCATGCGTTCGAACACGCGGATGCCTAGCCGGTCCTCCAGCTCCTTGACGCGGGCGGACACGGTGGGCTGCGTGGTGTTAAGACGCGTTGCCGCCGCGGCAAAGCTGCCCAGTCGTGCGATCCATACCAGGGTTTCGAGGTGGACGAGGCTGGGTTTAAACATAAGAAAAGACAATGATTAAAGGTAAATATTAATTCATTGTATTGATGTCAGGCCGTCTCTACCATTGCTGGCAGCCCAGTTGGAGACGCAGAAGAATGAGCATCGAACGAACGGCCGAGGCCGGCATCCTGACTATCACGATCAATCGGCCCGAAAAGATGAATGCCCTGGATCCGGCCTCCATGGTCGCCTTGAGGGATGCGCTAAAGGGATTCGATGCCGATCCCAGCCTGCAGGTGGCCATCCTGACGGGCGCCGGCGAGCGGGCGTTTTGCGCCGGGGCCGACCTGACAAGGACCTTGCCGGACCGGCCCTACGTATCCGGAATGTTCGAGCGCGAAGCCGACGCGCGTAGCCCGCTTTATATACGCAACATCTCGCTGCCCAGGCTGGGGCTGAGCAAGCCGTTGATTGCCGCGGTCAATGGCGTGGCCGTGGGCGGGGGCATGGAGTTGGCGCTCAACGCGGATTACTGCTTGTGTGCCAGCGGCGCCCGCTTCGGCCTGACCGAGCCGCGCGTCGGAAGCATCCCGGCCATATCGGGTATCCAGCGGCTTATGCAGTCGCTGCCGCGTTCGGCCGCCATGAGGCTGTTGCTGACCGGTGAAATCATCGATGCGGCCACGGCGCATGCGTATGGCGTGGTGACGGAGGTCGTGGCGGCCGGGGAACTGCTGCCGCGCGCGCGGGAAATCGCCGGGCAGATCGTTGCGAACGCACCCCTGGCGGTGCGCGCCATCAAGTACCTGGCCGACAAGGCGATGGACCTGCCCGTGCGGGAGGCGCTGGAGGTCGAGGAGCTGGTGTGGGGCCACCTGCTTGCCTCGGAGGACAGGATCGAAGGGCGCAAGGCCTTTGCCGAGAAACGCAAGCCCAGCTTCCGCGGCTGCTGAAGCACGCCCAGATACGTACAGACACTAGAAGGAGACAGCAATGATGAAAATGACCAAGCGCGTCCTGGCGGCCTGCCTGCTGGGTTCGGTCGGCGCGATGGCGCCTCTTGCCGCCGGGGCGGCGTTTCCGGGCCAGCCGATTACCCTGGTCGTGCCTTTTCCGCCGGGGGGAGGGAACGACCAGATTGGCCGGCTGCTGAGCGAAGGCCTGGCCCAGGAGCTGAAGGTGCCTGTCGTCGTGGAGAACCGCGCGGGCGCGGGCGGCAATATCGGCGTGACCTACGTGGCGCGCGCCAGGCCGGATGGCTACACCCTGGCGGTTGCGTCGAACCAGGTCGCGATCAATACCTCGCTGTATTCGAACCTGGGCTACGACCTGCAATCGCTACGCGGCGTTGCCATGGTCGCCGAGGTGCAGTTCCTGCTGGTGGCCAACCCGGCAACGGAGCTGCGCAGCGTGGCCGACGTGCTGGACAAGGTCAAGGCAGGCAAGACGTTGAATCATGGCACCCCGGGCAGCGGGACCCCGCAGCATCTGTCGGCCGAACTGTTCAACCGGCAGACCGGGATCAGCCTGGCTCATGTTCCCTATCGAGGCTCCGGCCCCGCGATCGCCGATGTGCTGGGCGGCCACATCGAGTTGGCCTTCGCGACCTTGCCTGCCGTGGCGCCTCACGTCAAGTCGGGAAAGTTCAATGGCATAGCCGTGACGGGCAAGGCCCGCTCGCCGCTGCTGCCGGATGTGCCGACCGTGGCCGAGGCCGGCGTGCCGGGCTATGAGTCCACGACGTGGTACGGCGTGCTGGCGCCCGCTGAAACCCCCGACGATGTCGTCAAGACGCTGTCCGATGCGCTCGAGCGCGTGACTTCGTCCCAGGCCTTCCAGGACCGCCTGGCCGAGCTTGGCTATGAGTCCCTTTACCTGCCGGCGGCCGACATGGACGCGCTCATGGCCGCCGACGAGAAGAAGTGGGCCCGGGTCATCAACGACATCGGCCTGAAGATCGAATAAGGAGCTTCAATTGCTGCAGACCACTCTGGATGGGGTGCGCGTCATCGATTTTTCCCAGATCGGAGCGGGACCCACGTGTTCCATGTATCTCGGCGACCTTGGCGCCGATGTCATCAAGATCGAGCCGCCTGGCGGCGATCTGGGACGCAAGCTGGGCAAACCCTGGGTACAGGACGAAAGCCCTGTCTACATGGCCTTCAACCGCAACAAGCGCAGCGTGTGCGTGGACCTGAAAACGCCGCAAGGCCTGCAGCTGCTGCATCGCCTGGCGGCAGGGGCCGACGTTGTCGTGGAAAGCTTTCGGCCCGGCGTGATGCAAAGGCTGGGGCTGGACTACCGCCGCCTTAGCGCAGCGAATCCGCGCCTGGTCTATTGCTCGGTATCGGCGTTCGGCCAAACCGGCCCCGCGGCGCACAAGCCGGGAGTGGACGGCATCGTGCAGGGCGAGTCGGGTTTGATGAGCCTGATAGGCCTGCCCGATACGGAACCGTGCAAGGTGCAGGCGCCCGTTGTCGATATCGCCACCGGATTCATCGCCACGATCGGCGTCGTTTCCGCCTTATTGGCGCGCGAGCGCAGCGGGGCCGGCGCCTGGGTGGATACCAGCCTGTTCGCTTCGGCCATCGCCTTGCAGCAATCGGCCTTCACCGAGTTCCTGGGCTCGGGCAGGCTGCCTGTCAAGGCCGGCAGCAGCGCGCCTTACGCTGCGCCCAACGAGGCTTTCGAAGCCGCGGACGGCTGGCTCATGGTGGCGGCATACAACGGGGGCAGGTGGGAACGCTTGTGCGAGGTGCTGGGCCTGGCCGGCGATCCCGCCTTGGCCGCCCTGGCCGATCTGGACAGCCGCATCGAGCATCGCGCGGGCATGCGCAGCCTGCTGGCGCCGAAATTCCGCCAGCGCACCGTCGAACATTGGCTGCAGGCCTTGTCGGCCGCCGACATCGTGTGCGGCCGGGTGGCAGACTACCAAGACCTGCAGGATTCGCCGCAGCTGGCGCATCTCAATCTTGTGGAGTCCATCAGGCTGCAGGACGGCAGGCAGTTTCGCGTGCCGGCTTTCCCCATCAACAGCGCGCAGCGCGAAAGGCCTTCACGCCCGCCTCCGGCGTGCGGCGAGCATACCGTGCAGGTGCTCGTCGAGCTCGGCGTGCCCGAGGAGCAGATCCAGGACCTGCGCCGCGACGGCGTCGTATTCGCCGCGGGGGATGCCCGTGGCTAGATCGCGATGCGCAATCGTCGGCGTCGGCAAAACCGATTGGGCCGCCGACTGGCATGCGGTACGTGCCGGCAATGCTCCGCATGACCAGTATGGCTATGCCTTGCAGGCCCTGCTGGGCGCCATGCGGGATGCAGGGCTGGGGCGGGAGGATATCGACGGCCTGATCGTGGGGCAGTCCACGGCATACGAAAGAATGGCCGAGGTGGCCGGCATGGACGTGCGCTGGGGCGATCAGGCCGATGCGCCCACGGCGATGCTCAAGGCCATAGCCGCGATCGAGTCCGGGCAGGCCGAGACCATCGCCCTGGTTTACGGGAGCAATCAGCGTTCGGCCAAGGTCCAGTATGGCGGGCCGGCCGCCATGGGCGGAGACATGTTCCTGGCCTACGTCTATCACGCGCCCTGGGGCTTGAGCTCGCAGGGTGCCTTGTATGCCCTGACGGCCAACGCCTATATGCACCAGACAGGAATGACGCAGGCCGAGCTCGGCTGCGTCGCGCTCGCCCAGCGGCAGTGGGCCGGGCTCAATCCCGAAGCGATACTGCGCAGGCCTGTTTCCATCGCGGACTATCTGGCCTCTCCTTTCATATGCGAACCCTTGCGCCTGCTGGATTACTGCATGGTCAACGACGGCGGCGTGGCATTGATCGTCACCACTGCCGAGCGCGCCGCGCGTACCGGCAGGGCCGTGCACGTCAAGGGCATCGGCCGCTATGACGAAAACCGGGCTTCGACCAGCCTGGCGCCGCGGCTGGACGGGTTCTATCGGACCGCGCAGCGCAACGCAGGCGCATCCTCGTTCGCGATGGCGGGCGTCTGCCACGAGGACATCGACCTGTTCTCGGTCTATGACAGCTTTTCCATGCACGTCGTGCTGGCGCTGGAGGGGTATGGCTATTGCGGCGCGGGCGAGGCCGGACGGTTTCTTGCGACACGGGGCATCGGGCCGCAAGGCTGCCTTCCCACCAATACGTCCGGCGGGCATCTGTCGGATTCTTACATGCAGGGCTGGGGGCATTACGTGGAATGCGTGCGGCAGCTGCGCGGCGAGGCCGGCCAGCGGCAGGTGGCGGGCGCCCGCCATGCCCACTACACCTCGGATATCGCCGGCAAGGCCGTTTCCATCGTTCTGGCTGCGCAGGAGGCGGCATGAACCAGACCGGAACCTTTCCATCCCCGGTTGGCGGATTGCTGGAAGACCGGATGTGGCGCGGCATCGACGACGGACGGATGGCGCTGCCGTTCTGCCAGGCGTGCGCGCGCGCCGTATATCCTCCATCGGGCTGCTGCCCGCACTGCTTGCGCACGGAACTGCCATGGCGGCCGTTGTCGGGCATGGGGCGCATCGTTTCGTGGACCCGCTTTCACAGGACCTACCTGCCGGAATATCCCGCGCCTTATACGGTCGTTGCCGTGGCCCTGGCGGAAGGCCCGGTGATGGTATCGCGGCTGCTGGGCCCGGAGCCGGCGAACGACGAGTGGATCGGCCTGGCGGTGCGGATGTGCTATGCCCAGTTCGATAAAGGGCGCAAGCTGCCCTGCTTTCGCTTGGCGGCGGAGACGTAAGCGCCAGGGCGGGCCGCCGGGATACGGGCGGCGGCGCGGCCTGGCTTGCCCGGACGTCCCCACGCTAGCCCGGGGCGCGAAGCCGGGTATCCGGCCCGCCGCCCGGCCCCCCCACGCGCAGCAGCGCCAAGGCCGCGAAGCCGGCCAGGCCCAGCAGGGCGGTCACCCATAGGGCGCCGGCGCCCCACCGGCTGATGCACAGGCCGAACAGCCACGGCGCCGAGGCCTGGGCGATGCGCGCCGGCACCATCAGCAGGCCTTGGCGCAGGCCGTAGCCCTGCGGGCCGAACAGCACCAGCGGCAGCGTGCCCTTGGCGATGGTAAGAATGCCGTTGCCCGCGCCATGCAGCAGCACGAAGGCCGAGGCGGCCGGGGCGCCGGCAGCAAGCAGGGCCGCCGCGCCGGCGGGATGGGCCAGCGCCGCCAGCCGCGCCGAGAGCAGCGGATGGGTCTTGCGCAACAGGCTGAACTCCAGGATGCGGCCGGCGACCTGGGCCGGGCCGACCAGCGCGCCGGCCGCCACGGCGGCTGCCAGCGTGGCGCCGGCCGCCATCAGCAAGGCCGGCAGGTGAGCCGCCATGGCGGTGCTGGTGAACCAGGTGATGGCAAAGACCAGCGACAACAGTGTCGAGCGCCACAGCGTGGGCGCATGCTGGGGCGCGGCGGGCGTCGGTGCCGGCCGGGCAGGGCCGGACGGCCCGGAGCCGCAGGCGGCACCGGATGCGCGGGCCGGTTCGGGATCGGGCAACAGGGCATTGAGCGGCAGCGCCAGCCCCAGGTGCAGCGCCGCCCAGCCCAGGCAGGCGCCGCGCCAGCCCCATTGCAGTTCGAGATAGGCGGACAAGGGCCAGCCGACGGTGCTGGCAAAGCCGGCGATCAGCGTGATGCCGGAAATCGTGTTGCGCGAGCCCGCACCATACAGGCGCACCAGGGCCGCGAAGGCCGCTTCGTACAAGCCGCTGCCCATGCCCAGGCCCAGCAGCGCCCAGGCCAGGAACAGGCTGACGGGCCCCTGGGCGCCGGCCAGGGCCGCCAGGCCGCAGGCGAACAGCACGTTGGTGGCCATCAGGACCGGCCGCCCGCCCCAGCGGTCGATGGCCCGGCCGGCAGAGGGGCCGACCAGGGCCGAGACCAGCAAGGCGGCCGAGAACGCCGCGAACACCGTGGGCACGCTGACGCCCAGCTCGCGCGCCATGGGCGTGGCCAGCATGGCCGGCAGGTAGTAGCTGGATGCCCAGGCCAGCGTTTGCGCGGTCCCCAGGGCCAGGACGACACCGCCGCGGCTGTTCAGGCGCATCGTTTGTTTCTCCCTCACGTCGACATGCAATCGTAATACGTCGACGCATGGGCGATGCTCAGGGAACCGGGCCGGCCTGCTTGCCGCGCGGGCCCGCCCCGCGTTCGTACCAGCCGCGCGAGCGATTGACCACCCGCACCACCGCCAGCATCAGCGGCACCTCGATCAAGACCCCGACCACCGTGGCCAGGGCCGCGCCCGAGTCGAAGCCGAACAGGCTGATGGCGGCGGCCACCGACAGCTCGAAGAAATTGGACGCGCCGATCAGCGCGGACGGGCAGGCCACGCTGTGCTGCTCGCCCGCTTTGCGGTTGAGCCAGTAGGCCAGTCCCGAGTTAAAGACCACCTGGATCACGATGGGCACCGCCAGCATGGCGATGACCAGCGGCTGGCTCAGGATCGCCTGGCCCTGGAAGCCGAACAGCAGCACCAGCGTGAGCAGCAGGGCGCCGATGGACAGCGGACCGATGCGCTGCATCGCCTGCTCGAAGGCCTGCGGCCCGCGGCGCAGCAGGCGCCGGCGCCAGGCCTGCGCCAGGATGACGGGCACGACGATGTACAGCCCGACCGAGGTCAGCAGGGTGTCCCAGGGCACGACGATGGCCGACATGCCCAGCAGCAGGCCCACGATGGGTGCGAAGGCGAACACCATGATCAGGTCGTTGAGCGCCACTTGCGAGAGCGTGAAGGCGGCATCGCCCCGGGTGAGCCGGCTCCAGACGAACACCATGGCGGTGCAGGGCGCGGCGGCCAGCAGGATCAGCCCGGCGATGTAGCTGTCGATCTGCTCGGCCGGCAGCCAGGGCGCGAACACCTGGCGGATGAACAGCCAGCCCAGCAGGGCCATGGAGAACGGCTTGACGGCCCAGTTGACGAACAGCGTGATGCCGATGCCGCGCCAGTGGCGGCGCACCTGGCCCAGCGCCGAGAAGTCCACTTTCATCAGCATCGGGATGATCATGACCCAGATGAGCACGCCGACGGGCAGGTTGACCTGGGCCAGCTCCATGCGGCCCACGGCCTGGAAGGCCGACGGCAGCGCCTGGCCCAGCGCCACGCCCAGCACGATGCACAGGAACACCCACAGCGTGAGATAGCGCTCGAACAGGCTGATCGCCGGTTGCGGGGACTCGGGGCGGACAGAAGCGGAGCAGGCCATGGCGCTAGTCCTGCCGCTGGCCGATGGCGCGCAGCTCGGTCTGCAGCGACAGGGCATCCAGGCGCTCGAACGGCAGCGAGGCGAACAGCTCGATGCGCCGCTTGAGCATGCGCGCGGTGTCGTGAAAGGCCTTCAGGCGTTCGGCATCCGTGCCGGCATGGGCGGCCGGGTCGGGCATGCCCCAGTGCGCCGACATGGGCCGGCCGGGCCATACCGGGCAGGCTTCTCCGGCGGCGTCATCGCACACCGTAAAGATGAAGTCCATCCGCGGCGCATCCGCCGCGGCGAACTCGTCCCAGCTCTTGCTGCGATAGCCTTCGGCCGGCAAGGACAGCTGCCGCAAGGTGGCCAGCGCCATGGGATGGACTTCGCCCTTGGGATGGCTGCCGGCCGAGTAGGCGCGAAAGCGCTCGCCGGCCAGGCCGTTGAGCAGGCCTTCGGCCAGGATGGACCGGGCTGAATTGCCGGTGCACAGGAACAGTACGTTGTAGGGAGTCATGGCAGGGGTTCCAGCGGTGGAGGAAAAGAAAGACGGGATCAGCAATCGGTGCGGGCGCGTTCGCCGACCTCGCAGGCGGCGCCCTGGCAGCAGTGCTCGGTGAGATAGCCCAGCAGCGCGTTCATGCGGGCGAAGTCGGCGCGATAGATCAGGTTGCGGCCCTGCTGCTCGACCGTGAGCAGTTGCGCCTGCGACAGGCCCTTCAGATGGAAGGACAGGGTGTTGCGGGCGCTGTCCAGCTGTGCGGCCAGCACGCTGGGGGTCAGCCCTTGCGGGCCGGCCGCGACCAGGGCGCGGAACACGCGCAGGCGTTGCGGGTGGGCCAGGGCGCCCAAGGCGGAGACGGCTTGTTTTTCATTCATGATTCGATAATACAAGAATTATTGAACTATTAACGGAAAAGAAATGAGATGGATTCGTATTAATATTTACGGCTATCAGACACACACACAAAAGGGAGAGGAATTCCGCCATGCCGATCATCCTGGGGCGTTCGCGCCGCATCCGTTCATCGTCTTGCCCCTTGCCGCGAGCCCTGGCGCGCCGCACGCCGTGCTGCCTGGCCGTGCTGGCCCTGGCCGCTGGCGGCGCGGCCGCACAGGAAGGCGGCAGCGTGAAGGCCCTGGCGCCCTTGCAGGTGATCGGCCAGTCCGGCGCGGGCGACGCGCTGGCCACCGAAGGCTCGCAGTCCTATACGCCGGCCGCCACCGCGGCCAGCACCGGCCTGCCGCTATCGCTGCGCGAGACGCCGCAATCGGTCACCGTGGTCACCCGCCAGCGCATCGAGGACCAGGACATGCGCTCGCTGGCCGAGGTCATGGCCAGCACGCCGGGCATCGCGGTGCGGCACTCGGACAGCGAGCGCTATTCGTTCAGCGCGCGCGGCTTCAATATCGACAACTACATGTACGACGGCATCCCCACCGGTTTCGACTCGGGCTACGATGCCGGCGAATCCTCGGTCGATCCCATCATCTACGACCGCGTGGAAGTGGTGCGCGGCGCCACCGGCCTGCTGACCGGCGCGGGCAACCCCTCGGCCTCGATCAACCTGGTGCGCAAGCACGCCGATAGCAGGCAGTTCAAGGCCGACCTGAGCCTGGGCGGCGGCAGCTGGGACACCTATCGCGCCACCGCCGATCTTTCCACCCCCCTGAACGCCGCCGGCAACGTGCGCGGCCGCATCGTCAGCGCCTACCAGGATGGCCGCTCGCACCTGGATCACTACGAGAACCAGCGCAAGGTCTTCTATGGCGTGATCGATGCCGACCTGGGCGCCCGCACCACGCTGAGCGCGGGCTTCAATTACCAGGACAACGACCCGCGCGGCAGCACCTGGGGCGGCTTTCCCCTGTGGTATGCCGATGGCGGGCGCACCGACTGGCGCCGCTCGCTGAACGTGGGCGCCGACTGGACGTCCTGGGGCAGCACCACCCAGGGCACCTTCGCCAGCCTGCGGCATGGGTTCGGCAATGGCTGGAACGTGCAGCTGCATGGCGCGCACAGCAAGCACGAGATGGACGCCAAGCTGCTTTACCTGACCGGCTGGCCCGACCGCGAGACCGGGCAGGGCATGAACGCCTCGCCGTCGTGGTACCTGGGCGAGCGCAAGCAGAACAGCGTGGATCTGAAGGCCAACGGGCCTTTCACCCTGTTCGGCCGCCGCCACGAGGCGGTGGTGGGCGCCAGCCTGAGCCGGCGCTATGCCGATTTCGACAGCCGCTCGGGCCTGTCGCCGGCCGGCGTGGGCAACTTCCTGGACTGGGACGGCTCGTATCCCGAACCGGCATGGAGCGACGAGACGATATCGGCCTCGCGCTACACCACCAAACAAACCGGCTGGTACGGCGCGCTGCGGCTGAACCTGGCCGACCCGCTCAGGCTGATCGTGGGCGGGCGCTACAGCACCTGGAAGACCGACGCCACCGGCTGGGCCGGCGCCAGCCCCGCCAGGTTCGACAAGACGGCCTTCGTGCCCTATGCCGGCCTGCTGTTCGACATCAACGAAAACTACACGGCCTACATCAGCTACACCGAGATATTCAATCCGCAAAGCTACCAGGACCGCCATGGCGGCTGGCTCGATCCGCTGGAAGGCAAGGCCTACGAGGCCGGCATCAAGGGCGAATTCATGCAGGGCCGCCTGAACGCCAGCGCCGCCGTGTTCCAGATCGAGCAGGACAACCTGGGGCAGCTCGATCCCGGCCACCTGGTGCCCGGCACGCCCAACCAGGCCTATCGCGCGGCGCAGGGCACGCGCAGCCGCGGCTTCGACCTGGAGGTGTCGGGCGAGGTGCTGCCGGGCTGGAACCTGGCGGCCGGCTGGTCGCACTGGACCGGCCGCGACGGCCAGGGCAACGCCATCCAGACCAACCAGCCGCGCACGCTGGTGCGGCTCTTTACCACCTATCGCCTGCCCGGCGCATGGCAAGGGCTGACGCTGGGCGGCGGCGTGAACTGGCAAAGCCGCGTCTATGCCATGGCCAGCGGGCCCAACGGCCAGGAGCGCGTCGGCCAGGGCAGCTACGCCATTGCCAGCCTGATGGCGAACTACCGCTTCGACCGCGCCCTGTCGGCGCAGTTGAACGTGGACAACGTGTTCGACCGCAAGTACTACAGCCAGGTCGGCTTCTACAGCCAGGGGGCGTGGGCCCAGGGGCGCCGCGTCACCTTGACGATGCGCTACCAGTACTGAGCCGCCATGCCGGGGCGGCAGATCGCGGCCCGGGCATGGCCGGCCCCTGGCGCGGCGGCGCGCTAGCCGTCCCGGCCCTTGCTGTACGCCTCGTAGCGCGCCTGGTTCTCGGGGCTGAGCGGATACAGGCCGGTCAGCGGCGCGCCTTGCAGCACTTGGTCCAGGATCCAGGCCTCGGTGCGCTCCTGCTCCAGGGCCTGGGCCGCCACCTCGCCGGTCAGCGCGGCGGGAATGACGATGGCGCCGTCCTCGTCGGCCACGATGATGTCCTGCGGGAACACGGCCACCCCGCCGCAGGCCACGGGCTGCTGCCAGCCTACGAAGGCCAGCTGCGCCACGGCCGGCGGGGCGGCGGCGGCGCTGCACCAGACCGGCAGGCCGGTCTGCACGATGCCGGCGCGGTCGCGCACGGCGCCTGCGGTGACCAGGCCGGCCACCTGCCGCTGCCGCATGCGGGCGCACAAGATGTCCCCGAAGATGCCCGCATCGGCGATGCCGGCGGTGTCGGCCACCACCACGCAGCCGGCCGGCATGGCTTCGACGGCGGCGCGCGTGGAGGTCGGCGAGGACCAGGCCGCCGGCGTGGCCAGGTCTTCGCGCTGGGGCAAAAAGCGCAGCGTGAAGGCCGGGCCCGCCACGCGCTGCTGTCCGGCCGCCAGCGGGGCCGTGCCGCGCAGCCAGACGTTGCGCAAGCCCTTCTTGAACAGGATGGTCGTCAGCGTGGCGGTGGTCACGGACGACAGCGCCGCCAGGACGTCGGGAGAGGACATCGGGCCGCCTCTCAAATGCTGGGGATCAGGCCGCCGTCGACGCGCACGACCGAACCCGTGATGTAGGAGGCCGCCTGGCTGGCCAGGAACACCACCGCATTGGCGTATTCGGCCGGCTCGCCGTAGCGCTGCATGGGGATGCTGGCGGTGCTTTCCTTGGTGACGTCCTCGACCGGCCGGCCTTCGCGCCTGGCCTTGGCCTCGTCCAGGAAGCGGATGCGTCCCGTGGCGATGCGGCCCGGCACCACGATGTTGGCGGTGATGCCGTCGGGCGCGACTTCGCGCGCCAGGGTCTTGGACCAGCCGACCAGCGTCGCGCGCAGGGCGTTGGAGATGCCCAGGTTCGGTATGGGCGCGATCACGCCCGACGAGGTGCTGGTAACGATGCGCCCCCACTTGCGCTGGCGCATGCCGGGCAGGACCCGGTCGGTGATGCCGATGACCGACAGCACCATGGCCTGGAAGCTTTTCTCCCACAGCGCGGCATCCTGGCCGGCGACCGGCGTGGGGGGCGGGCCGCCCGTGTTGTTGACCAGGATGTCCACCGGCCCGAGCCCGGCCTCGATGGCGCCGATGCGTGCGTCGATCACGGACAGGTCGGCCAGGTCCCACGCCAGCGACAGCGCCTGGGCGCCTTGGGCCTGCAGCGATTTTGCCGTGGCGGCGGCCGCCTGCTCGTCCAGGTCGGCCAGGGCCAGCCGGGCCCCTTCGGCGGCCAGCGCCGCGGCGATGGCGCTGCCCAAGCCGCCGCCGGCGCCCAGCACCAGGGCGGTCCGGCCTTTCAATCCCATGTCCATGCGTTTTCTCCTTCTGTCGGCTGCGGCTCGCAGCCGCCCCGGTTTCGAAGCGAAGATTCTAGGAAGCGGCGTGACATTCCACAAGAGAATAGTTTTCGTATTTAATGGGAAGAAATTTCACTATTTAAAAGGCGGCTGCCCCGCGCGCCGCGAGATCGCGATGATTACCTTCAAACAACTCGAGGCTTTCTATTGGTCGGTGGAGCTGGGCGGCTTCGAGGCGGCGGCGCGGCGGCTGAACACCACGCAGTCGGCGGTTTCCAAGCGCCTGCAGGAACTGGAGGGCATACTGGGCTTTGCGCTGTTCGACCGCAGCCGCCGCAAGGCGCAGGTCACCGCGCGCGGCCAGGAGCTGCGGCTGCTCGCGCGCGAGAGCCTGGCGCTGCGCACCCGCATCCTGGACATGAGCCGCGCGGACCTGGTCGAGCCGCGTACGGTGCGCCTGGGGGTGACGGAGCTGACCGCCATGACCTGGCTGCCGAGCCTGGTGCAGCGCGTGCACGGCAGCCATCCGCAACTGACCCTCGCGCCCACGGTGGGCTCCAGCGTCAGCCTGGCCGAGCGGCTGCAGGCCGGCGAACTGGATCTGATCGTGGTGCCCGATGCGTTCCGCGCCGCCGGGCTGGAGGTGCTGCACCTGGACGCGGTGCAGTACGACTGGCTGTGCAGCCCGAGCTATCTCGACGGCGTGGACAGGCTGGCCCTGAAGGCGCTGGCGCAATACACCATCATCGAGCAGAAGCACGAATCGGGGCTGGGCAACCTGATCGACCATTGGCTGGACGCGCAGCAGGTGCGCTTTCGCAATACCCTGGCCAGCAGCAGCCTGACCGCCTCGGCTTCGCTTACGCTGGCCGGCGTGGGAATCTGCTATCTGCCCCGGCGGCTGTTCGAGCCGGATATCCAGTCTGGCCAGCTGCGGGTGATACGCAGCACCCCGCCCGTGCCCCGCATTCCCTATGTCGCCCTCTACGAGAAGGCGCGGGCCGACGAGCTGCTGCGCTACGTGGCCAGCATGGCCACCGAGACCTGCGACTTCTCCGGCGCCATGCCGCGCTACTTCCCTGGGCGCTAGAGGCCGTCCGGCCGCGCTTAATGTGAAAAAAATTCCGATTTCCCGGGAATTAATATCGCTTGTTTCGGCAGTCGTGCCGGCATAGTCTTTCGCCGGGCGGCAGGCCTGCCTTGCCGCAATCGATAAAAGGAAACAGGGAGACTGGCATGCAAATGCTGAAGATGGCGCGCGCGCTGGCGCTCGCCGCGATCATGGGACCGGCTTGCGCGGGCGCCGCGGGATTTCCCGAGCGGCCCATCCGCATCGTGGTGCCTTTTCCGCCCGGCGGCACGGCCGACATCGTGGCCCGCGTCGTCTCCGACAAGATGGCGCAGGAACTGGGCACCACGCTGATCGTCGAGAACAAGCCCGGGGGCGCCGGCGGCAGCGTGGGCACCCTGGAAATCGTGCGCGCCCGGCCCGACGGCTACACCTTGGGCATCGCCACGGTGGGCACCCTGGGCACGGCGCCGGCCACCGCGCCGCGCGCCTTGTACGATCCCGAGAAGGATTTCTCGTACATCAGCAACATCGCCAGCATGCCCATGCTGCTGGCCGCCGGCCCTTCGATGGGACAGGCCACCCTGCAGGAAATCATCGAACGCGCCCGCCAGCGGCCGGGCACGGTCAGCTTCGGTTCGGGCGGCACCGGCGGCGTGGCCCATCTGATGGGGGCGAAGTTCGAAGTGGCCACAGGCACGCGGCTGATGCACGTGCCCTATCGCGGCGCCAACCCGGCGCTGACCGACGTGGCGGGCGGGCAGGTGGATTTGATCTTCGATGCGCTGGCTTCTTCGGCGCCCTTTCTGCAAAGCCAGCGCATCCGGCCGTTGGCGGTGTCGGGCCAGTCGCGGGTCGGCGGGCTGCCGCAGACGCCGACCTTCGCCGAGGCCGGGCTGCCGGAGGTCGGCACGCAAGCCTGGTACGGCCTGGTGGGGCCGGCCGGCATCGACGGCAAGATCGTGCAGCGGCTGTACGAAGCGGTCCAGGCCGCGGTCTCTTCCGCCGAGGTGCGCGAGCGCCTGGAAAAACTGGACACCCAGGCCGTCGGCAGCGACCCGCAGGCCTACCGCGAGCAGGTGGTCAAGGAACTGCAGGCCTGGCGGCAGCTGGCGCAGTCCCAGAACATCGTGGTGGATTAGCGGCGCGCTCAGCGCGGGCCCCGGGCCCGCCGCCGCTCAGAAATCGATCTGCGCCGACAGCAGCACCGTGCGCGGCGCGGCCACCGTGGCGAACGTGCCGCTTGTCAGCCAGTAGTTCTTGTCGAACACGTTTTCCACGTTGGCGCGCAGCACCACCGATCTGCCCATGATCTCGGTGTGGTAGCGCGCGCCCACGTCGTAGCGCGTCCACGAAGGCAGCTCGATCGTGTTCTGCGGGTTGAAGGGCATGGACGAGGTGTGGATGGCGCGGGCGTTCAGGCTCAGGCCAGGCACCCAGGGCGTGTCCCAGTCCACGCCCAGGTTGAAGGTGCGCCTGGGCACGCCGTTGGCGTCGTTGCCCTGGTTGACGCCGCCGGCCGTGCGGCGCAGCGTGGCGTCGTAGAAGGTGGCGCTGGCCATCACGCGCAGGCCCGGCATCAGCTCGCCGAAGGCCGACAGTTCCAGGCCGCGGTTGCGCTGCTCGCCGTCGTAGCTGTAGATGTTGCTGACCGGATCGGTGATGGCGTTGGGGCGGTCGATCTGGAACACCGATACGCTGGTAATGGCCTGGCCCCAGTCGACCTTCACGCCCGCCTCGTACTGCTTGGACTTGTAGGGCGCAAAGACCTCGCCCGCGTTGGCCGTGCCGGCTGGCGCGATGCCGCCGCGCGTCAGGCCCGAGGTGAAGTTGCCATACACCGATACGTTGGACCAGGGCTTGACCACGATGCCCGCCAGCGGCGAGGTGGCGCTGGCGTCGTAGGAAGACGTGCGCGCGCCGGTCGCGGTGCTGAAGTTGTCCAGCGCCACCTTTTGCCGCCGCAGCCCGCCGGTGATCAGGATGCGGTCCTGGGCCAGGGACAGCGTATCGGTCACCGAGAAACTGCTCAATTCGGTTTCCGACGCCTTGCTGGGGCTGGCGCGGTGCCCGGTCATGGGCGGCAGCTCGACCGGATCGTAGATGTTGGTGGGCGTCGATCCGCCCCCGGACAGGTAGAAGTTGCCCTGCTCCTGGTCCAGCCGCGAGGCGCTCAGGGTCAGGGTGTGCTTGACGCCCAGGGTCTCGAACCGCGCCCGCGCGCCGACCTCGCCCGTCTTGGTGCGCGAGTAGGCGTCGTACCAGGCGTTGCTGGCGCGCAGGTTGCCGTCCATGTCGACGGCGTTGGCGCCGCGCGCTTCCGGAAAGTCCTGCTCGGTGGCGCCATAGCGGTAGCCGCCGCTGGCAAAGACCATGAGCCGGTCCGAGACGTCGTACTCCAGGCGCGAGGCGACGGTCGAATCGCGGATGGTCAGCTCGGTGCCCGAATAGATGGCGCGATGTCCCGACGGCGCGGCGGGGATGCGGGTCACGGAGGGGCTAAAGCCGTTCTGCGAGCGGAAGTTGTCCACTTCCTCGTGCTGGCTGAAGGCATCCAGCGACCAGCGCAGCCGGGCGCCGCGATAGTCCAGCGCCAGCGCGCCCATGCCGTACTGCTGGCGGCCGCCGTCCAGCGAGGTGTCGCCGTTGCGGTACACGCCGTTGAAGCGGATGCCCCAGCGGTCCTGCTCGCCGAATCGCCGGCCCATGTCCAGGTGCCCGCCCAGCACCGACTTGCTTTCGTAGGTGGTGGTCAGGCGCGTGAGCGGCTCGTCGCCGGCGCGCTTGGTGACGATGTTGATGTTGCCGCCGATGCTGCCGTTGGGACTGATGCCGTACATCAGGGTGCCGGGGCCCTTGAGGACTTCGACGCGCTCCATGATGGCCGCCGGCATGCGGTTGCCCGAGGTCAGGCCGTACAGGCCGTTCAGGCCCACGTCGCCGCTGCCCACGGTAAAGCCGCGGATCTGGAAGTCTTCGCCGAAGCCGTTGCTGGAGGTCAGCGTGCGCACCGAGGCTTCGTTGACCACCACGTCGGCCAGCGTGCGGGCCTGCACGTCGCGCAGCGCCTGCGCCGTGTAGTTGGTGGTGTGAAAGGGCACGTCCATGACGTCGCCGGTGCCCAGCACGCCCAGGCCGCCGCCTTGGGCCAGCTGGCCGCCGGCGTAGGCGGGCGGCAGGCCTTGCGCGTCGGCGCCGCCTGCCACCGTCAGCGTAGGCAGCTGGGTGACGCTGCCGGCCGCGCCGGCAGGGCGCTCCAGGACATAGCTGCCGTTGGGCTGGGGCATGACCTGGATGCCGGTGCCGGCCAGCAGGATGTCCAGGCCGCCGCGCACGGTGTGGCGGCCTTGCAGGCCGGGGCTTTGCAGGCCTGCGGCGATCTGCGGGCGGAACGACAGCATGATGCCGGCCTGGCGGCCGTAGCGGCCCAGCACGTCTTCGAGCGGGCCGGCGGGTATGTCGAACTGGCGCACCGGCTGGGCCTGGGCCTGGGCTTGCGCGGCAAGCGGCGCGGCCAGGACCGGCGCGGCCGCGGCGGCGGCCAGGGCCAGGCGCGCGGCCAGGCGCGCCGGGGCGCTGCGCGGCAGGATCCGGGTGGGCTGGCGCCGGGGCGCCTTGGGGTGATTCATGGGCAGGCCTTTGGGAAAATGGTAGGGAAATGGTCTTTTCATCTCCCATGACCCGCGAAAACAAAAAACGGATCAGCCTTGCCGCGTGCCGGGCAGCAGATGCAGCCGCCCCCGCCGCCAGAAGGCCGTGCCGGCCTGCGCCTGCAGGCGCAGCTGCAGCGTGGCGGCCAGCACCGACATGACCTTGCGCGGCGCATCAACGGGATACGAACCCGACACCCGCAAGCCGGCAAGGGCGGGGTCGCAGGACAGCGCCAGGCCGGTGTAGCGGCCCAGTTCGGCCAGCAGCGCATCCAGCCGCATGCCGCGCGCCACGATGAAGCCTTCCTGCCAGGCGATGCTGTCGGCATCGGCCGGGCCCGGCGCCATGACCGCGTGCGCCGTGTAGCGCGCGCCCTGGCCGGCGTGCAGCACCAGGGTGCGGCCGGCATTGCGCCGCGGCTGGATCCGCACCGCGCCGGCAAAGACGTTGACCAGGGTGTCCTCGTCCTGCTGGCGCACGGCGTATTCCGTGCCCAGGGCCAGGGCGGTGCCCTGGGCCGTCTCGACCAGGAAGGGGCGGTAGGCGGGGCGGTTTTCCTGGGCGGTGGCCACCAGGATCTCGCCGGCGATCAGGACGATCCGGCGTTCGGCCTCGGTGTAGCGCACGTCGATGGCGCTGGCGGTGTTCATCGCCAGCCGGCTGCCGTCGGGCAGGGACAGCGCTTGCGTCTGGCCCACGGCGGTGCGGTAATCGGCCGACCATTCGCGCCACGGCGCCAGGCGGCTGGCCTGCCAGGCGGCACCGCCGGCCAGCGCCAGCCCGCCCAGCGCCTTGACGGCGCCGCGGCGCGCGCCGCGGCGGTCCGAGGCCAGCGCCGCCTGCGCAAAGCGGGCGCCGGGCGGCGAGGCCAGGGCCTGGAGCCTGCCCTGGACGGCCTCGATGCGGCGCCAGGCGCGCTCGTGCCCGGGATGCTCGTCGCGCCAGCGCTGCAGCCCTTGCCGCAGCGCTTGGCAGTCCGGCGCCTCGTGCAGCGCGAGCAGCCACTGCACCGCGCGGTCGGCTGCGGCCGGATCGATGGCCGCGCCGTCATACCACGAGCAAGCGTGGCGGGCGCGGCTCACTGGGCTACCTTCGTGCTGCGCACTCCGGTATTCGTCCTTGGGGCGGCCCGGCGAGCTCATGCCTGGAAGGCCAGGTCGGCAAAGTAGCACTGCCGCAGGGCTTTCACGAGATAGCGCTTGACGGTCGGCACGGAGATGGACAGGGCCCGGGCCACCTGGGCGTGCGTCTGTCCCTCCAGCTGCGACAGCAGGAAGGCGCGGCGCACGATGGGCGGCAGGCCGTCCAGCAGGCGGTCGAGCTCGTGCAGCGTCTCCAGCACGATGGCCCGTTCCTCGGGGGACCAGTGCACGGCCTGCGGCACCTGGGACAAGGCTTGCAGGTAGGCGCGTTCGAGCTTCTCGCGCCGCCAGTGGTTGGACATCAGGTTCTGCGCCACCGTGGTCAGGAAGGCGCGCGGCTCGTCCAGGGCGGCGGGCACGCGTTCGCTGCTGAGCAGGCGCACGAAGGTGTCGTGCGCCAGGTCGGCGGCCTGCTCGGGATTGCCCATGCGCCGGTGCAGCCATCCCCGCAGCCAGGAATGATGGTGGCTGTACAGCGCTTCGACGGTGGCGGGGGCGACGCAGTGCGGCGTGCTCAAGGTGTAAGCCTTCGGAATCGTGGCGCGCCCGGATGGCCCAGGCATGCAAATACAAATTGTAATTATTATCGAATACAACAAGCCTGTGTCAAACGCCGGAGGCGGCGCGCGGCACCCACGCCACAGTCCTTCGGCGACAATGCGTGCTCCGGCCCGGCGCCGCTTTCCCCTTTTTTGCACCGTGTCCATTTCTCCTTCCCCGAATCCCGACGCTACGGCCCAAGCGCCCGCGCGGCCCGGCAGCCCCCTCGAAGTGCTGTGGGCCTTCTTCAAGCTGGGCCTGACTTCCTTTGGCGGTCCGGTCGCGCACCTGGGCTATTTCCACCAGGCCTTTGTCGAGCGGCGGCGCTGGCTGGACGCGCGCAGCTATGCCGACCTGGTGGCGCTGTGCCAGTTCCTGCCCGGGCCGGCCAGCAGCCAGGTCGGCATGGCGCTGGGCTTGCAGCGCGCCGGCTGGATGGGCGCGCTGATGGCCTGGGTGGGCTTTACGCTGCCTTCGGCGCTTGCGCTCATCGCGTTTGCCTACGGCATCGCGCGCCATGGCGAGTTTGCCCGCTCGGGCGCCGTGCACGGCCTGAAGATCGTCGCCGTGGCCGTGGTGGCGCAGGCCGTCTGGGGCATGGCCAAGGCCTTGTGCCCGGACCGGCTGCGCGCCGGCCTGGCCATCGTGGCCGCCTTGCTGGCGCTGGCCCTGCCGCTGGCCTTCGGGCAGCTGGCCGCCATCGTGCTGGGCGGCCTGGCCGGCTGGCTGCTGCTCAGCCTGCCGGCGGCGCCCGCGGGCCCGTCCGTGTCCTATGGCGTCTCGCGGCGGGCGGGCCTGGCCGCGCTGGCCGTTTTTTTCGTGCTGCTGGCCGCCTTGCCGCTGGCCGCCGCGGCTTTTGGCTCGGGGTTCTGGCAATTGGCCGACGGCTTCTATCGCGCCGGCTCGCTGGTGTTCGGCGGCGGGCACGTGGTGCTGCCGCTGCTGCAGGCGGCCGTGGTGCCGCCCGGCGCGGTGGACAGCGCGCAATTCCTGGCCGGCTACGGCGCCACGCAAGCCATGCCCGGCCCGCTGTTCACCTTCGCCGCCTATCTGGGCGCGGTGATGGACGGGCCGCTGCCCGCCTGGCTGAGCGGGCTGTTTTTCCTGGTGGTGATCTTCGTGCCGGCCTTCCTGCTGGTGGCCGGCGCCCTGCCGTTCTGGCAGGCGCTGCAGGGGCGGGCGGCGGCGCGCAACGCCATGGCGGGCGTCAACGCGGCGGTAGTGGGCATCCTGCTGGCCGCGCTTTACGACCCGGTATGGACCGGCGCCATCGCCGGTCCGCTGGATTTCGGCCTGGCCCTGGCGGCCTTCGGGCTGCTGGTGCTTGCCCGCCTGCCGCCGCCGCTGGTGGTGGCGCTGGGCGCGCTGGCCGGCTGGGCCCTGGCGGCCTGAAGGCGGCGGGCCCCACGGCGGCGGGGCGCGGCGCTATTGCCTGGGCGCCTTCGACTGCGACTCCTGCCGGGCGGGGCCCTCGGGGTTGCCCAGGTTGTAGGCCGAGTTCACCAGGCCGATGTGCGAGAAGCCCTGCGGGAAGTTGCCCACCAGGCGCTGGTGCGCCACGTCGTATTCTTCGGACAGCAGGCCCAGGTCGTTGCGCAGCGAGAGCAGGTGCGAGAACAGTTCCTCGGCCTTGGCATAGCGGCCCATCAGCGCATAGCAGTCCACCAGCCAGAAGGTGCAGGCCAGGAACGCGCCTTCCTCGCCGGGCAGGCCGTCGTCGGTCTTGTCGCAGGAATAGCGCAGCAGCAGCCCGTCGCGCATCAGCTCGCGCTCGATGGCGGCGATGGTGCCCTGTACGCGCCGGTCCTCGATCGGCAGAAAGCCCACCAGCGGGATCATCAGCAGCGCGGCATCGAGCGCCTGCCCGCCATAGGCCTGCACGAAGGTGTTGCGCGCCGCGTCGTAGCCCTTGGCCAGGATGTCCTCGCGGATTTCTTCGCGCACGCGGCGCCAGCGGTCGACCGGGCCCTGCATGCCGAAGTCCTCGCAGGACTTGATGGCCCGGTCGAAGGCCAGCCAGCACATCAGCCGCGAATGCGTGAAGGCGCGCTTGGGGCCGCGCACTTCCCACAGGCCGTGGTCGTCCTCGCGCCAGAGTTTTTCCAGCGGCTTGAGCAGGGCCTTCTGCAGGCGCCAGGCCTCGGCCAGCGGCGGCAGGTCGGCCTTGCGCGCCGCGTGCAAGGTGGCGATGAGCTCGCCGTAGACATCCAGCTGCAGCTGGCCCACCGCGTCGTTGCCCACCCGTACCGGCCGGCTGTCGGCATAGCCGGGCAGCCATTCGACCTCGTGCTCGGGCAGCCAGCGTTCGCCCGAGATGCCGTACATGATGCGCAGCTGCGCCGGGTGGCCGGCCACCGCGCGCAGCAGCCATTGGCGCCAGGCGTCGGCTTCCTCGCGGTAGCCCGAGTTCAGCAGCGCGTAAAGCGTGAGCGAGGAGTCGCGCAGCCAGCAATAGCGGTAGTCCCAGTTGCGCGTGCCTCCCAGCGCCTCGGGCAGCGAGGTGGTGGGGGCGGCCACGATGCCGCCGGTGGGCTGGAAGGTAAGCAGCTTCAGGGTGATGAGCGAGCGCGTGACCGCCTCGTGCCGCGTCTTGGTCAGCCCGTCCTGGCGGCAGCGACGGGCCCATTGCTCCCACCAGTTGATGGTGCGTTCCAGGCTTTCCATGCTGTCGAACACGAAG
The DNA here is from genome assembly GCF_037026685.1 of Orrella sp. JC864. Classification (NCBI taxonomy): domain Bacteria; kingdom Pseudomonadati; phylum Pseudomonadota; class Betaproteobacteria; order Burkholderiales; family Alcaligenaceae; genus Orrella; species Orrella sp. JC864. Next base: position 121,951 of record NZ_JBANET010000008.1, on the reverse strand, counting down.
TGCGGCGTGCGGTGCGAGCGGTGGTAGGACAGCGTAAACGGCACCACCTGGCCCTCTTGCACGGTAAAGCGCGAGGTGCTGGTCATGTCGTGGCCTTCGAGCGGCGCCAGGGTGTGCAGCTCGACCGCGTCCGGGCCGGCGATGGCGCTCAGGCCGTAGTCGCGCCGGCGCACCCAGGGCACGGCCTGGCCGAAGTTAAAGCGCAGGATCAGCTCCATCTCCATGTCCACCGTGCCGCGCAGGCCGCGTACGATGCGCACCACGTCCACCCGGTCCTCGGAGTCGCTCAGCGGCATGAAGTCGTAGACCTGCACGGCGCCGCCGGCCGTCTCGTGGATGGTCTCGAGCACGGCGGTCTCGGGCACGTAGCGGCGCTGGGTGGTGTGCGCGTCGCCGTGCGGGGCCAGCAGCCAGCGCCCGTGCTTCTTGTTGCCCAGCAGGGCGGCGAAACAGGCCGGCGAATCGAAGTGCGGCAGGCAGAGCCAATCGATCGAGCCGTCGCGCGCCACCAGCGCGGCCGAGAGCATGTTGCCGATCAGGCCATAGTCTTCCAGGGGCTTGGACATCAGCCTGCGCCTCGGAATTCGGGATAGAGCGTCATGCCGCCGTCCACGAACAGCGTGGTGCCGGTGACGTAGTCCGAGGCGTCCGAGGCCAGCCACACCGCGGCGCGGCCGATGTCCTCGGGCTCGCCGATGCGGCCGTAGGGAATCAGCTTGAGCAGTTGCCGCAGCGCCTCTTCGGTTTCCCAGGCCTGGCGGTTGATCGGCGTGCGGATGGCGCCGGGCGCGATGCTGTTGACGCGGATCTTGCGCGGCGCAAGTTCCTGCGCGAGCGACTTCATCAGCAGCGAGATGCCGCCCTTGGAGGCGGCATAGTTGGCCTGGAAGGCCCAGGGGATGACCTCGTGCACCGAGCTGATGAAAAGGATGTTGCCGGCCGGGCGGTGCGGCGGCGGCTCGGGAAAGCGCGCCATGAAGGCCCGCGCGGCCGCGCGGGCGCACAGGAACTGGCCGCCCAGGTTGATGTCGATGACGCGGCGCCATTGCTCCAGCGTCATGGATTCGATGGGCGCGGGGTCTTCCACGCCTGCGTTGTTGACCAGGATATCCAGCTCGCCGTAGCGCGCCTGCACGGCCTGGAGCATGCGCTCGACGTCGGCTTCCTGGCTGACGTCGGCCTGGACGGCGAAGGCCTGGCCGCCGGCGGCGGCGATGGCCTGGCACACTTCCTGGGCGCGCTCGGCCGAGCGGCCGCCCGAGCTGTGGTTGACCGCCACGCGCGCGCCGGCCTGGGCCAGCGAAAGCGCGATGGCGCGGCCTATGCCCGAGGAGGCGCCGGTGACCACGGCCACGCGGCCCTGCAAATCAGAGGTCTGTGACATGCCTGTTCTCCGGGGAATGCCAGCGCAGGTCGCAACGGCAAGCCGGGCTGGCCGCCCGGGTTGCGCTGGCGCATATCAGCTTAGCGGCGTGCCGGCCGGCTCACAAGGGAAGGAACGGAACGATTCCTTGTGTCATCTTTTTCCACATTTTCGCCGGCCGCCCAGGCCTGCGCCCTGGCCACCACGAAGTCGATCAGCGTGCGCACCGCCAGCGTCTGGTAGCGTCCCGGCATGCGCAGCAGGAACATGCGCGTGCCGAACACGCTCAGCCGCCATTGGCCCAGCGCCGTGACGATGCGGCCCTGTGCCAGGTCCTGCGCCACCACGTAGTCGGGCACCAGGCCCACGCCCACGCCGGCCAGCACGGCCTCGCGCAGGAACTGGAAGTTCTCCGAGGCCAGGGTGGGGCGCAGCGCCAGTTCGCGCCGCTGCCGGCCCCGGTAGGCGGACACGCGCAATTCGCGGCCGGCCACCGCCGAGGTGACCAGCGGCACCCGCGCCAGCTGCTCGAGCCCGGTGGGCAGGGGGTGGTCGCGGGCATAGTCGGTGGCTGCGCAGACCACGTGGCGCACCTGGGCCAGTTCCGTTGCCACCATCTGCTGCGGCGGCTCGGACATGACGCGGATGGCCACGTCCACTTCCTCGCGCAGCAGGTCGTCCACCTTGTTGTCGAACAGCAGGTCCAGCGTGATGGCCGGATAGCGCCGCTTGAATTCGATCAGCCAGCCCGACATGACCAGGTGGCCGAAGCCGGTGGGCATGCTCATGCGCACCGAGCCGTGCAGGCCGGTGCCCAGCATGGCGACCGATTCCCGCGCCGCCAGCAGTTCGTCGCGGATGGCGCGCCCGTGCTGGACCAGCCGCAGGCCGATCTCGGTGGGCTCGATGCGCCGGGTCGTGCGGCGCAGCAGCTGCAGGCCCAGGCTTTTCTCCAGCTGGTTCAGGTGGTAGCTGATGTTGGCGCGGCTCATTTTCAGGCGCCGCGCGGCCAGGCTCAGGTTGCCGGCCTCGACGATGTCCACCAGCAGCACGAGCGATTGGGCGTCCATGCGATAGGTCGAATTTCTTTGACAGAGTTTTCAGTTTATTCGGAATTGTCCAGGATGATCGATGGCTGGATAATGGCCGGCATCCCTCTTTTTGCCTGGGGCAGCAAGCCGTAGGCGCAGCGTGGGGGGCTTTTTGCTTCTAATTCGATGACGATAGACGACGAGACATTCCGGCTGCTGGCCGCCAGCGTCGAGCGCTTCGTGCGCGAGCGGCTGGTGCCGGCCGAGGACGAGGTGGAGGCCAGCGACGAGGTGCCGGCGGCGATCGTGCGGGAGATGCGCGAGCTGGGCCTGTTCGGCCTGTCCATTCCGCAGGAGTACGGCGGCATCGGCCTGGACATGGCGCAGGAATGCGAGCTGGCCTATCTGCTGGGCCATGCCGCGCTGGCGTTCCGCTCGGTGATCGGCACCAACGTGGGCATCGGCTCGCAGGGCATCCTGATGGACGGCACGCCCGCGCAAAAGGCCGAATACCTGCCGCGCATCGCCAGCGGCGAGCTGATCGTCTCCTTCGCCCTGACCGAGCCGGATGCCGGCTCGGACGCGGCATCGATCCGCACGCGCGCCGACGCCGAGGGCGATCACTACCTGGTCAGCGGCACCAAGCGCTATATCACCAACGCGCCGCGCGCCGGCGCCTTCACCCTGATGGCGCGCACCGGCGGGCCGGGCGCGGCCGGCATCTCGGCCTTCATCGTGCCGGCCGGGCTGCCCGGCTTGACCCTGGGCAAGCCCGACCGCAAGATGGGCCAGCGCGGCACCAAGACCTGCGACGTGCACCTGGACGGCGTGCGCGTGCCGGCCGCCAACCTGATCGGCGGCGTGCCGGGCAAGGGCTTCAAGACCGCCATGAAGGTGCTGGACCGCGGCAGGCTGCACCTGTCCGCGGTGGCCTGCGGCATGGCCGACCGCATCCTGCAGGAAAGCCTGGCCTATGCGCGCCAGCGCAGGCAGTTCGGCCAGCGCATCGGCGACTTCCAACTGGTGCAGGCCATGCTGGCCGACAGCCAGGCCGAGCTGCTGGCCGGCTGGTCGCTGGTGCGCGAGGTGGCCCGGCGCTACGACGAAAAACCCGCGGGCGCGGCCGACCCGCAGGTCAGCATGCAGGTGGCCTGCGCCAAGCTGTACTGCAGCGAGATGGCCGGCCGGGTGGCCGACCGCGGCGTGCAGATCCACGGCGGCGCCGGCTACATCGGCGACTACAAGGTCGAACGCTTTTACCGCGACGTGCGCCTGCTGCGCCTGTACGAGGGAACGACCCAGATCCAGCAGCTTGTCGTGGGCAAGCATCTCATGAAATCGGAGTGATCCTTTCCATGCCTGAACCGCGCGACGGCGTTGCCGTCATCCTCCTGGACCACCCGCCGGTCAACAGCCTGGACCATGCGCTGCGCGCGCGCGTGGCTGCCCAGTTGCAGGCCGCGCTGGCCGACCCCGCCGTGGCGGCGGTCGTCATCGCCGGCAGCGGGCAGGCCTTTAGCGCCGGCGCGGACGTGGGTGAGTTTGGCACGCCGCGCCAGCAGCAGTCCCCGGTGTTGCCCGAACTGCTGGACGGTATAGCTGCCAGCGCCAAGCCGGTGGTGGCCGCCATCGCGGGCGTGGCCCTGGGCGGCGGGCTGGAGCTGGCGCTGGCCTGTCACGCCCGCGTGGCGCAGGATTCGGCGCGCGTGGGCCTGCCCGAGATCCGCCTGGGCCTGATCCCCGGCGCCGGCGGCACCCAGCGCCTGCCGCGCCTGATCGGACTGGCCGCCGCGCATGCCATGATGGCCGACGGCCAGCCGCGCACGGCCGCCACGCTGGCGCAGTCGGGCCTGTTCGACCAAGTGGTCCCGGACGATCCGCTGCCCGTTGCCCGGGCGCTGGCGCTGCGCCTGGCGCGGCAAGGCGGCGGGTCTTGCCAGGCCCGGCAGGCTGGGCTGCCGGCGGCGCAGGTCCAGGCGTTCGTGGACCAGGCGCGCCGTGCGCTCAAGCCGCGCGAACGCATGCAGCCGGCCTACGGCGCATTGCTCGATGCCTTGCTGGCAACGTCGCTGCCGTTGCCGCAGGGCCTGGCGCGCGAGCGCGCGCTGTTCCTGTCGCTGGTGTCCACGCCTGCCGCGCAGGCCTTGCGCTACCAGTTCAAGGCAGAGCGCGAGGCCGTCAAGCTGCCGGCTGCCTTGCAGGCCGCGCCGCTGCCGGTGCGCACGGCGGCCGTGATCGGCGCCGGCACCATGGGCTCGGGTATCGCCATCGCGCTGCTCGATGCGGGCTTGTCCGTGCTGTTGCTCGAACAGGACGAGGCCGCGCTGGCGCGCGGACGGCAGGCCATCGCCGATTATTTCCAGGCACGCGCGCAGGCCGGCAAGCTGGACCAGGCGCAAGCCGCCCAGCGCCAGGCGCGGCTGCATGCGACGCTGGACTGGACCGTGCTGGCCCAGGCCGACCTGGTGATCGAGGCCGTCTTCGAAGAGCTGGCGGTCAAGCAGGCGGTGTTTCGTGAAATCGACCGCCATGCGCGGCCCGGGGCCGTGCTGGCGACCAACACTTCCTACCTGGACGTGGACGAGATCGCCGCGGCCACAGGCCGCGCGCAGGATTGCCTGGGGCTGCATTTCTTCAGCCCCGCGCATGTGATGAAGCTGCTGGAGGTGGTGCGCGGCGCGCGCACCGGCAAGCAGGCGCTGGCCACCGGCATGGCGCTGGGCAAGGCGCTGGGCAAGGTGCCGGTGCTCTCGGGCAACGCCTTCGGCTTCATCGGCAATCGCATCTACAACGCCTACCGGCGGCAATGCGAATTCATGATCGAGGACGGCGCCTGGCCCGAGGACGTGGACCGCGCCATGACCGGCATGGGCTTTGCCATGGGGCCGTTCGCGGTGGCCGACCTGTCCGGCCTGGACATCGCCTGGCGCATGCGCCGCGCCCAGGCCGCCCGGCGCGATCCGCGCGAACGCTACGTGGACGTGCTGGACCGGCTGTGCGAGATGGGCCGGCTCGGGCGCAAGACGCAGGCGGGCTACTACACGTACGACCAGGGCAAGTCCAGCGGCCAGACCGACCAGACCGTGCGCCAGCTGATCGAGCAGGCGAGCGCGCGGCGCGGCATCGAGCGCCGGCCGCTGGCGGCGGACGAGATCCGGCGGCGCGCCTTGCTGGCCATGGCCAACGAGGCCGCGCTGCTGCTGGCCGAAGGCGTGGCCGCCCGGCCCGGCGACGTGGACGTGGTGCTGGTGCAGGGCTACGGCTTTCCGCGCTGGGAAGGCGGCCCGGTGTTCTGGGCGCGCCAGCAGCCGCGCGAGCGGCTGGAGGCCGAACTGGACCAGCTTGCCCGGGCCGGCGGCCACGGTTTCGTGCGGGCGGATCTCGATCCGCTCTTCCTATCCTGATCGACAAGGCTTTCCCTCATGACGACCCTTCAAGCCTATATCTGCGACGCCATCCGCACGCCCTTCGGCCGCTATGGCGGCGCGCTGTCCAGCGTGCGCGCCGACGACCTGGCCGCCATCCCGATCAAGGCGCTGATGGCGCGCAACCCCGCGGTGGACTGGGCCGCGGTCGAGGACGTGCTGTACGGCTGCGCCAACCAGGCCGGCGAGGACAACCGCAACGTGGCCCGCATGGCCGCGCTGCTGGCCGGCCTGCCGCAAGAGGTGCCCGGCGCCACCATCAACCGCCTGTGCGGCTCGGGCCTGGACGCGGTGGGCAGCGCCGCGCGCGCCATCAAGGCTGGCGAGGCCGGCCTGCTGCTGGCCGGCGGCGTCGAAAGCATGAGCCGCGCGCCCTTTGTCATGCCCAAGGCCGACAGCGCCTTCAGCCGCAGCAATGCCGTGTACGACACCACCATCGGCTGGCGCTTCGTCAATCGCCTGATGAAGGAGCGGTACGGCGTGGATTCCATGCCCGAGACCGCCGAGAACGTGGCGGCCGACTTCGGCATCGAGCGCCAGGCCCAGGACCGCATGGCCCTGGCCAGCCAGCAGAAGGCCGCGGCGGCCCAGCGCGAAGGCCACCTGGCGCGCGAGATCGTGCCGGTGACGATCCCGCAGCGCAAGGGCGAGCCGCTGGTGCTCGAGCGCGACGAACATCCGCGCGAGACCACCCTGGAGGCGCTGGCCCGGCTCAAGGGCGTGGTGCGGCCCGACGGCACGGTGACCGCCGGCAACGCCAGCGGCGTGAACGACGGCGCCTGCGCGCTGCTGCTGGCCGGCGAGGCGCAGGCCGTGCGCCACGGCCTGACGCCCCGCGCGCGCGTCCTGGGCATGGCCACGGCCGGCGTGCCTCCGCGCATCATGGGCATCGGACCGGCCCCGGCCACGCGCAAGGTGCTGGCCCAGACCGGGCTGGGGCTCGACCAGATGGACGTGATCGAGCTGAACGAGGCCTTTGCCGCCCAGGGCATCGCCGTGCTGCGCGAACTGGGCCTGGCCGATGACGATGCGCGCGTCAACGCCTGGGGCGGCGCCATCGCGCTGGGCCACCCGCTGGGCGCCAGCGGCGCGCGGCTGGCCACCACCGCCGTCAACCGCCTGCACGCCACCGGCGGGCGCTATGCCCTGGCCACCATGTGCATCGGCGTGGGGCAGGGGATCGCGGTGGTGCTGGAGCGCGTCTAGGCCGCGGCAGTCGCGTCGGTCCGCGCCGCCCGCACCAGCGCCGAAAAATGCGCCGCCGCCGCGCTGGGCGTGCGGCCCAGCGGCGTGATCAGGCTGATGGCGGGCACGCGTATCGGCATGTCCATGGGCAAGGCCTGGAACAGCCCCATCCTGCCGTAGTGCGCCGCCAGCGAGGCGGGCATGACCGCCACCATGTCGGACGCCTCCAGCAGCGCGGTGGTCATCACCGTCGAGGCGGTTTCGGTGATGTCCAGCTTGTCGGTGATGCCGGCCTCGCGCAGCGCCGCGTCCAGGCGCAGGCGCTGGGGCGCGCCGGGCGGCTGCACGATCCAGGCCGAGGCGGTCAGGTCGCGCAGCGAGACGCTGCGCCGGCCCAGCAGCGGATGGCCGCGCCGCACCACCAGCACCAGGGCTTCCTCCAGCAGCGGCGCCAGTTCGTAGTCGCCGCCGGCGTGCTCGTCGGTGAGCCGGCCCAGCACCAGGTCCACCTCGCCGCGTTCGAGCTGGCGCACCATGATGTTGCTGGTATCGACGGTGACCGACACCTGCACGCGCGGATGGCGGCGCTTGTATTCGATCAGCGCCGGCGCCAGCAGCTGCGGCACCGCGCCGGGCACGCTGCCGATGCGCAGCGTGCCGCTCAGGCCCGACTCCAGCGCGGCCAGCGTGGCGCGCATGGCGCCGAAGTCGTTGCACAGCGTGCGCACGTAGCGCAGCACCACCTGGCCGGGCGCGGTGGGCGCCATCCCGCGCGGGCCGCGTTCGAACAGGCGCACGCCCAGCGTGTCCTCGGCCTGGCGCAGCAGCTTGGTGGCGGCCGGCTGGCTGATGTTCAGCGCGGCGGCGGCGCGGCCCAGGTGGCGGTCGGCCTCCACCTGCCGGATCAGCAGCAGCTGGCGGGTGCGCAGGCGCAGCAGCAATTGGGCGTCGGCGGGCAGGCTCATGCCGCCATCATATAGAAAAGTATATGGAAGGCTGCCGAATTTTGATTGGAAGCGGCCCCGGGCCGCTTGCTAAGCTGCCCGGCACGACATAACCAGGAAGAGACAAGCCATGCGTATCGATCGCCGCGCCGCCCTGGCGGCCTGTCTTGCCATGCTCGCCGGCCTGGCCGCGCCGGCGCAGGCCGCGCAGGCCTATCCCGTCAAGCCCGTGCGCATCCTGGTGGGCTCGCCGCCCGGCGGCGGCACCGATATCCTGGCGCGTATGCTGGCCGAGCAGTTCGGCCGGGACCTGGGCCAGTCGGTGGTGGTGGAGAACCGGCCCGGGGCTTCCAACACCATTGCCGCGGACATGACGGCCCGCGCCGATCCCGACGGCCATACGCTGCTGGTGGCGACCACCACCGGCCAGGCCATCGCCCCGCACCTGCTCAAGCTCAAGTTCGACCCGCTGACGGACCTGCAGCCCATCGGCATGGTCGCGGTCATGCCCAACGTGCTGGTGGTCTCGGCCAGCGGGCCGTACCGCAGCGTGACCGAGCTGCTGGCGGCGATGCGGGCCCAGCCCGAAGGCTTGCGCTACGGCTCCTCCGGCGTGGGCAGCACCCAGCACGTGGGCGGCGTGGCGTTTACCGCCGCCACCGGCACCCAGGCCGTGCACGTGCCCTACAAGGGCAGCTCGCAAGCCCAGGTCGACATGCTGGGCGGGCAGATCGAAATGATGTTCGACACCACTTCCTCGGCCATGCCCCAGATCCGCGCCGGCAAGCTGCGGCCCCTGGCCGTGAGCGCGCCGGCCCGCATCGCCGAACTGCCCGATGTGCCCACGCTGGCCGAGTCGGGCGTGCAGGGCGCCGACGTGGCGACCTGGTACGGGCTCTATGCCACGGCGGGCACGCCGCCGGCCGTGGTCGAGCGCCTGGGGGCCGCGCTGGAGCAGGTCCTGTCCACGCCGCAAACGCGCCAGCGCATCCAGGCGCTGGGCGGCGAGATCCGCCCCATGAGCCCGACGCAGTTCGGCCAGTTCAACAAGGCGGAGTTCGAACGCTACGGCAAGCTTGTCGCCAGCGTCGGACTGGCGCCGCAATAACCACGGAGAAACCGCTTCCATGCAGCACGATTCGTCTTCCCTTCCCCTGGCCGTCCTGCTGGGCGATCCGGCCGGCATCGGTCCCGAGATGGCCGCCCGCCTGCTGTCCGACCCGCAGAACCGCGAGCGTCATCCCTTGCTCCTGGTGGGCGACGAGTGCGTGTGGCGCGACGGCCAGCGTATCGCCGGCGTCGATGTCCAGACGCTGGTGCTGGCGCCCGGCGAGCCGGTGCGCCACGAGCCGGGCAGGGTCACCCTGCTGGACCTGGACGTGCTGGACGGGCAGCTGCCCGAGCGCGGCGTGTCCAGCGTCCAGGCGGGCCGCGCCACCTTGATGGCGATGGACAAGGCGCTGGACCTGGCCTTGGCCGGGCGCTGCGCGGGCCTGGTCTTCGCGCCCCTGAACAAGCATTCCCTGCGGCTGGGCGGCCTGCAGGCCGAGGACGAGCTGCGCCACATGCAGCAGCGCTTCGGCATCGAGGACTTCGTCTGCGAGTTCAACATCACCGACGCGCTCTGGACTTCGCGGGTGACCTCGCACGTGCCCATCCGCGAGGTGGCCGATCACCTGAGCCGCCCCGGGGTGCTGGCGGCCATCCGCATCATCGACCGGGCGCTGCGCCAGGCCGGCACGCAGCGCCCGCGTATCGCCGTGTGCGGGCTCAATCCCCATGCCGGCGATGGCGGCTCGATCGGCACCGAGGAGATCGACCTGATCGCGCCGGCCATCGAGGACGCCCGCGCCGAAGGCATTGCCGCCGCCGGCCCGTATCCTTCGGACACGGTGTTCCTGGCGGCCAAGCGCGGCGAATTCGACGCGGTGGTGTGCATGTACCACGACCAGGGGCAGATCGCCATGAAGCTCATGGGTTTCGATCACGGCGTGACGCTGCACGGCGGCCTGCCCATCCCGGTGGCCACCTCGGCCAGCGGCAGCGCCTTCGACATCGCCGGCAAGGGCGTGGCCAACGTGCAAGGCCTGCAGCGCGCCTTCGACCTGTGCGTGCGCATGATCCAGGCGCGCGCGCGGGCCGAGGCGGCGGTCCAGGCATGAGCCCGCCGGGCCGCCCCAAGGGCGAAAGCGAGGGCGCGCAGCACGAAGGCGATCCGGCGGGCCCGGCAAGAAAGCTGCGCAGCCGCGCCTGGTTCGAGCGCCAGGACAAGATGGGCTTTTACTATCGCTCCTGGCTCAAGAACAGCGGCATCCCGCAGGACCAGTTCGATGGCCGGCCGGTGATCGGCATCTGCAATACCTGGTCCGAGCTGACGCCGTGCAACGCGCACTTTCGCGAGCTGGCCGAGCACGTGCGCCGGGGCGTGCTGGAGGCTGGCGGCTTTCCGCTGGAGTTCCCGGTCATGTCGCTGGGCGAGACCATGCTGCGGCCCACCGCCATGTTGTACCGCAACCTGGCGGCGATGGACGTGGAAGAGTCCGTGCGCGCCAATCCGCTGGACGGCGTGGTGCTGCTGATGGGCTGCGACAAGACCACGCCGGCCCTGCTCATGGGCGCGGCCAGCGTGGACCTGCCGGCCATCGGCGTCTCGGGCGGCCCCATGCTGCGCGGCTACTACGAAGGCCACACGGTCGGCTCGGGCACCAACACCATTTCGATGAGCGAGCAGCTGCGCGCCGGCGCCATCACGCTGGCGCAGTTCCACGAGGCCGAGGCGGCCATGAACCGTTCGCACGGGCATTGCATGACCATGGGCACGGCCTCGACCATGGCCTGCCTGGTCGAGGCGCTGGGCATCGGCCTGCCCGGCAATGCGGCGATCCCGGCGGTGGACGCGCGGCGCAAGGTGCTGGCGCGCGAGGCCGGCCGGCGCATCGTCGAGCTGGTGCGCCAGGACGTGCCCATGTCGCGCATCCTGACGCGCCAGGCTTTCGAGAACGCCATCCGGACCACGGCGGCCATCGGCGGTTCGACCAACGCGGTGGTGCATCTGCTGGCGCTGGCGCGCCGGGTGGGCGTGCCATTGGACCTGGACGACTGGGACAGGCTGGGCCGCGAAGTGGATTGCCTGGTCGACCTGATGCCCTCGGGACGTTTCCTGATGGAGGATTTCTTCGAGGCCGGCGGCCTGCCGGCGGTGCTGCGCCAGCTGCACGGGCAGGGCCTGCTGCACGCCGACGCGCCGACCGTCAATGGCCGCACGCTGGGTCAGAACGTGGCGCAGGCGCCCTGTTGGCGTCCCGAGGTCATCCATCCGGCGCATGCGCCGTTCAAGCGCGAGGCCGGCATCGCCGTGCTGCGCGGCAACCTGGCGCCCCACGGCGCCATCGTCAAGCCCTCGGCGGCCTCGCCCCATCTGCTGCGGCATACGGGCCGCGCCGTGGTGTTCGACTCGATCGAGGCCTTGCACGCGCGCATCAACGACGAAGACCTGGACATCGACGAGCATTGCATCATGGTGCTGCAGAACTGCGGCCCCAAGGGCTATCCCGGCATGGCCGAGGTGGGCAACATGCCGTTGCCGCCCAAGCTGCTGCGCCGGGGCATCACCGACCTGATCCGGATCTCGGACGCGCGCATGTCCGGCACGGCCTACGGCACGGTGATCCTGCACGTGTCGCCGGAGGCGGCCATCGGCGGGCCGCTGGCGCTGGTGCGCGAGGGCGACCTGATCCGCGTGGACGTGCCGGCCCGCACGCTGCAGCTGCTGGTGGACGAGGACGAACTGGCGCGGCGGCGCGCCGGCTGGCAGCCGCCGCCCGGCCATGCCCGGCGCGGCTACGTGAAGCTGTACGTCGATCACGTCATGCAGGCCCACGAAGGGGCGGACCTGGATTTCCTGACCGGCGGCAGCGGCGCGGCGGTGCCGCGCGACAACCACTAGCGGGCGCCGTCGTGCAGGCGGAACACCTTGTGGGCCACCCCGCCGCGCGCGTCGATGGCCACCGTCACCGGCATGTCGCGGACTTCGAATTCATAGATGGCTTCCATGCCCAGGTCGGCAAAGGCCACCACCCGCGCCGCGGTGATGGCGCGCGAGACCAGGTAGGCCGCGCCGCCCACCGCGCTCAGGTAGGCGGCGCCGTGCCGCGCGATGGCCGCCACGGCCTGCTCGCTGCGCTCGGCCTTGCCGATGGTGGCAAGCAGGCCGGTTTCGGCCAGCAGCCGCGGCAGGAACTTGTCCATGCGCGCAGAGGTGGTGGGGCCGGCCGGGCCCACCGCTTCGCCGGCCACCGGGTCGACCGGGCCGACGTAATACAGCGTGCGTCCGCGCAGGTCCACCGGCAGCGGCTCGCCGCGTTCGAGCAGTGCGGCCAGCCGCTGGTGCGCGGCGTCCCGGCCGGTCAGCAGCTTGCCCGAGAGCCGCAGCGTCTGCCCGGCCCGCCAGCCGGCCACTTCGCGGCCGTCCAGCGTGTCCAGGTTCACGGGGGTGCCGCCCGCTTCGGGGGGCAAGGCGTCCGGAATGCCATGCCACAGGGCGGGATCGGGCGCGGGGAAGCTGGCCGGGCCGTCGGCCGGCATGTCGAAGCTGACGTAGCGGGTGGCCGCGCAATTGGGCAGCAGCGCCACGGGCAGCAGCGCGGCATGCGACGGCGCGGCCAGGACCTTGACGTCCAGCACCGTGGTGTCGCCGCCCAGGCCCTGTGCGCCGATGCCCAGCGCATTGACGCGCTCGTAGACCTGCAGGCGCAGGCGCTCGGTCGCATCGGCCGGGCCGCGGCGGCGCAGCGCCGGCATGTCGATAGGCGAGAACAAGGCGCGCTTGGCCAGCATCATGGCCTGTTCGGGCGTGCCGCCCACGCCCAGGCCCAGCACGCCGGGCGGGCACCAGCCCGCCCCCATGCCGGGCAGCTGCGACACCACCCAGTCGGCCACCGAATCGCTGGGCCGCAGCATGGCATAGCGCGCCTTGGCGTCCCCGCCGCCGCCCTTGGCCGCCACCGTCAGCGACAGGCCGTCGCCTTCGGCCAGCTCCACGTGCAGCACGGCCGGCGTGTTGTCGCCGGTGTTGCGGCGCAGGCCCAGCGGATCGCTGATCATCGAGGCCCGCAGCGGATTGGCCGGCTCCGTGTAGGCGCGCGCCACCGCGCGGTCGGCGATGGCCTGCAGGCTGGGGGTGGGGCCGGCGCCCGCATGGCGTATGCGCAGGTCCATGCCCAGGCGGGCATACACGTGCACCACGCCCGTGTCCTGGCACACCGGCCGGCGGGCCCGGGCGCTGAGCTTGCTGTTGACCAGCAATTGCAGCAGGGCCTGCCGCGCGGCCGGCTGCGTCTCGCAGGCGTGGGCAGCCTTCAAGGCCTGCACGAAATCCGGCGGATGGGTATGGCTGGCCGCCTGCAAGGCATTGCACAGGCTGGCCTCGATGTCTTCGGCGTACACGCAGCGCATGGCGGGCGGCCTATTGCAGCGAGATGCCGGCCTGCCTGATCACCTGCGCCCAGCGCTGTACTTCGTCGGCCGTGTGGCGCTGCAATGCGGCCGGCGCATACTCGGCCTCGGGCAGCATCTGGATCCCCTGGCCAGCCATCTGGCCGGTGAACTGCGTATCCTGCAGGGCCTTGCTCCAGGCGCGATAAAGCGTCTGCACCACGGCCTCGGGCGTGTCCTTGGGCGCGTACAGGCCGTACCAGGTCGAAACCTGGAAGCCCGGGATGGCTTGCTCGCCCAGCGGCGGCACGCCGGGGAACTGCGCCATGGGCCGCGCAGAGGTCAGGCCCAGCGCCCGCACCCGGCCGCCGCGGGTCTGCGGCAAGGCGGTGTTGGTCTGGTCGAACATGGCGTCGACCTGGTTGCCCATCAGGTCGTTCAAGGCCGGCCCCGCACCCTTGTAGGCGATGGGCGTGACCTCCATGCCGGCCTGGCTGGCGAACATGGCCGCCACCAGGTGCGAGGTCGAGCCCACGCCGGCATTGCTGAAGTTGAGCTTGCCAGGGTTCTGCCTGCCGTAGGCGATCAGCTCGGACACCGTCTGGTAGGGAGAGGACTGGCCCACCAGCAGCACCAGCGGCGTATCGGGAAAGCGGAAGACGGCCCGGAAGTCGCGTACGGGATCGTAGGGCAGCCGGGCGTACAGCGAAGGGGCGGCGGCCATGTAGCCGATGTGCCCCACCAGGAAGGTGTAGCCGTCGGGCGCGGCCTTGGCCGCCTTGGCCGCGCCGATCGTGCCGCCGGCGCCGCCCACGTTCTCGATCAGGATGGATTGCCCCAGCTCCTGCGAGACCCGGTTGGCGATGTTGCGGGCCATGGCGTCGGTGGGGCCGCCGGCCGCGAACGGCACGATCCAGGTGATGGCCCGGCTGGGATAGGCGTCCTGCGCCTGGGCGCCGCAGGCCCATGCCAGGCCGCAGGCGGCCAGCAGCGTCGTCATCCATTGCTTCATGATGTGTCTCCGTATCGTATGGTGGGTGTGGTTGGTATCGTGATCGGCGCGGCAGCTCAGGCCGCCGCGCCGGCTTGCCAGGCGCGCATGCGGTCCACCATCTGCGGCGCCGCGCCCAGGTAGTTGGCCGGGTCGCACAGGCGCTCGATGGCCTGCGCATCGAGCCGTTGCGCGACCCGCGGATCCTGCTGGAGCACCTGGGGCAGGCGCCGGCCCGTGGTCGCCGCGGCGCGGCAGGCGTCATAGACCACGTCGTGCGCGCTCTGGCGGCCGATGTGCGGCGCCAGTCCCATCATTACCGCCTCGGCCACGATCAGGCCACCGGACAGCTCCAGGTTGCGGGCCATGCGGCCGGTGTCCACTTCCAGCCCGCCCAGCATGAACTGCGCCTGGTGCAGCGCGCCGGCCGTCAGCACGAAAGCCTCGGGCACCGCGGTCCACTCCACATGCCAGGGGCCGGTGGCTCTTTCGAAGTCCTGCAGCATCGCATCGAGCGCCAGCCCCGCGTGCTGGCGCACGGTCTTGGAGGCGCTCCACATCAGCTCGCAGGAAATCGGATTGCGCTTTTGCGGCATGGTGCTGGAGGCGCCTCGGCCCTTGACGAAAGGTTCGAAGGCTTCGGCCAGCTCGTTGGTCATCATCAGCATGATGTCCAGGGCGATCTTGCCCAGCGTGCCGGCCACCAGGGCCAGGAACTGCACCGTTTCGGCCAGCCCGTCGCGCGCCACGTGCCAGGTGACCGGCGCGCTGCCCAGGCCCAGTTCGCGCATCAGCGCCGCCTGCACCGCCAGGCCTTGATCGCCCAGCGAGGCCAGCGTGCCGGCCGCCCCGCCGAATTGCCCGACCAGCACGCGCGGGCGCAGCTGGGCCAGCCGCTCGCGGTGGCGCCGCACCATCAGCAGCCAGACGGCCGCCTTGTAGCCGAAGGTGATGGGCAGGGCGTGCTGCAAGTGCGTGCGCCCGGCCATGGGCGCGTCGCGATAGCGTCCGGCCAGCTGGTCCAGCGTCCGGTCCAGCCCGGCCAGCTGCCCGTCCACCAACGCCAGGGCATCGCGCACCTGCAGCACCGTGGCCGTGTCCATGATGTCCTGGGTGGTGGCCCCCCAATGCAGGTATTCGCCCGCCGGACCGCACTGGCGCGCGAGCTGGTGCACCAGCGGCAGGATGGGATAGCCGACGATCTCGGTCTCGGCCCGCAGGGCGTCCATGTCCAGCGCGGCGGGGTCGGCGCGCCGGGCGATGTCCAGCGCGGCCTGGCGCGGGATGATGCCCAGTTCGGCCTGCACCCGGGCCAGGGCGACTTCCGTTTCGACGTAGCGTCTTAGCGTGGCCGCGTCGTCGAAGACGGCGCGCATGGCCGCCGTGCCGAACATATCCTTGAAGAGGGAGGATTCCAGTACCGAGACAGGCATAAAATGTACGCTCATAAAAAGTTGTACGTACATTTAAACAGGGCGGCCGCACGGCGTCAAAGCTGGGGATAACCCGCAGCGGGCGCGGCGGCGGGACCAGCAGATAGAATGGAGCGCCTTGCACCCGTGCCTTGCCATGTCCCTTACGCTGTACTCCCGCATCTCGGAAGAGCTTGCCCGGCGGATCGCCTCCGGCGTCTACCCGCCCGGCTCGGTGCTGCCTTCGGAAACCGCCTTGGCGCAGGAGTTCGAGGCCAGCCGCCACACCTTGCGCGCGGCCATGCGGCAGTTGCAGGACCTGGGCCTGATCGCGCGCAAGCGCGGCAGCGGCACGGTGGTGACGGGCGCGCGGCCCAGCGCCGGCTTTACCCAGTCGCTGCGTTCGCTGGAAGACCTGGTGCAGCTGGCCGAGCGCACGCCGCGCACCATCCGGCACATACAGGAAGTGGTGGTGGACATCGAGCAGGCGGGGGCCCTGGGGGTGGGGCCCGGCACCCGCTGGCTGCGCTTTTCCTCGACGCGGGGCCTGGCCGGGCAGCCGCCCATGGTATGGACCGAGCTGTACGTCGATGCGCATTACAAGGGGGTGCGCGCCCTGGCGCGGCGCCACCCCGAGCGCCTGGTCTCGGAGCTGATCGAAGCGCACTACGGCCGGCGCATCACCACGGTCGAGCAGACGATATCGGCCTGCGCCATGCCGGCGGCCATCGCGGCCGAGCTGGCCGTCGAGCCGCGGTCGCCGGGACTGCACATCCTGCGCCAGTACAAGGACTCGGCGGGCCAGATCGTGGAGGTGTCGCGTTCTTATCATCCCGCCGACCGCTATGCCTTCTCCACCACGCTGATCCGTGCCCAGTAGCCGGCCGGGGCGTGCCGCCAGGTATGTTGTCATACAAGGTGGCGGATCGCGGCTCCAGCAGCCGGGGCGGCCGTGCAGGCCTGATTTCCTAGGAATAACCCGAGTTTTACGGATTCTCCGGCAAGACCTCGGCGCATAGCTTGTATGATGACATCCGTTGCGGCCCGGGCCCATTCCGGCCGGCCGCCGAAGGATATCGTCATGCCGTCTGCCATCGCCGAAAAGCCCATACTCATCAAGGTCAACCCCAGCGACAACGTGGCCATCGTCGCCAACGAAGGCGGCCTGCCGGCCGGCACGGCCGTCGACGGCGCGCTGGTGCTGGCCGAGGCCGTGCCGCAGGGCCACAAGGTCGCCCTGGCCGACCTGGCCGCGGGCGAGCCGGTGGTGCGCTACGGGGTGGTGGTGGGCCGCGCCGCGCGGGCCTTGCCGCGCGGCAGCTGGGTCAACGAGCGCGTCACCACGCTGCCGGCGGCGCGCACGCTGCAGGACCTGCCCATGGCCACGCGGCGCGCCGAGCCGCTGCCGCCGCTCGAAGGCTATACCTTCGAGGGCTACCGCAATGCCGACGGTTCGGTGGGCACGCGCAACATCCTGGCCATCTCGACCACGGTGCAATGCGTGCAGGGCGTGGTCGAGCATGCGGTGGCGCGCATCCGCCGCGAGCTGCTGCCGCGCTATCCCAACGTGGACGACGTGGTGGGGCTGGAGCATACCTATGGCTGCGGCGTGGCCATCGACGCGCCGGGCGCGGCCATTCCCATCCGCACGCTGCGCAACATCGCGCGCAATCCCAATTTCGGCGGCACGTCCATGGTGGTGAGCCTGGGCTGCGAGAAGCTGCAGCCCGAGCGGCTGCTGGCGCCCGGGGCCATTCCCGTGCGCGCGGGGCCGGACATGCCGGCGGGGCAGGGCGTGGACACCATCGTGCTGCAGGACGAGCAGAACCTGGGCTTCGAGTCCATGATCGCGGCCATCATGCGCACGGCCGAGCGCCATTTGCGCAAGCTCGACGCGCGGCGGCGCGAAACCTGCCCGGCCAGCGAGCTGGTGGTGGGCGTGCAATGCGGCGGCAGCGACGCCTTCTCGGGCGTGACCGCCAATCCGGCGGTGGGCTTTGCCGTCGACCTGCTGGTGCGCGCCGGCGCCGCGGTGATGTTCTCCGAAAACACCGAAGTGCGCGACGGCATCGACCAGTTGACGGCCCGTGCCGCGACCCCCGAGGTGGCCCAGGCGCTGGTGCGCGAGATGGCCTGGTACGACGAATACCTGCGGCGCGGCCAGGCCGACCGCAGCGCCAATACCTCGCCGGGCAACAAGCAGGGCGGGCTGTCCAACATCGCCGAGAAGGCCATGGGCTCGATCGTCAAGTCGGGCTCGTCGCCCATCAGCGGCGTGCTGGCCCCGGGCGAGCGGCTGTCGGGCAAGGGCCTGTTCTTCGCGGCCACGCCGGCCAGCGATTTCATCTGCGGCACGCTGCAGCTGGCCGCGGGCATGACCCTGCACGTCTTTACCACCGGCCGCGGCACGCCCTACGGACTGGCGCAGGTGCCGGTCATCAAGGTGGCCACCCGCTCGGGCCTGGCGCGGCGCTGGCACGACCTGATGGACCTGGACGCCGGCCGCATCGCCACCGGGCAGGCCAGCATCGAGCAGGTGGGCTGGGAGCTGTTCCGGATGATGCTGGAGGTGGCCAGCGGCCGGCAGCGCACCTGTGCCGAGCGGCTCAAGCTGCACAACGCGCTGGCGCTGTTCAATCCCGGCCCGGTGACCTGAGGCGCGCGGGCCGGGCGCGGCACGCCGGCGACAAACTCAAGAAGCGAAGGAGACACCGTCTATGCAGAACCACCACGGCTTCGAGGCCGGCCGGCGCCGCATGCTGGGCGCCGCGCTGGCGGCCGCGCCCCTGGCCGCGGCGCAGGGGCAGGCCTTCGATTTCACGCCCCAGCAACGCTACCCGGATCCCTCGGTGCGCATCCTGGATCCGGAGTTCGCCCAGTACCGCATCTTCAGCAGCACCGTCGAGCAGCTGGCCACCGGCGGGCGCTGGCTGGAAGGGCCGGTGTACTTCGCCGACGGGCGCTACCTGCTGGTTTCGGACATTCCCAACGACCGCATCCTGCGCTGGGACGAGACCACCGGCCAGGCCAGCGTGTTCCGGCAGCCGGCCAACTTCAGCAACGGCCTGGCGCGCGACCGGCAGGGGCGGCTGCTGACCTGCGAGCATCTGACGCGCCGGGTCACGCGCACCGAATACGACGGCAGCATCACCGTGCTGGCCGACCGCTACGAAGGCAAGCCCTTGAATTCCCCCAACGACATCGTCTGCCGCAGCGACGGGTCCATCTGGTTCACCGATCCGCCTTTCGGCATCGCGGGGCACTGGGAGGGCGAGAAGGCGCAGGCCCAGCTGCCGCACGCGGTCTATCGCATCGACCCGCGCAGCGGCGCGCTGCAGATGATGCTGGACGAGCTGGCCGGCACCAACGGACTGTGCTTTTCGCCGGACGAGCGCACCCTGTACGTCGTGGAGGGGCGGCGCCAGCCTTCCCGGGCGGTATGGGCCTATACGGTCGGCCAGGACGGCGCGCTCTCGGACAAGCGCCTGCACATCGACGCCCAGGGGCCCGGGGCGCTGGACGGCATCAAGTGCGACGAGGCCGGCAACCTGTGGTGCGGCTGGGGCAGCAGCGGCGCGCCGCAGGCCGATCCCGCGGAGCTGGACGGCGTCATGGTGTTTAACCCGGCCGGCAAGCCCATCGGCCATATCCGCCTGCCCGAGCGCTGCGCCAACCTGTGCTTTGGCGGCGCCAAGCGCAACCGCCTGTTCATGGCCGCCAGCCACTCGCTGTACGCGCTGTACGTCGAAACCCGAGGCGCCGCCTGACGCGGACGGCGCCCTGCCCGGGGCGGCGCGCCGCGCCTGCCCGACCTTTTCATCCAAAGGAGACGCAATGACACTGAACAGAAGAGCATTCATGGGCGCCGCCGCGGCGCTGGGCCTGTCGCACTGGGCCCCCGCCTGGGCCCGGCAGGACAGGCAATGGCCGACGCGGCCGGTGACGATCATCGTGCCGTATCCGCCGGGCGGCTCCTCGGACATCATCGCGCGGCTGGTCTCGCAGCATCTGGGCGAGGCGCTCAAGCAGACCGTGGTGGTGGAGAACAAGCCCGGCGCCAACGGCAACCTGGGCGCTGGCCTGGTGGTGCAGTCGGCCAAGGAAGGCCATACGCTGCTGCTGTGCGACGTGGGCGCGCTGGCCATCAGCCCCTCGGTCTATACCAAGCTGACCTTCGATCCTTCCACGGACCTGCGCGCGGTCAGCATGCTGGCGTATTCGCCTCACGTGCTGGCGGTGCACCCGGACGTGCCGGCCAATACCGTGGGCGAGCTGGTCGAGCTGTCCAAGAAGGAGCGCGTCAACTTCGCCGTCACCGCCATCGGCAGCGCGCCGCACCTGGCCGCCGTGGCCGTGCAGGAGGCCACCGGCGCCAAATGGGACTACGTGCCGTACAAGGGCGGCGCGCAGGCGCTGGCCGATACCATCGGCGGGCAGACCCACGCCATCATGAACGGCCTGCTGGCCACGCTGCCGCATATCCGCAGCGGCAAGCTGCGCGCCATCGCGATCTCCAAGCGCGAGCGCATGGACCTGGTCAAGGATATTCCCACCATTTCCGAGCAGGGCGTGCAGGGCTTCGAATCGGGCACCTGGCAGGGGGTGATGGCCCCGGCGAGCATGCCCCAGGAGACCGCCGAGCGGCTGGCCGGCATCCTGGCCGACATCGTCAAGCGGCCCGACATCAGCAAGCAGCTGGGCGACCAGGGCGCCGAGATCGTCACCTATCCGCCCGACGAGCTGTCGCGTTTTTTCAATAGCGAGCGCGAGCGCTGGGCCAAGGTGGTGCAAACCGCCGGCGTGCGGCTGGATTGACGCCGGGGCGGGCCCGGTTGCAAGGATCGGGTAGACTGCTGCGATGGCCGGCGCGGGCATGCGCCGGCAACCACGACTTCTCGACCACGCCATGAGTACCCTGACAGAAAAGGTTCAAGCCTCCTCCTTGCAGTTTCGCGCCACCCGCTCCACGGCCGCCCGCGTGGCGGCCGAGCGCGAGGCCATCCTGGCCGACCCGGGCTTCGGCAAGCATTTCACCGACCATATGGTTTCGATCGACTGGACGCTCGAGCGCGGCTGGCACGATGCGCAGCTCAAGCCCTACGGCCCGCTGTCGCTCGATCCCGCGGCCTCGGTGCTGCACTACGCGCAGGAGATCTTCGAGGGCCTGAAGGCCTACCGCCACCAGGACGGCTCGATCTGGACCTTCCGGCCGCAGGCCAATGCCGAGCGCCTGCAGCGCTCGGCCCGGCGCCTGGCGCTGCCCGAGCTGCCCACCGACATCTTCATCGAATCCATCAGGCAGCTGGTGCAGGCCGACGCCGACTGGGTGCCTTCGGCGCCCGAGACCAGCCTGTACCTGCGTCCCTTCATGATCGCCAACGAGAGCTTCCTGGGCGTGCGTTCGGCCCAGCGGGCGGCGTACTACGTGATCGCCAGCCCCGCCGGCCCTTATTTCGCCAAGGGCGTGGCGCCGGTCTCGATCTGGCTGTCCACCGAGTACGCCCGCGCGGGCAAGGGCGGCACGGGCGCGGCCAAGTGCGGCGGCAACTACGCCGCCTCGCTGCTGCCCCAGAGGCAAGCCTACGACAATGGCTGCGCCCAGGTGCTGTTCCTCGATACCCAGGAGAACAAATACCTGGAAGAGCTGGGCGGCATGAACGTGTTCCTGGTGTGCAAGGACGGCACCCTGCTCACGCCCGAACTGTCGGGCAGCATCCTGGAAGGCGTGACGCGCTCGAGCATCATCCAGCTGGCGCGCGACCGCGGCCACCGCGTCCAGGAACGCAAGGTCAGCGCCCAGGAATGGCGCGACGGCTTTGCGTCGGGCGAGATCGTCGAGGCCTTTGCCTGCGGCACGGCGGCGGTCATCACGCCCATCGCGGCGCTCAAGGGTCCGGGCTTCGTGGCCGGCGACGAAAACGCCCCGGCCGGCGAGCTGACCATGTCGCTGCGCAAGGAGCTGACCGACATCCAGTACGGCCGGGTGGCCGACCGCCACGGCTGGCTTACCCGGCTGGCCTGAGCGCGGCGGGCCGGCCCGGGCCTGCCCGCTCAGGCGGGAAACACCCTGGGACCCGGAATCCAGTACACCTGTCCATCCCGCTCCTGCACCTGCAGGGCGTGCAGGCGGCTGCCCTTGGGCGCGCCGCCCAGGCACAAGCCGGTATCCGGATGGAAGGTGGCGCCGTGGCGCGCACACATGAGCAGCTGGCCGTCGCGCGTAAAAAGCCTGCCCTCCCAATCCATCTCGCTGGCCACGTGGGTGCAGCGGTTGAGGTAGCCGTACGCCCGGCCTTTGTAGCGCACGAAGAATACGGTGGCCGCGCGGCCGGACTCCGTGGCCGGCAGCTTGACGGCCAGGCCGCCATCGACCAGGTCGGCGGCGGCGCACACGGCGATGGGATCGGTGGGCAGGGACATGGCAGGAAGGGAAAAAAGCCTGGCGGGCCGGCCCGGCTTGTTCTTTGCCTTGGCCGGTGTTAGAAAGCCTCAGGGCGCGGCCGGCCGGGACCGGCTGCGCGTATCCCGTCATCCTACAGGAGCATGCCATGCAGTCCTTGCCGGTCCGCCGTATTCCCCGCCTTTCGCCTTTTGCCGCCGTGCGCCGCCTGTGCCTGCATGCGGGGCTGGCGGGCGCGCTGGCCTGCGCCGCGGCCCCGTCGCTGGCCGCACAGCAAGGGCAGGCGCAGGATTACCAGCCCGAGGTGGGCCAGCCCGGCAAGGACGTGATCTGGGTGCCCACGCCCGACGTGCTGGTCGAGAAGATGCTGGACATGGCCAAGGTCTCGCCGCAGGACCGGCTCATGGACCTGGGCTCGGGCGACGGCCGCACCGTCATCGCCGCCGCCCGGCGCGGCCTGACGGCCAAGGGCATCGAATACAACGCCGACATGGTGGCGCTGGCGCGCCGGCGCGCCGAGCAGGCCCAGGTGGCCGACCGGGCCACCTTCGAGCAGGCCGACCTGTTCGAGACCGACCTGAGCCAGGCCGACGTGATCACCATGTACCTGCTGCCCACCATCAACGAGAAGCTGGCGCCCAAGCTGCTGGACCTGGCGCCGGGCACGCGCATCGTCTCGCACGCCTTCGGCATCGGCGACTGGGAGCCCGACCAGACCGAGCGGGTCAACGATGACTGTCCCGGCTATTGCACGGCCTTTCTGTGGGTGGTGCCGGCCAAGGTGCAGGGGCGCTGGTCGATGCAGGGCCAGCCCCTGGTGCTGGAGCAGCGCTACCAATTGCTGACCGGCACGCTGGACGGCAAGCTCCTGGCCCAGGGGCGGCTGGCCGGCGACCAGATTTCCTTCGAGGTCGACGGCGTGCGCTATGGCGGCACCGTGCGCGGCGACCGCATCGAAGGCACCGTGCCGGCCGACGGCAGCCGGCCCTGGACGGCGCAACGGCAATAAAAAGGCCGCCCAATTGCTATCATGACGGGCATTATGAATGCGCCGTTTCCCATCCGCACGGGATGCCCGCCCGGGGCCTGCGTCTGCGACCGCGAGCGCCTGCTCGAGGATCCGCAAGGCGACTGGCGGGTCCTGCGCCTGACCCGCGAAGAGGAAAAGCGCCTGGTCCAGCGGCTGGAAAACCTCTCCAGCCTGCAAGACCTGCAACGCATGCGCGAGCGCATGCATGCGCAGCTGGGCATCTCGCTGCACATCACGCCCAGTCCCAACGAGGTGCGCACCGTGCGCGGCATCGCCATCCTGGTGCAAGAGCGCCCCGGCCTGTGCCGCAAGACACGCCAGGCCATTCCGGCCGCGATACGGCGCAGCATGGAAAGCCGTCCCGAAATCGCCTGGGCCCTGCTCGACTCCTACGACCTCTTGGGCGGGGCCTGAGCGCGGCGCGCCGGCTCATAGCGGCTGCTCGCCCGCGGTGCGCAGCCAGTGCTCCAGCCGGTCGGCCGGCATGGGCTGCGCATACAGGTATCCCTGGATGTACACCACGCCGCGCGCCAGCAGGTAGTCCAGCTGCAGGCGCGTTTCCACCCCTTCGGCCACCGTGCCCAGGGCCAGCTTGTGCGCCAGGCTGATGATGGTGTCCAGCACCGGCGTCTCGCCGTCCAGGCTCTCGATGGCCTGCACGAAGCCGCGGTCGATCTTCAGGTAGTCCAGCGGGAAGGTCTGCAGGTAGCTCATGCCGCAGTGCCCCGTGCCGAAATCGTCGATGGCCAGGCGCACGCCGCGCGTGCGCAGCTTGTGCAGCCCTTCGAGCACGTCCGGCCCGTTGCTGATCAGGCCGCGCTCGGTCAGCTCCAGCGTGATGCATGGCGAGTGCGCCTGCAGGCGCGCGCACAGCGCCTGCACGTCGGCCACGAAATCCGGGGCCTGCAGGTGCTCGGCCGCCACGTTCAGGTTCAGGTGAAAGCCCGGCGCGATGCGCCAGCCGCAGACGTCCTGCGCGACCCGGTCGAATAGGTGGCGCGTCAGCTCCACGATCACGCCTTCGGATTCGGCCGCCGCGATGAAAACGTCCGGGCGCATCCAGCTGCCGTCCTGGCGCTGCCAGCGCAGCAGCGCTTCGACGCCGTTGCAGCGGCGCCGCCGCGAATCGTAGATGGGCTGGTAATGCACCGTGAACTCGCCATTGGCGATGCCGCGGCGGATTTCGTCCCGGAACGACAGCTTGCGCTGCTGCCAGCGGTAGGCCGCCACGCTCAGGCAAAGCGACAGGATCACCGACATGGGCAGCAGGGCGGAGAAGGCCTGCCACCATTGGGCCGTGGCGGCCGCGACGGGCGATATCACGCTGACCGTGACCGGGTATCGCGCCGAGGCGAGGTCCACCCGCGAGGGCGAGAACAGGAAATGGCCGGGCGGGATCGGGCTGCCGGCCTCGATCATCACTCCTTGGCCCACGCGCAGCGCGATCCGGTAGGCGCGCGACTCGCCGATGGCGCGCATGAAGTCGCCCAGGTATTGGGCATCGACGATGGCATAGGCGCCCGGCCCGTCGGGCTGGATGTCGGCGAAGATCACGGCCGGCCGGTCGCGCACGCCCGGCGTGCCGGCCACCGACAGGCTCCAGCGGCCTTGCGGGGCCTGCGGCGAGGAGATTTCCAGCACTTCGGCTAGCGAGGCGGTCTGCATGCCGAAGGTGGACGAGCAGTAGGCCTGGGCGCCCCGGGTCAGGCCGATGGAGCGAAAGTAGCCCGACAGCGAGGCCTGGCGCTGCAGCTGGGCCTCGGCGTGTTCGCACTCCTGGTTGGCGTAGCGCCGCAGCGTCCCGACCGTGCGCCAGGCGTGGTCGGCCACGGCTTCGGCATGCCGAAGCACGATCTGGGCGGTTTCCTCGGCCTGGCGGCGCACGGCGCGGTCGGCGGCATAGAAGGTCGAGGCCAGGCCCAGCAGCAGCGGCAAGGCTGCCGCCAGCAGCACCGCCCAGCGCGTGCGCATCTTGCTCGGGGAGGGATTGGCCATGGTGCCGCCTGCGGCTGTTCTTCTGCCTGGATTGTCCGACAAGCCGCGCATCGCGTCTACGGAGCGGGCCGGCCGGGCAATCCCTGCTTGCACGTGGCCGGCCGGCGCCCGGGCGGCGAAAATGCGGCGTAGACTGGCGGGCTTGGATCCTGCCGCCAAATCGTGATGCTTGCCGCCTTCCTGTTCGCCGCCACCCTCGTCCTGGTCATCTGGCAACCGCGCGGC
Organism: Orrella sp. JC864; assembly: GCF_037026685.1. Lineage (NCBI taxonomy): Bacteria > Pseudomonadati > Pseudomonadota > Betaproteobacteria > Burkholderiales > Alcaligenaceae > Orrella > Orrella sp. JC864. The sequence goes on along the minus strand of NZ_JBANET010000008.1, from coordinate 96,517 downwards.
CTGGGCATAGGCTGGAGCGCCGCCGGCGGCGCGCTGCTGGCGCTGCTGCTGGGCGTGGTGCACCTTTCCGACATTCCCGCGGTCTGGAGCATCGTCTGGAACGCGACGGCCGCCTTCATTGCCATCATCGTCATCAGCCTGCTGCTGGACGAGGCGGGGTTCTTCGAGTGGGCCGCGCTGCACGTGGCGCGCTGGGGCGCCGGCCGCGGCCGGCTGCTCTATGTCCTGGTGGTGCTGCTCGGGGCGGTGGTGTCGGCCCTGTTCGCCAACGACGGCGCGGCCCTGATCCTTACCCCCATCGTCATGGCGATGCTGGCGGCGCTGGGCTTCGGGCCCGCGGCCACGCTGGCTTTCGTCATGGCGGCCGGCTTCGTGGCCGATACCGCCAGCCTGCCGCTGGTCGTGTCCAACCTGGTCAACATCGTGTCGGCCGACTTCTTCGGCATCGGCTTTGCCCGCTACGCCTGGGTCATGGCGCCGGTCACGCTGGCCTCGGTGCTGGCCAGCCTGGCGATGCTGCTGGCGGTCTTTGGCCGCGCGGTGCCGGCGCGCTACGACCCGGCCCTGGTCCGAGCGCCCGCGCAGGCCATCCGCGACCGGCGCACTTTCCTGGCCGGCTGGTGGGTGCTGGCGCTGCTGCTGGCGGGCCTGTTCCTGCTCGAGCCGCTGGGCGTGCCGGTCAGCGCCGTGGCCGGCGCAGCCGCCGCCGTGCTGCTGGCCGTGGCGCGCAGCGGCGGGCTGATCGACACGGGCAAGGTGCTGCGCGGGGCGCCCTGGCATATCGTGGTTTTTTCGCTGGGCATGTACCTGGTGGTGTATGGCTTGCGCAACGCGGGCCTGGCCGATCTGCTGGCCGGCCTGCTCGATGCGCTGGCAAGCCAGGGGCTGTGGGCGGCGACCTTCGGCACCGGCCTGCTGGCGGCCGCGCTGTCCTCGGTGATGAACAACCTGCCGGCGGTGTTGGTGGGCGCGCTGTCCATCGACGCCGCGCAGGCGCAGGGCACGGTGCGCGAGGCGATGATCTACGCCAACGTGATCGGCAGCGACCTGGGCCCGAAGATCACGCCCATCGGCAGCCTGGCCACGCTGCTGTGGCTGCACGTGCTGCAGCGCAAGGGCGTGGCCATAGGCTGGGGCTACTATTTCCGCGTTGGCGTGGTGCTGACGCTGCCGGTGCTGTGCGCCGCGCTGGCGGCGCTGGCCTGGCGCCTGTCCTGACGGGCCTGCGGCGTATCGGCTAGCTTGCCGCCGGCGGCCAGCATTGCGGGTTGCGCAGGTTTTCCGGCCGGCGTCCGTCCAGCACGTCGATGATGCCTTGCGCGCATTGCAGCGCGGTCTCGCGCAGGGCTTCGACGGTGGAGCCGGCCAGGTGGGGCGTGAGCACCACGTTGGGCAGGCCCGCCAGGGCGTGGTCCTGCGGCAAGGGCTCCTGCTCGAACACGTCCAGGCCCGCCCCGGCCAGCCGGCCTTGCTGCAGCGCCTGCACCAGCGCCGGCTCGTCGATCAGCCCGCCGCGCGAGGTATTGATGACCAGGGCATGCGGACGCAGCCAGGCCAGCGAGCGGGCGTCCAGCGTATGGCGCGTATCCGGCCGCAGCGGACGGTGCAGGCTGACCACGTCGGCCTGCTCCAGCAGTTCCTGCAGGGTGGCGGCGCGCTGGGCGCCGTCGATGGGGCCGGGCGGCGCGCTGGGCGACCAGACGCGCACGCGCATGCCCAGGCCGCCGGCGGCCATGCGGGCCAGCCAGCGGCCGGTGTGGCCGTAGCCGACGATGCCCAGCGTCTTGCCCCATAGCGAATACAGGTCGTGGCGATACTTGAAGCCCCAGTCGCCCTGGCGCGTGGCGAGGTCGGCCGCCGCCGCCTTGCGCGCGGTGGCCAGCATCAGCATCAGCGCATGCTCGGCGACCGCCTGCACGTTGGCCTGGGGCGTGTAGACCACGGGTATGCCGCGCGCCGTGGCGTGGGCCACGTCCACCGCATCGGTGCCGGTGCCGTGGTTGGCGATCACCTTCAGCTGCGGGGCGCGGTCCATGACCCAGGCCGGCAGGGCATCGCGGATCAGCACCGCGTCGGCCTGGCCGATCTCGGCGGCCAGGGTGTCCAGGTCGGGCGCGCTGGCGGTGCGCACCTGCAAGCCCGCGGCCTGCAAGGCGGCGACGCCGGCTTCGTGGATGGGTTGTGCGATCAGGCAGAAAGGCATGCGCGACGGTCCCTCCCGCTCAGGTGCCGATGCGCAGCGGCGCGGCCATCTTGCGCAGGGCGGCCACGGCCGACAGCGCGGTGATGCGGCCGGTCTTGGGGTTCTCGCTGGGCACGTTCTGGATCTCCATGCTCAGCTTGGCCTCCTCCGAGTCCACCTCGATGCGGTGGATGTTGCGCGAGATGGTGGGGTCGGCCCAGATTTCCAGGATGGTGCGGTCCGGCCCGACGCCGGCCAGCGACAGCGATACCGCCACGTTCAGGTTGGCCGGAAAGCCGGTGGCCGCTTCGCGGGCGGTGCCCGTATAGATCCGTGTAGGCGTCTTGATGGCGTCCAGGTCGATGCCGTTCTTGACCACGTAGGGCGCGCCGGCAAAGCCGATGGGCGGCTTGCGGCTGACCATGCGCACTTCGTTGATGGTGCCTTCGGCCGCGGCCGTGACCGCGTCCAGCCCCAGCAGCGCGCCGGTGGCCACCACGATCTGGCCGCCATGCGCGCGCGCGACTTCGACCAGGTCCTCGTTCATGAGCAGGGCGCCGGAACTGAGCACCATGAGCTTCTTGCCGGCCTTGAGCACCGGCGTGGCGATGCGCGGCAGCAGCGCGGCCGGCGCGCATTCGACCACCACGTCGCAATGCTCGGCCAGATGGTCGATGTCGGTATAGACGGGCGGCGTGGCAAAGGCATGGGCCGCACGCGCCTTTTCGGCGTCGCGCACGCCCAGCGCGGCCAGGCGCAGGCCCGGGATGCCGGCGTCCAGCCTGCGGGCGATGGCCTTGCCGATGGCGCCGAAGCCGGCGATGCCCACGCGTACTTCTTGTGCTGCTTGCATGAAAACTCCTGTAGGCCGGATGGCCGCATCGAGGGCTAAAGCCTACGCAAGCCGGCGCATCCTGACAAAAGAATAATTTTGGCCGCGCGCATTAGCGCCGGTAATGGCTGGGCCATGCTCAGACGCAATCGTCCAGCCGGTATTGCCGGCGGGTCTGCCCGGCCTGCTCGATCAGCCACTGGCGCACCGACTGCACGGCCGGCGAGGTGTCCTGCGATTCGTGCGTGAGCACGTAGTATTCGCCCGAGCTGCGCACGGCCGGCGTCCAGGCGGCGGTCAGGTCGGGCGACTGCTCGCGGGCATAGTGGTAGATCAGCTCGGGCACCACCGCGATGCCGCGCCCTTCCTGCGCCGCCTGCAGCGAAATGAACAGGTGGCCGAACTCCAGGTCCTGCGCGCGCGGCTGGAAGCTCAGCGCATGCGCCTGGAACCAGTCCTGCCAGGCCCGCTGCCGGCTGACCGTATGGATCAGCGGATGGGCCAGCAGGTCGGCCGGCGAGGCGATGGCCGCGCCTTGCGCCAGCAGCTGGCGCGAGGCGACCGGCACCAGCGCATCGGGAAACAGGGCGTCGGCCACCAGGCCGTCCCAGCGTTCGGTCATGACCAGGTCGATGCGCGGGCGGTCGCGCCGGTAGGCGCGGCCGGGCAGCTTGCCCACGCGGATCGCCACGTCGATGCCGCCGCCGTGCAGGTCGGCCGCCTCGATGGACGTGGTCAGGCGCAGGTCGATGTTGGGCCGGCTTGCCGTGAAGGCGGCCAGCCGGGGCATCAGCCAGAAGGTGGCCAGCGAGGGCATGGCGCTGAGCGTGACCGTCTCGCGCGCGCCGCGCGCCACGATGCGCGCGGTGGTGCGCTCCAGGTCGTCCAGCGCGCGCTGCGCCGAGGCGAAGAACTGCCTGCCTTCGTCCGACAGTTCGAGCCGGCGCGCATGGCGCTCGAACAGGCGCACGCCCAGGTAGTCTTCCAGGTTGCGCACCTGCTGGCTGACCGCCCCTTGCGTGAGCGAGAGCTCTTGCGCGGCCAGGGTGAAGGAGCCCAGCCGCGCGGTGGCTTCGAAAGGACGCAAGGTGCTAAGCGGTGGCAGGCGTCGGCGCATCGGGGGCAGTATCACGGGGCATGCCCCGATTCTACTGCTGGGGGATGCCGGCTTCCTTGATGACCTTGCCCCACAGCGCGTATTCGTCGCGCATGTACCGGGCCATCTCCTGCGAGGGCAGCGGCATGGGATCCACGCCGCGCTCGTTCAGCGCCTTGACGATGGCCGGGTCGGCCAGGACCTGCATCAGCTTGCCGCTGAGCATCTGCAGGTTGGCCGCGTCCATGCCGGCCGGGGCCATCAGCACGAACCAGGTGCTGGCCAGGTATTCGGGCACGCCGGCCTCGGCGAAGGTGGGCACGTCCGGCGCCAGGGGCGAGCGCTCCTTCTGCGAGATGGCCAGCGGATGCACCTTGCCCCCGCGTATCTGGGGCAGGGCGGTGGCCACCGGCTCCATCATCAGGTCGATCTGCCCGCCCACCAGGTCGGTCATGGCCGGTGCGCCGCCGCGGTAGGGCACGTGCATCATCGACAGGCCGCGCTCCAGGTTGTATTGCGCCATCTGCATGTGCTGCGAGGTGCCGGTGCCGGCCGAGCCGTAGGTCAGCTGGCCGGGCTGGGCCTGGGCGGCGGCATGCACGGCCTTCAGGTCGGGATAGCGGTCTTTCTTGCCGGTAACCAGGATGCTGGCCACCGAGGCGATGCCGCCCACCGGCACGAGATCCTTGAGCGGGTCGTAGCCGGCGCTGGCGTTCATCTGCGGCACCACCGCCATGGTGCTGGCCGCGCCCAGCAGCAGGGTGTAGCCGTCGGGGGCCGAGCGCGCGGCCACGCTGCTGCCGATCATGCCGCTGGCGCCGGGGCGGTTCTCGACCACGATGCTGGCGCCCAGGGCCTCGCCCAGCTTCTGCAGCACGGGGCGGGCGATGGTGTCGTTGATGCCGCCGGCCGGAAACGGCACCACCACGGTGATGGGACGCTCGGGATAGGCGGCGCGGGCGGCCGTGCCGGCCAGGGCGGACACGGCCAGGGCGGCCAGGGCGCAGGCGCGCAGGAACGGTGCCGCGCGGCGCGCGGAGCGAGAGCGGTGCATGGAACTTCCCCTTTTGATATGTTTGCGCGCCGGGACGGGCCGGCACTGGGATCAGACTACCGCGGTGCAGCAAAAGCGGGCAAACCAGTTTTTTTCGGGCCGGGCATTAGCGTGGCTAATCCCGGGCCGGGCGGGCGCCATGCAGCCCCCACCAGCGCGGCAGCAAGGCCCGCACCTCGGGCTGGCGGTAGCGGTCGTCGATCAGGGTCAGCGAGCCCTGGTCGGTTTCGCTGCGGATGACCCGGCCGGCCGCCTGCACCACCTTGCGCAGCCCGGGGTACAGGTACACGTAGTCGTAGCCGCTGCCAAAGCGCGCCTGCATGATCTGGCGCATCTGCTCGTTGACGGCGTTGAACTGCGGCAGCCCCAGCGTGGCGACGATCACGCCCACCAGCCGCGAGCCGGGCAGGTCCACCCCTTCGGAAAACGCCCCGCCCAGCACGGCAAAGCCCAGGCCCCGGCCCTCGGGCACGAAGCGCGCCAGGAAGCCGGCGCGCGCGGCCTCGTCCATGTCCGGTGTTTGCACCCACAGCGGCCAGTCGCCGTGTTCGGCGCCCAGGTGGCCGGCGACCTGCCGCAGATAGTCGAAGCTGCTCAGGAACACCAGGTAGTTTCCCGGCCGGGCCCGGTAGCGGCGCGCGATCTCGCCGGCGATGCGCGGCACCGAGCCGGCGCGGTCGCGCCAGCGCGTGGAGACGTTGCCCACCACGCGCACGGCCAGCTGTTCGGGGCGAAACGGGGCGGCCACTTCCAGCCAGCCGGTTTGCGGGGGCAGGCCCAGGGTGTCGCGGTAGTAGCGCGCCGGGGCCAGCGTGGCCGAAAACAGCACGGTGACCCAGGCCCCGGCATGGCGCGGGGCGAGAAAGCCGGCCGGGATGACGTTGCGCAGGCAGACCGTGGCGTCGGTCCGGCGCTCATTGCCGGTGCGCGTGGTATCGAGCAGCGTATGCGGCCCGAGCTGCTCGGCCAGCCGCGTGAAATGCAGCGCGTCGAAGAAAAACCGCTGCACCGGCTCGGGCAGGCCGGCCGGGCTGTCGGCCAGGTGTTCGGCGATGGCCGAGACGGCCTGGTGCGGCGCGCGCAGCCAGGCCTGGGGCAGTGCGTCGTGGCGCCGGTAGGCCGGGCCGTCGGCGATCTGCCGCAGCCAGTCGTTCCAGTGCCGGCCCAGCGTGTCCAGGCAGGCCCGCAAGGCCGGCGGCGCGGCCGCGCGGGCGCGGCGGCAGGCCTGGCGCTCGATGCGGGCGGTGTACATGCCTCGCGCGCGCTCGACCAGGTTGTGCGCCTCGTCGGCCAGCACCGCCACGCGCCAGCCCTGCTGCCGGGCCAGCGCATACAGCATGGCGCTGGCGTCGTAGTAGTAGTTGTAGTCGCCCACCACCACGTCGGCCCAGCGCGCCAGCTCCTGGGCCAGGTAGTAGGGGCAGATGCCGTGGCCCAGCGCGATCTCGCGCAGCGCGGCTTGCCGCCAATGCCCCGTGCCGGCGCAGGCCTGCGCCCGGGCGGCGGGCAGGCGGTCGTAGAAGCCGCGCGCCAGCGGACAATCCTGGCCGTGGCAGGCGCGGCCGGGGTGTTCGCAGGCCTGCTCGCGCGCGCGCAGCTCCAGTACCCGCAAGGGGGCCGCGCCGTGCGCCTGCAGGGTTTGCAGGGCTTGCAGCGCCAAGGCGCGTCCGGGCGCCTTGGCGGTCAGGAAAAAAACCTTGTCCAGGCCGCTTTCGGGGCAAGCGCGCAGCACGGGAAACAACGTGCCCAGCGTCTTGCCGATGCCGGTGGGCGCCTGCGCCATCAGGCAGCCGCCGTCGCGCGCGCTGCGGTAGACCGCCACGCAGAGCTCGCGCTGGCCGCTGCGAAAGCGCGGCTGCGGAAAGGACAGGGCGCGCAGCGCCGCGTCGCGGGCCTGGCGGTGGGCGGCTTCCTGGGCCGCCCACGCCAGGTAGGCGTCGCATTGGCGCGAAAAATACGCGGCCAGCTCGGCGGCGTCCCAGCTTTCGTGCAGCACGGTTTCGCGCTGGCTGCCGGTCTCCAGGTAGACCAGCGCCAGCCCGATGCGGCCCATGCCGCGCGCCTGGCAGAACAGATGGCCGTAGATGCGCGCCTGCGCCCAATGCAGCGCGCGCTGGCGCTCGCCGATGGCCTCGAAGCGGCCGCGATGGGTCTTGATCTCTTCCAGGCGCTGCAGGCCCGGGTCGTAGCCGTCTGCGCGCCCGCGCACCAGCAGGCCGCCGTGATACGCCGACAGGGCGATCTCGGCTTCGTAGCCCGGTCCGCGCCGCTGGCGCACCAGGCCGTGGCCGGCCATGCCTTCCAGCGCCGAAGGGGCCGGCGTGTAGCGCGTGTCCAGGTCGCCGTGCCGCGCGGTGAACTCGCACAGGGCGCGCACCGCCACGACGTGGCCGGGTCCGGCCGGCGCGCTCATGCGACCCGGCTCGCGCGGCAGATGCGCCGGAAATCATGCAGGTAATGGCGCTGCCGTTCGTCGGCGGGCAGGCGGGCGGACATGTGCGGGACGGATGACTGTATGGATATACAGCCATCATAACAGGGCCTGCGGGCGGCTCAGGCGGCGTCGGCGGTGCGCGGGTGGGCAAGGCCCTTGGGCTGCGGCATGGCCTGGGGCCAGGCGTACAAGCCCCAGATCTGCCCGGCGTATTCGGCCACCGTGCGGTCGCTGGAGAAATGCCCCAGCCGCGCCATGTTGTACAGCGCCCGCTCGTGCCATTGCCGCGGCTGCTGGAAATCCCGGGCGGCCTGGCGCTGCGCGTGCAGGTAGGGACGGAAATCGGCCAGGTGCAGGTAGTGGTCGTGTTCGACCAGGTTGCGGTGCAGCTCGGCGTAGGTGCCGCGGTCGGCGGCGTAGCGCCCGTCGATCAGGGCGTCGAGCACGCGGGCCAGTTCGGGATCGCGCAGCAGGTAGTCGCGCGGCCGGTAGCCGCCGGCGCGCAGCGCGGCGGCCTGCGCGGCGTCCAGGCCGAAGGCGTAGAAGTTCTCGGCGCCGACGCAATCGCGGATCTCGATGTTGGCGCCGTCCAGCGTACCCATCGTCAGCGCGCCGTTGAGCGCCAGCTTCATGTTGCCCGTGCCCGAGGCTTCGGTGCCGGCCGTGGATATCTGTTCGGACAGGTCCGCGGCGGGGATGATGCGTTCGGCCAGGCTCACCTTGTAGTCCGGCAGAAAGACCACCGAAAGCCGCCCGCGGCAGCGCGGGTCGGCGTTGACCGCCGCGGCCACGCTGCGGATCAGGTGGATGATGCGCTTGGCCGCGGCATAGCCGGGCGCGGCCTTGCCGGCAAAGATGTGCGTGCGCGGGGCGATGTCCTGGCCATGCTCGGTCAGCCGGATGTGCAGGTGGATCACGTGCAGGATATGCAGCAGCTGGCGCTTGTATTCGTGCATGCGCTTGACCTGCACGTCGTAGAGCGAGTCCGGATCCAGCGCCTGGCCGCTGGTGGCGCGCACGTATTGGGCCAGGCGCTGCTTGTTGCCGCGCTTGACGCGCTGCAGCCGCTCGATGAAGGCGGCGTCGCCCGCATGGCGCTCCAGGCCCTGGAGGGTTTCCAGGCGGGTGACCCAGCCCGTGCCCAGCGCCTCGTCCAACAGCGCGGCCAGGGCGGGGTTGGCCTGCAGCAGCCAGCGCCGCGGCGCGATGCCGTTGGTCTTGTTGTTGAAGCGCCCGGGCATGAGCGCGTGCAACTCGGGCACCAGCTCCCGCTTGACCAGCTCCGAGTGCAGCTGGGCCACGCCGTTGACCGAATGGCTGCCGACGATGGCCAGGTGCGCCATGCGCACCTGGCGCTCGCCGCCTTCCTCGATCAGCGAGACCCGCGCGATGCGCGGATCGTGCTCGCCCCAGCGGACGCGGGCCTGGGCCAGGAAGCGCGCGTTGATCTCGTAGATGATCTGCATGTGGCGCGGCAGCACCCGTTCGAGCAGCGCCACCGGCCACTTCTCCAGCGCCTCGGGCAGCAGCGTGTGGTTGGTGTAGCCGCAGCTGCGCTGGGTGATGTCCCAGGCCTGGGTCCAGGGCACGTCGTGTTCGTCCACCAGCAGGCGCATCAGTTCGGCCACCGCCAGCGCCGGGTGGGTGTCGTTCATCTGGATCGCCACGCGCTCGGGAAAACGGGCGAAATCGTGCTCGTCCTGCAGGAACTCGCCCATGATGTCGCGCAGCGCGCAGGCCACCAGGAAGTACTCCTGCACCAGCCGCAGCTCGCGCCCCTGGTGAACCGCGTCCGAGGGGTAGAGCACCTTGGAGACGGTCTCGGACTCGATCTTCTGCTGCACGGCGCGCATGTAGTCGCCGCTGTTGAACACGTGCATGTCGAAGGTGGCCGAGGCGCGCGCCGCATAGAGCCGCAGCACGTTGGCGCAGGCGCCGCCGTAGCCGGCCACCGGCATGTCGTGCGGGATGCCCACCAGCTCGCTGGCCGCGTGCCAGCGCGGGCGGTAGCGGCCGTGCTCGTCGTATTCGTGCTCGACGTGGCCATACAGCGGCACGGCATGGCTTTCGTCATGGCGCTCGATCATCCAGGGGCTGCGGTCGCCGTCCCAGAAGTCGGGCAGCTCGACCTGCGAGGGGCCGTCGAAGGCCTGCTTGAACAGGCCATAGTCGTACTTGATGCCGCAGCCCAGCGCAGGCAGGTCCAGGGTGGCCAGCGACTCCATGAAACAGGCCGCCAGCCGGCCCAGGCCGCCATTGCCCAGCGCCGCGTCGTGCTCGCGCTCGGCCAGCGCGTCCAGGTCCAGTCCCAGTTCGGCCAGGGCCTGGCGGGTGCCTTCGAGCAGGCCCAGGCTGAGCAGGTTGCTGACCAGCGAGCGGCCCACCAGGAATTCCAGCGACAGGTAATAGACCTTCTTGCAGCGGGCGCCGCGCCGGCGGGCCTGGGTCGAGAGCAGGATGTCGACCAGGCGGCGGCGCACCACCATGGACAGGGCGGTCAGCCAGTCGTCGGCGCTGGCCTGCTCGGGCGGGCGATGCGGTATTTCAGCTCGTGCAGCAGTTCGCGGTGCATGCGTTCTGCCTGCGCGGCGACGGTTTCCCTGGGAAAGGCGGATTCGATCAAGGGCGTCTCCAAGGCGGCGGAAAAGAGCGAAGCATTGTGCCGGGCCATTCTACTGACAGGCCAGGCCCGCGCCACGCCGCGCAGCGCGGCGAAACGCGTATCCCGTTTCGGGATGTATCCACGCTTGCTTGGGGGCCGCATCCCGCGTGTTCAAGCGCCGCGTCCCGGCCTTAAAAAGTTCTTCAACATAGGTGTGGCGTAATCCACGCTGCCCGGCGCGCGAAGCGCCGGGCAATATCCCTGCAGCATCGACAAGGAGCCTTTTCATGACCATGCCCTTTACCCGCGCGTGCGGACCGCTCGCGGGTTCCTGCCTGGCGGCCTGCCTGGCGCTGGCCGCCCCGGCCGCGCCGGCCCAGAACTTCATCGGTGTCGGCGCGGCCTACGTCCCCGAATACGAGGGCAGCGACGAATACGAGTTCAAGCCCGTGCCGCTCGTGCGCTACGAGCGCGGAAACTTCTTCATTTCGCGCGTGGCCGGCGCGCCGGCGCTGGGCTTGCGCTGGCAGCTGGGCGGCCCCTGGTCGGGCGGCGTGTTCGCCGGCTTGCAGGATGGACGCGACGCCGACGACTACGATCGGCTCAAGGGCCTGGACGACATCGATTGGCATGGCGTGGGCGGCGCCTTCCTGCGCTGGTCGCAAGGGCCGCTGGGCTTCTCGGTGGCCTATCGCCAGGCCCTCAAGAGCGGCTACGGCGGGATACTTGCGCTGGATGCCGACTATCGCCTCTACCAGCGCGGGCGCAGCACGGTTACCCTGGGCGTGGGCACGCAATGGGCCAGCAGCGACGCCATGGACACCTATTTCGGCGTCTCGCAGCGCGAGTCGCAGCGCAGCCGCGCGGGCCTGCGCCCCTACGAGGCCTCCTCGGGCTTCAAGTCGGCCACCGTGGCGGCCACCTGGACCTATGGTTTCGACAACGGCATCAGCACCATCGCCACCCTTGGGGCCAGGACGCTGCTGGGCGATGCGCGCGACAGCCCCGTCACCGAGCGGCGCGGCGGCGCCTTCGGCATGGTGGGGCTGAGCTACGCATTCTGAAGCCGGCGCGCGGCCGGCGCGCAGGGCGCGTCCTGGCCTTCGTAGATCCGCCGTACCCGCTTCACGTTGCAAAGCAGCTCGTACGGGATGGTGCCCGCCGCCTGCGCCACGGCGCCCACCGGCACGGCGGCGCCCCATAGCTCGACTTCGCTGCCCACCCCGCAGCCGGGCAGGTCGGTCAGGTCCACCGTCAGCATGTCCATGCTGACGCGCCCGGCCAGGGCTGCCGGGCGGCCGTCCACCGCGACCGGCGTGCCCGAGGGGGCGCGGCGCGGATAGCCGTCGGCATAGCCCATGGCCACCAGGCCCAGGCGGGTTGGCCGCGGCGCCACGTAGCCGGCGCCATAGCCCACGGGCTGGCCGGCCGGCACGGTGCGCTCGGCGAAGACGCGGCTGCACAGGCGCATGACCGGACGCAGGCCGGCGCGCGGCTGCGGCAGGGGCTCGGCGCCATAAAGCATGATGCCGGCGCGGCCCCAGTCGCGCCGCGCCCCGGGCCAGGCCAGGATGCCGGCCGAATTGGCCACGCTGCGCGGCCCGGGCAGGCCGGCCGTGGCCTCGTCGAAGCAGGCCAGCTGCGCGGCGGTCTGGCCGCTGGCCGGTTCGTCGGCGCTGGCCAAATGCGTCATCAGGGTGATGCCGGCCACGCAGCGCAGCGCCCGCAGCCGCGCATGCGCCTGGCCGGCCTGGCCGGGGGGCAAGCCGGCGCGGCTCATGCCGGTATCGATCTTCAGCCAGACGTGCACGGGCGGCCCGCCCAGGCGCTCGGCGGCCTGCAGCATGCCCAGCTGGGCGTGGTCGTGGACCACCAGCGCGCAGCCCAGCCGGGCGGCCTGCACGGTTTCTTCCAGCGAGAAGGCGCCTTCGAGCACCAGGATCGGCCCGGCCACGCCCGCCTGGCGCAAGGGCCGGGCCTCGTCCAGGAAGGCCACCGCATAGCCGTCTGCCAGCCCTTGCAGCGCGCCGGCGCAAGCCGTCGCGCCGTGGCCATAGGCGTCGGCCTTGAGCACGGCCAGCACGCGGGCGCCGTGCTGGCGCCGGGCCTGCACGTAGTTGTGGCGCAGGGCTTGCAGGTCGATGACGGCGCGGGCCGGCCGGGCCGCCTCGGGCCGGGCCGTATCCGCCCCCGCCGCATCCGCCCCCGCCGCGCCGGCCCAGGCCGCGCCCGACAGGCCTGGCTGGTTCATGCCCCGGCCGCCTGCGTGCGCAGGCCGGCCCGGGACGCGCGCTTGCCGTAGCGCTCCAGGGTCAGGCCCTCGGTGGAGATGTCGGGGGTGTGGCCCGTGATCACGTCGGCAAGCAGGCGCCCGGAGCCGCAGGACATGGTCCAGCCCAGGGTGCCGTGCCCGGTGTTCAGGTACAGGTTGGGATAGCGGGTCCGGCCCACCAGCGGCGTGCTGTCCGGGGTCATCGGGCGCAGCCCGGTCCAGAACTGCGCCTGCTCGCTGGGTCCGCAGTCCGGATACAGGTCGTTGACCACGTGTTCCAGGGTTTGGCGGCGCCGCGCGCGCAGGCTCAGGTCGAATCCCGCCAGCTCGGCCATGCCGCCCACGCGCACGCGCTCGCCCAGGCGGGTAACGGCGATCTTGTAGGTCTCGTCCAGGATCGTCGAAGCCGGCCCGCGTTCGGGATGGTGCAGCGGGAAGGTCAAGGAATAGCCCTTGACCGGATACACCGGCACGTCCAGTTCCAGCGGCAGCAGCAGGGCGCGGCTGTAGCTGCCCAGCGCGGCCACGTAGCGGTCGGCCTGCAGGCGTTCGCCGCCGGCCTGCACCCCGACGATGCGTTCGCCCTCGCGCAGCAGCTTTTCGATGTGCACGCCGTAGCGGAACTGCACGCCCATCCGCGCGGCCAGCTCGGCCAGGCGGGTGGTGAACAGGTGGCAATCCCCGGTCTCGTCGTTCGGCAGCCGCAGCCCGCCGGCCAGCTTGTGCGCCGACCGCGCCAGGCCCGGCTCGGCCTGGACCAGGCCGTCGCGGTCCAGCAACTGGTAGGGCACCCCGCATTCTTCCAGCACGGCGGTGTCGCGGCGCGCGGCTTCCAGCTGCGCCGGATCGCGAAAGATCTGCGTCAGGCCCAAGGCGCGGCCGTCGTAGGCGATGCCGGTCTGCTCGCGCAAGGCGATCAGGCATTCGCGGCTGTATTCGGCCAGCCGCAGCATGCGGCCCTTGTTGATGGCGTAGCGCTCGGCGCTGCATTCGCGGTACATGGCCGCCATCCAGCGCAACTGGTACAGCGATCCGTCCGGCCGGATGGCCAGCGGCGCGTGCGACTGGAACATCCACTTGAGCGCCTTGCCAGGGATGCCGGGCGCGGCCCACGGCGTGGAATAGCCCGGCGAAACCTGCCCCGCGTTGGCGTAGCTGGTTTCCCTGGCCGCCGCGTCCTGGCGGTCGAGCACCGTGACCCGCGCGCCGCGCCGGGCGAGATAGTAGGCAGTGGTCACGCCGATGACGCCGCTGCCCAGGACGATGACATGCATGCTGGCCCCCTTGTATCGATTCAGGTGATTCTTCTAGTCTAGTGATACATGGGTAGCGATTTCATTTTATTTATTGCCAAAGACTAGTGGATTACACTACGACGGTCGCCTGTCAGGCCCTTCCAACAGTGGATTTCCATGGTCAAGCTGGACCGCATCGACCGCCTCATCCTCGATATCCTGCAGCGCGAGGGCCGCATCCCCATCAGCGAGCTGGCCGGCCGCGTCAACCTCTCGGCCACGCCTTGCGCCGAGCGCGTCAGGCGGCTCGAGCGCGACGGGGTCATCATGGGCTACTACGCGCGCGTGAACCCGGCGCTGGTGGGCAAGGACCTGCTGGTGTTCCTGGAGATCAAGCTTTCGGCCAAGTCGGGCGACGTCTTCGACAAGGTGCGGCGCGACCTGGCGCTGGTGCCCGAGGTGCTCGAGTGCCACCTGGTCTCGGGCGAGTTCGACTACCTGGTCAAGGCCCGCCTGAAGGAAATGAGCGCCTATCGCCGCCTGCTTGGCGACCTGCTCAAGCGCCTGCCTTCATCGGCTTCCTCGCACAGCTACGTGGTGATGGAAGAGGTCAAGGAGACCCTGTACCTGGATCTGCGCTAGCGGCAAGGCGGCCGGCGCCGCGCCTGCGATTGTAGGTCAGCAGCATCGACGCGAATACGCGTGCCGCTGGCGCCAGCGGCACGGCCTGGCGCTGCACAAGGCAGATCTCGGCTCCGGGCAAAGGTTCCTTCAGGTCCATGGCGGCCAGCGCACCGGCAAAGCCATCTTGCCGCACGAAGGCCGGGCCCAGGAACAGGTAGTCCGTCTCGGCCACCAGCTTGAGCGTATCCAGCAGCGATTCCACCGTCAGCGCCACGCGCGGCTGCGCCAGGCCGTTCTGCTCGAACCAGTCGCCCAGGCGGTTCGAGGGCGTGCCGGCGCGACCCAGCGGACGGGTATTGATCCACTCCGCCTGTGCCAGCGCATGGATGGAGCCGGCATGCTGCAAGGGATGGCCGCGACGGCACAGGATGCGCGCCTGGGAGTCGGCAAGCTTGACGGCGCTCAGGTCGGTCATGTCGCTGCCGTGCGAGACCAGCGTCATGGCGAAATCCAGACGGCCTTCCCGTATTCCCGACAGCAGCAGCGAGGAAGGGCCGCTGGCCAGGTTCACCGCGATGTCCGGATGGGCCCACCGCAGCTGGCGCAGCGCCACTGGGAGCAGCCGCGCGCAGGCTTCGGCCGAGGCGCCCACGTTGACGTTGCCCGATAGCCTGCCTTGCAGGTAGTTGAATTCCTGCTCGGTGCGGTGGCATTCGCCCAGGATGATGCGGGCGCGCGCCAGCAGGGTATCGCCTTGCGCAGTCAGCACCACGCCGGTGCTCGCCCGGGTGAACAGCGTGGCCGATAGCGAGTGCTCCAGCCGGTGCAGTTGCTGGGTCAAGCCGCTTTGCGCGATGCCCAGGTGGCGCGCGGCAGACCGGATGCTGCCATGCTCGACGATGGCCACGAAGGCGCGCAATTGGTCCAGCGTCATACCCGTGCTTCCGTATAGCGATAGGTTTTTGTGATCATGATAACCGTATTCAGATCTTATGCGATCGCTTGCCCTTGCCTAGACTGCCTTTGTCAGCGCGGCCGCGGGCCGCTGCCACATACACGGGAAACGCGATGAGCAAGGATCTTTATCAGCGCGGCGAGGAAATCCGCCGCGAAGTCTTGGGCGAGGAATACGTCCGGAACTCGGCGGCGAACACAGACGCATTCAGCGAGCCGATGCGCAGCTTTGCCATCCGAAACCTGTGGGGCGAGGTATGGGATCGTCCGGGGCTGGACCGGCGTTCGCGCAGCTTGATCAACCTGGCCATGCTGGCCGCCATGGACCGTCCGGCGGAATTGAAGATCCACCTGCGTGGGGCCTTGAACAACGGTGTCACCCGGCAGGAGATCGCCGAGGTTTTCCTGCAGGTTGCACTGTATTGCGGCGTGCCGGCCGGCAGCGAAGCGACCCGCACGGCCAAGCAGTTCCTGGCCGAATACGACGCCGAGCAGGCTGCCGCCCGATGAGCCGCACGCCAGTCCATGCGGCCGTCGCGCCGCAACGGCTCTACGCGCACCTGATGGGCGAGGGGCAGCCGGTCGGTTCCTGGGTGGATGGCCGCTGCGTGGCCGGGCAGGGCGAGGAAATCGCCTTGAACGATCCCACCACGGGCGGGTTGTTGCTGCGCTATCGCGATGCCACGCCCGGGGCCGTGCGCGAGGCTCTGGCAAGTGCTGCGCAGGGCCAGGCAGCCTGGGCCGCGCTGCCCGCGCGCGAGCGCGCCGTCGCCTTGGCCAGCCTGGCCGAGCGGATTGCCGCGCAGGCCGATGCCATCGCGCGCCTGGAGGCCTGGTCCACCGGCAAGGCGGTCAAGGGTTGCAGGGCCCAGGTAGCGGCCGTGGCCGAAAGCCTGCGTTATTTCGCGGGCTGGGCCGACAAAGTGGAAGGCCGTGTCGTTCCCGTGCCCGGCGGGCAACTCAACTACATCTTGCGCGAACCCTTGGGCGTGGTGCTGCAGATCATGCCTTGGAACTCTCCCTTTTACCTGGCCGGCTGGAGCATGGCCCCGGCCTTGGCCATGGGCAACGCCGTACTGCTCAAGCCGTCGGAGTTGACGCCGTTGTCCTCTCTGGTGCTGGGCAAGCTGGCGTTGGAGGCGGGTCTGCCGCCGGGCACGCTGAACGTGGTCAATGGACTGGGCCAGACGGTAGGGCCCGCCGCCATCGGGCATCCGGCGGTCAGGAAGGTGGTCTTCGTCGGCTCGACCGGGACCGGCAGGCGGGTGAACGCGGCGGCTGGAGAACGGCCCATCCCTTGCCTGCTCGAGCTGGGCGGCAAGTCGGCCAACATCGTGTTCGAAGACGCCGATCTGCCGGCGGCCGCGCAGGCGGCTGTGGTGGCGGCCTTTGCCAATACCGGGCAAAACTGCGCGGCGGGTTCGCGCTTGCTGGTGCAGCGCGGCATTCACGACGCCTTCGTGCGCCAAGTCGTCCAGGCCAGCGCGCAATACCGCATCGGCGATCCCTTGGACGAGCAAAGCGACGCGGGACCGCTGAACAACCTGGCGCAATATCGCCGAGTGCGCGAGATGGTCCGTATGGGGCTGCAAGAGGGAGCGCGTCTGGAACTGGGACAGGCCGAAGAGCCGCGGGATCAGAAGGGCTATTACGTGCCGGCCACCATTCTGAGCGGCGTGAACAACGGCATGCGGATCGCCCGGGAAGAAGTGTTCGGTCCTGTGCTGGCGGTCATCCCCTTCGATACCGAGCAGGAGGCTATCGACATCGCCAACGACAGCGAGTTCGGCTTGGCCGGCGCCGTATGGACGCGCGACGTGGCGCGCGCCCATCGCGTGGCCGGGGCGGTTCGTGCGGGGATTTTCTGGATCAACATGTACCGCGAGATGCATGCATCCACGCCTTTTGGCGGCTATGGCAATAGCGGCTACGGCCGAGGCAGCGGCCAGGAGGCCCTCTACGAATACACCCAGACCAAGAGCGTCTGGCTGCCCTTCGGCCAAGGCGCCTGAGGGCCTGTCTTTCAACTACATCGGATGTTTGTCATGAAAGAAAACACTTGCGTCGGCGTCATCGGCCTGGGCCAGATGGGCCGTGGCATGGCCAACTCGCTCAGGCGCGCCGGCTTCGAGGTGCACGGGCTGGACGCCTCCCAGGCAGCCAGGGAGGCGTGCGCGAAGGATGGCATCAGCCTGGCGGACTCCCTGGCCGGGCTGCTGTCTCGCGCCGGCATCGTCGTGCTGTCGCTGCCCAACTCGGACATCGTGCGGTCGCTGATCGAAGGCCCGCAGGGCCTTGCCGACCTGGCGCGGCCAGGCACGCTGCTGATCGATACCACCACCGCCGACCCCGCTGTCATGAGAGCCGTGATGCCAGTGCTTCAACGGGCCGGCGTGGCGCTGATTGATGCGCCGGTCAGCGGCGGGCCGCGCGGCGCGGCGGCCGGCGAACTGACGATGTTCATCGGCGGCAGCCAGGCCGACTTGGCGCGTGCCCGGGACGTGCTCTCGGCGCTTGGCAGCAAGCGCTTTCACATCGGGGATTGCGGCGCGGGTTATATCGCCAAGCTGGTCAACAACCTGCTGGTGGCCGCCCATCTATTGACCGCCAGCGAGGCGTTTCGCATTGCCGAAGCCGCGGGCGTGAAGACGGGGCAACTGCTCGATGCCATCAATGCCGGATCGGGCCGCAGCGGCGTCACGCTTTACAACTATCCGAGCCGCATCCTGAATGATGCCTTCGATTCGGGCTTCACCATGCAATTGATGCGCAAGGACGTGCGCCTGGCGCAGGGGCTGATGCAAAGCGTCGAGCTGGATCTGCCTGTCTGCACGCAGGTGGCGGGCATCTGGCAGGACAGCGTGGCCAGCCTGGCCGACCAGGAGGACTTCAACCGTATCGTCAAGTTCGACACCAACCGGCGCGGTTGAGCGCCGGGCCACTCATCAAGGGGAAAACACCATGAAAATAGCATTCCGTTCCGTCCTGCTTGCAGCGGCGCTGGCCACGGGCGTGCTGGCAGGCGCTCCCGCCCTGGCGCAGTATCCCGACCGGCCCATCAGAATGATCGTGCCGTTCCCGCCGGGCGGCACCGTCGATACCGTGACGCGCATCGTCGTGCAAGGGTTGTCCGAGCGCCTGGGCCAGCAGGTCGTGGTGGATTACCGCGCCGGCGCGGCCACCATCATCGGCGCGGACCTGGTAGCCAAGGCGGCGCCCGACGGCTACACCTTGCTGATGGGCACGGCCACCACCTTTGCGGTCAATCCCATCCTTTACCCCGACCTGTCCTACGATCCGCTTGAGAGCTTCACGCCCATCGGCGTGGTGGGCACGACCAGCCTGGCGCTGCTGGCCAATAACGCCGAGCCCGCCAAGGATCTGCCCGGGCTGATCGAGAACATCCGCAAGCAGCCCAACCGGTATTCCTACGGCTCGCATGGCAATGGCACGACGGTGCACTTTGCCGCGGAAATGCTCTGGTCGGCCGCCGGGGTGAGCGTGACGCACATTCCGTACAAGGGCGCCGCACCCGCGTTGACCGACCTGATGGGCGGCCAGATCCCGATCAGTTTCGACGCCTTGCCCGCCACGGTGGCCGCGCTCAAGGGCGGGCGCGTCAAGGCCTTGGCCGTCACCGGCCCGGAGCGATCCAAGCTGCTGCCGGACGTACCGACCATCGCCGAAAGCGGCTATCCTGGTTTCGCGATGCAATCGTGGTTTGCCGTCGTCGCCCCGGCCGGCTTGCCGGCGCCTGTGCAGGCCCGGCTGGAGCAGGCATTGGCCCAGACCATGGCCGAGCCCAGTATGCTTGAGCAACTGGCCAACGCGGGTATCGAGCCGGGTTTCGAATCCTCGCAAGACTACGTCAAGCGGGTCCGGGGCGACATCGCCAAGCTGCGTCCCATCGCCGAGCAGGCCGACATCCAGCGCAACTAAGCAAGCGGCGCGCGACCGCGCCTCTGCCTTTCCCCATGACACGAACCGATTGCCTGGCCGCGGCCGACGGCCATTTCGATGACGGCAGCTTCCTGGAGGCGCTGTGCCGGCGCGTGGCCTACCGCTCTGAAAGCGACGCGGGCTGCGCGTCGCCCGCGCTGGCGCAATATCTTGAGCAGGAGATGCGGCCCTTCCTGGGGGCCCTGGACTTTGACGTGCAGGTGTTGCCCAACCCCGTGGCGGGCGCCGGGCCGCTGCTGGTGGCGCGCCGCATCGAGGCACAGGGGTTGCCTGCCGTGCTGACCTACGGCCATGGCGACGTGGTGGGTGGCCAGCCCGATGCCTGGTCGCCGGGCCTGTCGCCCTGGCAACTGACAGTGCGCGAGGGCAAGTGGTATGGGCGGGGGACTGCAGACAACAAGGGGCAGCACAGCGTCAACCTGGCCGGGCTGGCCGCGGCCATAGAGGCGCGCGGCGGCAGGCTGGGCTACAACGTGACCGTCCTGCTGGAAACTGGCGAGGAGGCGGGCTCGCCCGGCTTGCAGGCGTTCTGCCACGAGCAGCGCGAACGGCTGCGTGCCGACCTGTTCATCGGATGCGACGGCCCGCGCGTGTGCGCCGGACGACCCACGGTTTTCCTGGGTTCGCGCGGCATGGTCAACTTCTCCCTGCGCCTGCAGGCGCGGCAGCGCGGGTATCACTCGGGCAACTGGGGCGGCGTAATCTCCAATCCGGCGACCAGGCTCGCCAATGCGCTGGCCTGCCTGGTGGATGCGCGCGGCGTGATGCGCGTCGACGGGCTGCGGCCTGACTCGTTGACGCCAGCCGTTCGCGCCGCCCTGAGGGACATTCCTGTCGGCGCGGGAGACGGCGACCCGCCGCTGACTCCAGGCTGGGGCGAGCCCGGTCTGAGCGCGGCCGAACGCTTGATCGGCTGGAATACCCTGGAAGTGCTGGCGCTGGAAGCGGGTACGCCGCAGCGGCCGGTCAACGCCATTCCTCCCGCTGCGGTTGCGCATTGCCAATTGCGTTTCGTCGTAGGCACCCGCTGGCGCGAGCTGCCCGAGCTGCTGCGCAGGCATCTGGATGCGCACGGTTTCGAGGATGTGGCCGTAGAACTGGGCATGCAAGGCGCTGCGACCCGTCTGGATGTCGAGCATCCGTGGGTACGCTGGGCCTGCCGCTCGATGGCGCGCAGTTGCGGCGCGGAGCCGGCGGTGCTGCCGAATCTGGCTGGTTCGCTGCCCAACGAAGTGTTCGCAGAGACCCTTGGGCTGCCCACGCTGTGGGTGCCGCATTCGTATCCGGCCTGTGGGCAGCACGGCCCGGACGAGCATCTGCTGCCCGGGGTCGCCCGCGAAGGGTTGCGCATCATGGCCGGTCTCTACTGGGACCTGGGCGAACCGGACGCGCCGTGGCCGGCACCAGCCGCAGCCGGGTGATCTCGGAGGGCGCGCCCAGGCGCTTGGGCGGGCCCCAGTAGCCCGTGCCGCGGCTCACGTAGACCCACAGGCCGCCCAGCCTGTGCAGCCCTGCCGTGATGGGCTGCTGAAAGCGCACGAACCATCCCCAGGGCAGGAACTGCCCGCCGTGGGTGTGGCCCGAAAGCTGCAGCGTATAGCCCAGGCCCTGCGCCTGCAGCGCGGTGCGGGGCTGGTGCGCCAGCAGCAGCCTGACGGCCGCCTCGGGCGGCGCGCCGTGCAAGGCGCGGGCCGGATCGCAGGCCTGGGCGCGGTCGAAGCTGCCGGCGCCATGGTCGGTCACGCCGGCCACCACCAGCACGGCGCCGCCGCGCCGCAGCACGGCGTGCTCGTTCATCAGCACTGTCAGGCCCAGGCGGCGGAACTCCTGCACCCATTGCTGCACGCCCGAATAGTATTCGTGGTTGCCGGTGACCAGGTACACGCCGTCGCGGGCCCGCAGGCCCGCCAGCGCCTCGGTGTGGGCGCGCAGGTGGCGCACGCTGCCGTCGACCACGTCGCCGGTGACCGCGATCAGGTCCGGCGCCAGCGCGTTGGCGGCATCGACGATGGCCTGCACATAGCCGCGCTTGATGGTCGGCCCCACGTGGATGTCGCTCAGTTGCACGATGCTGTAGCCGTGCAGGGCGGCCGGCAGATCCTGGACCGGGACCGCGATGTCCACCACCGCGGCGCGGCGGCGGGCGTTGAACAGGCCCGCCAGGCTGGCCAGGCCCGCCAGCGCGGGCACGGCCCAGGCGCTTTGCGCGCGCAGCGCGGCCATGGGCACGGCCAGGCCCGCCCAGGCGGCCAGCTGCGCCAGCACCAGCAGCACGTCGCGCAGCAGCGTCAGGACGAACAGCGACGAGAACAGCCCCATGGCCAGCAGCCCCGCCCAGGCCAGGGCGTCGCGCGGCCCCTGGCCGGCGCCCGAGCGGCCGAGCAGGCCCAGCGGGATGAGCAGGCAGGAGGCGGCCAGCGCGGCAGCCGCCGCGGCCTTGGACGTGCCGCCCAGGGGCAGGTCGCCCAGCAGGCGCAGGCCGACGTAAAGGTGCGCCAGGGCGAGCAGGGCAAGGAAGCGGATGAGCAAGGGGGTGGTTCGGTGGGACATGCGATCAGCGGAGCTGCGGTCGGCGAGCCGGGACGCACCGGGCCGGTGGCGCGGCGAATCCCGACATTCTAGGCGCAGCGCGCCATGGGGCAGCGGCCCTGTCCTGCTGGGGGCTGCGGCGGACCTTGCGCACTGCTGCCATTGGTTACCTCGCCCGGCCGGCCGCTTGGGTAGGATGGAATATCCGGCAAGTCGACCAAGGAGCCAAGACATGGGAAGTTTCGCCAAGGCCACCAATGCGCAAGCCAATGGAGACGACGTAACCTTCATGCTGGAGACGGGCGGCGTCAAGCGCCAGTTCGAGATTTCGGGCGATGCCCTGCGGCGCCATTTCGGCGCTGCCGACGGTACGGGCAGCGAGTTGCTGCGGGCCTTCGAGCAGGCCCGCGGGCAGATCGAGGCCTTGGGCAAGAAGGCGCAGTGGGTGCCTTCGGAAGGCGTGATCAAGCTGGGCGAGGGGGACTTCGGCGAGGATGGCGAGGCCAACCCCCCGTTGCCCGAGCGCAAGGGAGCCTCAAAGGCATAGGGCGGGCTGGCCGGCCCGCCGCAGTCTTGCCGCCCGCCGGGGCTAGGCCAGTTTTTCGCAGGCCCGGCGCAGGCGCGCGCAGGCCTCTTCGATGCGGTCCATCGCCGTGGCGTACGAAAGCCGGAAGTAGGGCGAGACGCCGTAGGCATCGCCCTGCAGCACGGCAAGGTTTTCTTCGTCCAGCAGGTACATGACCACGTCGGCGTCGGTCTGCAGCGCCTTGCCGGCGGGCGTTCGGCGGCCGATCAGCCCCGCGCAGTCCGGAAAGGCGTAGAAGGCCCCTTCGGGCACGTGGCAGCGCAGGCCCGGCATGCCGTTCAGTTGTGCCACCAGGTAGTCGCGCCGCGCCTGGAAGGTCCGGCAGCGCTCGGCGATGAAGTCCTGCGGGCCGTTCAGCGCCTCCGTCGCGGCGGCCTGGCTGATCGAGGAGGCGCCAGAGGTGCTTTGCGACTGCAGCTTGGTCATGGCCTTGACCAGCGGCGCCGGCCCCGCGCCGAAACCGATGCGCCAGCCCGTCATGGCGTAGGCCTTGGACACGCCGTTGAGCGTCAGCGTGCGCGCCTTGAGCGCCGGCGCGACCTGCGCCATCGTGAAGTAGGGGCGGCCGTCGTAGCGGATGTGCTCGTAGATGTCGTCGGTCAGCACCCAGACGTGGGGATGCCTTTGCAGCACTTCGGCCAGGGCCAGCAGTTCCTCGCGCGAATACAGCGCGCCGCTGGGGTTGTTGGGGCTGTTCAGCGCCAGCCAGCGGGTGCGGGGCGTGATGGCCCGCTCCAGGTCGGCCGGCTGCAGCTTGAAGCCATGTTCGGGCGGGGCCGGCACGAACACCGGCTGGCCGCCGGCCAGCAGCACGATGTCCGGGTACGACACCCAGTAGGGCGTGGGCACGATGACTTCGTCGCCTTCCTGCACCGTGCTCAGCAGGGCGTTGAAGATGATCTGCTTGCCGCCGTTGCCGACCACCACTTCCTCGGGCCGGTAGGTCAGGCCGTTATCGCGCGCGAACTTGGCGCAGATGGCGTCCTTCAGTTCCGGCGTGCCGCCCACGTCGGTGTACTTGGTGCGCGACTGGGCCATGGCGCGCACCACCGCTTCGGTCACGTTGGGCGGCGTATCGAAGTCCGGTTCTCCCGAGGTCAGGCTGACGATGTCGCGGCCCGCGGCGCGCAGTTCGCGCGCGCGCTGGCCGGCCATCGAGCTGGGAGAGGGTTTGATGCGTTCGATTCGGGATGCGATCAGGGCCATGTCGTTCGATTGGAAGTGGGCGGGACCGGCGGCGTCAATCGCGCCACTGGCCCAGCAGGTCGAGGAAAATCCGCGCTACGCGTCTTTCGTTGCCGTCCGAATGTCCCGCCGAATGGGGCGTGACGATGACGTTGGGCATTTGCCAGAGGGCGCTGTCGCGGGGCAGCGGTTCGAATTCGAATACGTCCAGGTAGGCGCCCGAGAGCCGGCTCTCGCGCAGGGCCGCTTCCAGGCTGGCTTGCACGATCACTTCGCCGCGTGCCACGTTCACCAGGCGGGCCCCCGGCTTGATGGCCGCCAGCGTGGCCGGGCCGACCAGGCCGCGGGTCTGCTCGGTCAAAGGGCAGGCCAGCACCAGCCAGTCTGCCTGGGCGGCATGAATGTCCAATTCCGCATAGGCGATGGTGGACAGGTCCGGGCCGGCCCCCGGTTCGCGCTGGCGGCGTGCCACCGTCACCCGCAGGCCCAGCATGCGCAGATAGCCGGCGATACGCTGGCCGATGGGCCCCCAGCCCACCACGATGGCGTGTTGTCCGGCCAGGTCGGCCGGCAGGCCGCTGGCCACGAGCGAAACCCATTCGCGCCGGCGTTGCGCCTCGAGCAAAAGCGGAAAGTGGCGCGCCAGCGCCAGCACGCCGGCCAGCGCGGTTTGCGCCACCACCTCGGCGTTGGCGCCGGGCGAGGTGCTGACCTGCACACCGCGCTCGCGCAGTTCGGCGAAGATGGGCCGGTCGGCGCCGGCCGAATGCACGTGCACCCAGCGCAATGCAGGCGAGCGGCGCAGGCTGGCATAGAAGGCCTGCAACGGCTCCTGGACAACGTGCTTGGTGGACAGGCCGGTGACGTCGCGCGAGATGAAGCCGATGTCCACGTCGCCGGGCGCATCGTCCACGCGCGGGCTGGCGCGTACGATTTCATGGGGGCGCCGGCCCAGGGCGGCCGCGACCTGCGCGCCGAGATTATCGGCGCACTGGGAGGAAAGCAGGATGCGCAAAGGGCGCGTGACAGTTGCTTGCATGAAAGAGCGTTTTCCGTGCCGGTCGATCCGGGGGTGTGAAAAATTCTAGGCTGCGAATTTATTCATAACAAATAATTGATATTTGTTGATTGTTCGGTTCTGTCAATATATTCTTCGTGCGCCCGCCGTCCGCACATTCCGGCGGGCGGAGACCCGCATGATCCGCAACCTGTCGCTGCGCCACCTGCGCTGTTTTGTCGCCGTCGCCGAGGCGGGCTCCTTTACGGTCGCCGCCTCGCGCCTGTTCCTGACGCAGTCCTCGCTGACCGCCACCATCCAGCAGTTCGAGGAGGCGGTGGGCGTGCGGCTGTTCGACCGAACCACGCGGCGGGTGACCATGACTCGCGAGGCGCAGCGCTTCAAGGCCGAGGCCGAGCGCATCCTGAGCCAGTTCGACGGCGCCATCAGCGACCTGCAGGCCTTTTCCCAGGGTAGGCAGGGCCAGTTGCGCGTGGCCGCGCCGGTTTCGGTAATGGACCTGTTCCTGGCCGATGCCATCCATGCATTTCGCAAGCTCCATCCCAACGTGACGCTGGCCTTGCGCGACGCCGGTGCCCAGATGGTCGAGACCATGGTTTCCAACGGCCAGATCGATTTCGCCGTGACCAGCAGGCACAAGGGCCTGGAAGACCTCATCTATACCCCTCTGTTCGAGGACCGCTACGGCGTGGTCTGCGATGCCGCGCATCCGCTGGCCGGTCGCAGCGGCCCGCTGCCGTGGTCCGCGCTGGATCCGGCCGGCCACGTGTGCTTCAGCGCCGATACCGGCATCTATGCATACCTGCGCGAGCATTCGGGCCAGCCGGCCTTCTTCGAAGGCTCGCACGACGAGGTCTCCAGCACCAATTCGCTGCATGCCCTGCTGCGCCATGGCGACCGCTACGCCATCCTGCCGGCGCTGGTGGCGCATTCCGTGGGCTATTCGGGCTACGTCTTTCGCGAACTGAAGGGTCCGCGCCTGTCCCGCGAGGTCTGCCTGGTCACGCGCAAGCTGCGCGCCCTGTCCCCGAGCGCGGAAATGCTGCTGGCGCTGATCGGCGAAACCATGGCCAAGAAACCCCTGACCGGCGTGCGCGTCCTGCATGGCAAAATGCCCAGGCGGGGCCGCGCGGCGGCCGGCGCGGGCAAGCTCACTCGATCCTGATGTCGGCTTGCTCGATCACCTGCTTCCACTTGGCCGATTCCGAAGCCATCAATTCGCTCAGGCGGCTGGCGGGTCCGCCCACGATCTCGAAGCCCAGGCCTTGCAGCTTGGCGCGCGTCGGTGCATCTTGCAAGGCTTGGTTGAAGGCGTGGTTCAGCTTGGCCAGCACCGGCTCGGGCGTGCCGGCCGGCGCCAGAAAGCCGTACCAGCCGATCAGCTCGTAGCCGGGCACCCCCGATTCGGCTACGGTCGGCAGGTCGGGATAAGCCGGCAGGCGCTCGCGGGTGGTCACCGCCAGTGCGCGCAACTGGCCGTTCTGCACCAGCGGCATGGACTCGGGCAGGATGGCGAACATATAGGCGGTATGGCCGCCCACCAGGTCGGTCAGCGCGGGCGCACCGCCCTTGTACGGGATGTGCGCGGCCTGCGCCCCGGTCATGCGCTTGTACAGTTCGCCGCCCAGGTGCGAGGGCGTGCCATTGCCGGCCGAGGCGTAGTTGGTGGCCTGCCTGCCTTGCTTGAGCGCCTCGGTCAGCGATTGCAGCGTCTGGTGGGGCGAGTTCGCGTTCACGACCACGATGCTGGGCAGCATGGTGGCCAGCACGACCGGCGCGAAATCGCGCTGGGGGCTATAGGGCAGGTCGGCATACAGGCTTTCGTTCACCGACAGCGCGGTCGAGGTGCCCAGGAACAGCGTGTAGCCGTCGGGCGTGGATTTGGCGGCGTAGCTCGCGCCGATGTTGCCGCTGGCGCCTGCGCGGTTCTCGACCACGACCGGCTGGCCCAGCGTCTCGCCCACTTTCTGTCCCAGCGTGCGGGCCAGCACGTCGGTGGAGCCGCCGGCCGGGTAGGGCACGACGATCCGGATAGGCTTGTCGGGATAGCCGGCGGCGGCGTCGGCCGCCCAGGCCGGGGCGGCCAGCGCAAGGCTGGTCCAGGCTGCCGCGAACAACTGCGTTGCAATGGTCGTTCTCATGGTATTTCCCCTTTTATTGGTTGGTGAGAAAGAAAAGGCCCGCCCGGCCCCTGCGCCGGGCGTGGCGCACGGACGCTTTAGGCGGGCTGGGCGACGTAGCCTTGCCTGAAGTCTTCGTCGCAAAGCCGCGGGTCGCGGGCCTGCGCGGGCCCGTAGCCGCCGCCGCCGGGCGTGCGCAGGATCACTTCGTCGCCGGGCGCCAGCACCTGCGGCTTGCGGCTGTCCACCGGCTGGCCGTTGATCAGCACGGCGCCCAGCGCGCCGTCCCCGCCGCCGCCCAGGCCGGGCGCGCCCACTTTCAGGCGCTCGGTCAGGAAGACGATGGAAAGCGGGGTGTCGTGGCGGCTGGCAAAGCAGATCTCCTGACCCAGGCCGCCGCGCAAGGCGCCGCTGCCGCCCGAACCGGGGCGCAGGCGCTTGTACTTGAAGAACAGCGGCGCCTCGCGTTCGGCCACCTCCACCGGCGTGGCCGAGATGTTGCTGGGCCAGGACATCGCCGAGGCGCCGTCCTTGACCGACGTGGCGCCCATCCCGCCGTTGTAGAACAGCACCGTGGCGAAAGGCCGGCCGTCCTGGCGGGTGCCGCTCAGGTTGGCGATCCACAACGGCGAGCCCACGCCGGCCATCACGCGCTCGGGCAGCACGGCGTGCAGCGCCCCGAAGATGGCCACAGGCACGTAATGCCCGGTGCAGGCGCGCCCGCCCACCGGCGCGGGAAAGCGCGGGTTCAGGATGGAGCCTTCGGGCGCGGTCACGCGGATGGGGCGGAACAGGCCGTCGTTGTTGGCCAGATCGGGCAGCAGCAGGCACTTGATCGCATAGGCGGTCATGGCGCGCGTATAGGCCAGCACGCAGTTGATGCCGCGCGGCTGCTGCGGCGAGGTGCCGGTGAAATCGCATTCGATCTCGCCCGCGCCGATGCGCACCGTGACCGTATAGCAGAAGCGCTGCTCGAAGCCGTCGGTCTGCATGGTGTAGCGGTATTCGCCGCGGGGCAAGGCGGCGATGGCCTGGCGCATGGCCGCCTCGCTGCGGGCAAACAGCGCCTGGGCCAGTTCATCCACGCCCTGTAGGCCGTATTCGTCCAGGATGGCGCACAGGCGTGCGCTAATCAGTTCAACCGCGCCCACCTGCGACCAGACGTCGCCCACGCTTTGCTCGGGCGTGCGCACGTTGGTGCGCAGCAGCGTCAGCAGCGATTCGTCGGGCCGGCCTTCGTCCAGCAGGCGCATCAGCGGGATGTGGAAGCCCTCCTCGAACAGTTCGCGCGCGTCGACCGAGCGGATCTTGCCGCCGATGTCGGGCAGGTGGGCGGCCGTGGCGGCAAAGCCGACCAGGCGAGCGCCATGGAAGACCGGCTTGACCAGGCTCACGTCGTTCAGGTGCCCGGTGCCGATCCAGGGGTTGTTGGTGATGAAGACGTCGCCGTCGCGCATGTCCTGCACGCCGAAGCGTTCGATCGCCGCGCGCACCGTGGCCGGCAGGGTGCCGATGAACGAGGGGATGCTGCCGCTGTTTTCGGCTAGCGCGCGTCCCTGCGTATCGGTGAGCACCACCGCGAAATCGTTGGCCTCGGTCGAAAGCGTGGAAAAGGAAGTGCGCACGATCAGCTTGGCCGCCTCGTTGACGACCGAACGCACGCGGGTCCAGAACACTTCCAGGAAGATGGGGTCGTCCGCATTGCGGGTATTGCGTTGGCCGGTTTTCATGCCTGCTCCTGAAGCTTGATGACGAGATTGCCGCTGGCCCATTGCTCGACGTGCCCCTGCGGGCCGACCACCAGGGTCGAGCCTTCGTCCTCGATCAGCATCGGTCCGCTGGCTGAAAAGCCCGCCCGCAGCACGGTGCGGTCATAGACCGGCGTGTCCAGGTACTGCCCGGCTTCGTGGAAGTACACGGCACGGCGCGCCTTGACGGGGGCCTGGCCGCCCGCCCGCAGGCCGGCCAGCGCGATCGACTGGCGCGGCGACGCCAGGGCCGTCACACGCAGGTTCACCAGTTCGATGGGCACGTCCGGCGGCGTGCGGCCGAACTTCTCGCGGTAGCCGGCCTCGAAGGCGGCCAGCAGCGCGGCGCGCACGTGGTCGGCCGCCGGGGCGCCCGCGCCATCGTAGGGGCCCGCGGGCAGGTCCACCGTCAGGGTAAAGCCCTGGCCCGCATAGCGGCCGTCGGCCTGGCGCGCAAGCCGCACCGGCCCGAAGGCGGGGTCCAGCGGCGCCAGGCTGGCGCCGGCCTGGCCTTCCAGTTCGGCGAAGACCGCCTCCAGCCGTTGCAGCGCGTCGGTGGCCGGGCGCACGCTGACCGTGCGCGAGCGGTCGGCGCGCGCCGGCGCGACCAGCAGTCCGTAGGCCGAGGCCACGCCGGCGGCCGGCGGGCAGATGATGGTGTTCACGCCGATCTTGCGCGCCACGTAGTACGAATGCAGCGGGCCGCCGCCGCCCGTGCTCAGCAGCACGAAGTCGCACGGATCCCTGCCGCGTTCGGCCACGTGCACGCGCGCGGCGGCGGCCATGTTCTCGGCCACGATGTCGTGCATGCCCCAGGCCGCCTGGACGGGGTCACAGCCCAGTTCGCGCGCCAGCGCGCCGACCGCCTGGCGGGCCAGGTCCACGTCGATGGGCACGGTGCCGCCGGCGAAGTAGTCCGGGTTCAGATAGCCCAGCACCAGGTTGGCGTCGGTTACGGTCGCCTGCTCGCCGCCGCGCCCGTAGCAGGCCGGTCCGGGCTCGGAGCCGGCGCTTTGCGGGCCCACCTTGAGCAGTCCCAGCGCATCGCGGTGCGCCAGGCTGCCGCCGCCGGCGCCGATTTCTATCAGGTCGATGGTGGTGATGCGGATGGGCAGGCCGCTGCCCTCGGCAAAGCGCTTCTGGCGGGCGGCCTCGAAACCGAAGGCGATGGCCGGCTGGCCTTGCTCGACCAGGCACAGCTTGGCCGTGGTGCCGCCCATGTCGAAGGCCAGCAGGTTGGGCTGCTTGTCCTGCGCGCTATGGCGCGCGGCCGAGATCGCGCCGGCCGCCGGCCCGGATTCCAGCAGCTCGATGGGCGTTTGCTTGGCCTCGTCGATGTGTGCCAGTCCGCCGTTGGACAGCATCATGAGCAGGCCGCTGCGCAGGCCCAGCTCGGCCAGGCGCGCCTGCAGCCGGTCCAGGTAGCGGTTGGCCAGCGGCTTGATGTAGGCATTGGCCGCGGTGGTCGAGAGCCGCTCGAACTCGCGCACCACCGGCGCTACGTCCGAGGACAGGGTCAGGGCCAGCTGCGGATAGGCCTGCTGCACGATGCGCTGCACGGCCTGCTCGTGGGCGGGCGAGACGTAGGCGTGCAGCAGGCACACCGCCAGCGATTCGATGCCTTGCTCGACCAGCGCGCCCACGGCCTGCCTGACCTGTTCGGCGTCCACCGGCGCCAGTTCCTTGCCGGCGGCGTCCATGCGGGCGCCGATCTCGGCGCGCAGCCGCCGCTCGACCAGCGGGCGCGCCGCCTCGATGTTCAGGTCGTACAGGTCGTACTTGCGCTCATGGCCGATCTCGATGACGTCCTTGAATCCTTCGGTCACCAGCAGCCCCGTTCGGCTGCCGCGCCGCTCGATCAGCGCGTTGGTGAAAAGCGTGGTGGCGTGCACCACGCGCACCACCGCGCCCGGCTCGATGCCGCGCGCCTCGATGAGCCGCCGCACCCCGTCGGCCACGCCCTGCGCCGGGTCGCCGTGCGTGGTCAGGACCTTCAGGCTGTGCAGCGCGCCGGTCGCGTATTCCAGGGCGACCACATCGGTGAAGGTCCCACCGATGTCGATCCCTATGGCCCATGCATCCAATGCCATCTCCTTGTTCATGTGACGCCGTCATCATAGGAACCCGGATTTGGCATTTCCAATGAAAAATAAAGAACGATTATTCGCTATTAAAGATAAATAGGGTTCGGCGGAAAGCCACCCCCTTGTAAACCTCGGTCCAGCGGGGAGGCCGCGGAGCTGGCTTTGCCAGTCCGCCAGCGTCGCCCCCTTGAGGGGGAGGCGCGAAGCGCCTCGGGGGTGGGTTCTCCCCGCCGGTCCGCAGGCGTGCCCCCTTGAGGGGGATGAGCCCGGACACCGTACAGTCCTTGAGGACTGTACGGTGCCTGGCGAATCCGAGTGGCCTGCCAGCCGCGAGGTGGGACACGCGCTAGCGCTTCGGGGGTGGGCCACCCCACCCCCCGCCGCCGGCCGTCTCCATCAGGATCCGGTCGCCGGGGCGCAGCAGCCGCTGCTCGGTCGGATCGGCGGGGCTGCCGTTGATCAGCAGGCGTCCGCGCTGGCCGGGCTGCCCGCCCCTCAGGCCGGGCGGCGGATACTTCAGGCGCGTCATCAGGAACGACGCCGACACGGAAGTGGCCTGCGGCGTGATCTCGAACTCCAGCGAAATGCCGTCGCCGCCGCGGTGGTGGCCAGTGCCGCCGCTGCCGCGCCGGATTTCGCGGCGCAGGATGCGGATGGGCGCCAGCGCTTCCATCATTTCCACGGGCGTGTTGCCCAGGTTGGCGGGAAAGGACAGGGCCGAATAGCCGTCGCGCGCGGCGGTGGCGCCCTGCCCGCCGTTGACGAAGTTGACCACGTTGAAAGGCCGGCCCCGGTACTGGCCGAACATCGTGACCGAGGAATTGGCCGAGCCCGAGGCCCAGACCCGGTCGGGCAGCACGTCGGCCAGCGCCAGGAAAATGGCTGGGGCCAGCATGTGGCCGATGGCGCCGCGCCCGCCCGAGGCCGCCGGATAGGTGGGGTTCAGGATGGAGCCGAGCGGCGCGTGCGTGGTGATGGGCAGGAAGCCGCCCTCGTTGTTGGGCACGTCCGGGCACAGCAGCGCCTTGATCGGGAAGGCCGAATAGGCGAAGGCGTAGATGGGCACCACGTTCACGGCGCGCGGTTGCTGGGGGCTGGAGCCGGCGTAGTCGATGTCTATGCGCTCACCCTGTACCGCCAGCCGGCAGCGGATCCGTATCGGCTCCTCGAAACCATCGTGCAGCACCTCGGACTCGTAGCTGCCGTCGGGCAGGGCGGCGATGGCCTGGCGCATGGCGCTTTCCGAGCGCTGGCGTATCTCGGCGCCCAGGGCCTGCAGGTCGGTGGTCTCGAGCAGCGGCAGCAGGCGCTCCTGCATCATGCGGCAGGCGCTGACCTGCGCCCAGATGTCGCCCATGCCCTGCTCGGGCACGCGGATGTTCTGGCGGATCAGGTCCACCAGCGTCTGGTTGACCTCGCCGCCATCGAGCAGCTTGAGCATGGGAATCTGCAGGCCTTCCTCGTAGATCTCGCGGTTGGCGTTACTGCGCAGCCGCCCGCCGATGTCGGGCAGGTGCGAGGTGACCGCGGCGAAAGCCGCCACCTTGCCTTCGTGGAAGATGGGCATGACGGTGTTGACATCGTGGATGTGGCCGGTGCCCATCCACGGGTCGTTGGTCACCAGGACATCGCCCGGCTTCAGGCTGTCGGCCGGATACTTGCGCAGGAAGTGCTTGACGGTGGCGGGCAGGCTGCCGATGAACGAAGGGATGCTCATGGTCGACTGCGCCAGCGAACGGCCCTGCGCGTCGGTCAGCACCACGGCGAAATCGTTGGCGTCGCGCACCAGCGTCGAGAAGCAGGTGCGCACGAAGGTGGTGGAGGCTTCGTCGACGATGCTGATGAGCCGCTTCCAGAGGATTTCCAGCTCGATCGGGTCGAAACGGTCGCGGCGCGCCGCCCGGGCGCTCGCGTGAGGGACGGCGGCATGCATCATTCGAACTCCTTGATTTCGACGGAGACCGTCAGGTCGGCAAGCACCTGCACGTCCGCGCGAACCGGGACGACCAGGGTGGATTCGCGCTCTTCCAGCACCAGCGGCCCTTGCAGCCGGGTGCCGGGTGGCAGCGCGTAGCGTTCGTAGACGTCCACGGTGCCGAAGGCCTGGCGCAGCGGCAGGTAGATGTCGCGGCGTGCCTTGGGCTCGGCGGCCGCGCCTTGTCGCCCGCTCCAGCGGAAGCTGCGCACGCTGTCGCGCGAGCGGCCGGTCAGGCGCCAGGTCAGGGCCTGCACGCGCGCGCCGGGCACCAGGCGGCCGTACAGCTCGCGGTAGCGCGATTCGAATGCGCCGCGCACGGCCGCGTCCGCGTCCTCGCCGAAAACCTGCCAGGGCAGGGCCACGGACACGCTGTCGCCCTGGCCGTCATAGCGCATTTCCACCCCGATGTTCCATTCGAGCGCCTGCTCGTCGGCGCCGGCCGAACGCAGTTCGCCGGCGATCTGCCCGTGCAGCGCGGCCAGCCGTTCGTTGACCTCCTGCCAGCGTATCTCCTCGAGCAGCGCAGGCTGAGACCAGGCGCGGTCCGCACGCGCAGGCGCGGCCAGCATGCCCAGGCAGGAGCCGGCGCCGGCCGCGATCGAAGCCAGCAGGCGCGGGATGCGCAGCTTGCGCGCCACCTCGACGGCGTGCACGGGGCCGGCCCCGCCGGTGGCCACGAAGGTGAAGCCGCGCGGATCGTGGCCTTTCTCGGCGATGTGGATGCGGGCCGCGCTGGCCATGTTCTCGTTGACCATGTCATGGATGCCCCAGGCCACCTGCATGGGCGCCATGTCCAGCGCGCTGGCCAGGCGCTGCACGCCGGCCAGCGCCAGGTCCTTGCGCAGGCGCATTTCGCCGCCCAGGAAGTTGTCGGCGTTCAGGTAGCCCAGCAGCAGGTCGGCATCGGTCACGCTGACTTCGGTGCCGCCCAGGCCGTAGCAGGCCGGCCCGGGCACCGAACCGGCCGACTCGGGCCCGACGTTGAGCAGGCCCATCCGGTTGACGTGGGCCAGCGAGCCGCCGCCGGCGCCGATCTCGATCAGGTCGATGCTGGGAATCAGGATGGGCAGGCCCGAGCCGCGCTTGAAGCGGTGCACCCGGGCGCATTCGAAGCTGTGGGCCACCGGCGGCTCGTCGCCCGCCAGTACGCAGGCCTTGGCCGTGGTGCCGCCCATGTCGAAGGCCAGCACCTTGCGTACGCCATGGTTGCGGGCGGTGTTCAGTGCCGACAGCACGCCGGCCGCGGGTCCGGATTCGAGCAGGAAGATCGGCGTCTGCGCGGCCGCAGGGGCGGAAGTGAATCCGCCGCTCGAGACCATGATGCGCAGCGGTGTGTCCGGCTGCACGGCGGCGATCCGGCTTTCGAGCTGGCGCAGGTAGTCCGCCACGATGGGCTTGACGTAGGCGTTGGCCGCCACCGTGGAGGTTCTTTCGAATTCCTTGACCTCGCGGGCCAGTTCAGAGGACAGCGAGACCTCGACCTGCGGCAGCGCGGCGCGCAGGGTCTCGCCCACCAGCTTCTCGTGGCTGTCGTTCAGGTAGGCGTGCAGCAGGCAGACCGCCACCGACCGCACCCGCAGCGCCTTGACGCGTTCGGCCAACTGTTCGAGCGCCTGGCGCTCGGGCGCGGCCAGCACCTGACCAGCCGCGTCCAGGCGTTCGTCCAGCTCGACGCGCTGAGCAGGCGGGATCAGCGGTTCGGGCAGGGCCAGTTCCAGGTCGTACAAGTCATAGCGCCATTCGCGGCCGATGTCCAGGGCGTCGCGCATGCCGGCCGTGGTCACCAGCGCGGTGGGCACGCCCTTGCGCTCGATCAGCGTGTTGGTGACCAGCGTGGTGCCGTGCACGACTTCGGACAGGCCCGGCGCCGGGCCGGCCTGCGCCACCTGGCGCAGCAGGTCGCGGGTGACTTCGGAGACCGCCATGCCGGGGTCCTCGGGCGTGGTCAGGGTCTTGCCGACCCAGATCAGGCCGTCGGATTCGCGGATGGCAACGCCGTCGGTAAAGGTGCCGCCGATGTCGACGGCGATGCGCAGGGCATCGCGGACGGCGGGCAAGTCGCTGGGAGCGTTCACGTCAAAAGCCTCGATTGAAAAAACGGAGCAGGTGCCGCCATGATAGGAATTCGGATTGACAGCTACCAATGAAAAATAACTGTTGATTAATTAATCATGCCTATATATTCTTGGGCTGTTTCCGCCGTTCCACAGGATCGCGATACGTCCATGGCTTCCCTGATCGCCTTGCGCCACCTGCGCAGCTTCGTCGCCGTCGCCGATACCGGTTCGTTCACGCGTGCGGCCGAGCGCCTGTTCCTGACCCAGTCCTCGCTCAGCGCCACCATCCACCAGTTGGAGGAGGACGTCGGCGTCAAGCTGTTCGAGCGCACCACGCGCAGCGTCACGCTCACGCCCGCGGCCCGCCACCTGCATCGGCAGGCCGCCGGCGTGCTGGCGCAGTTCGACGCCATCGTCAGCGACCTGAAGTCGCTGGCCCTGCAGGCGCAGGGACACCTGCGCATCGCCGCGGCGCCCTCGGTGCTGGCCTGGCTGGTGGTGCCGGCGCTGCCGCGTTTCCAGGCCGACTGTCCGGCCGTAACGCTGTCGGTGCGCGAGGGCGGGGCGGCCGAGATCGAGCGGCGCGTGCGCGACGGCGAGGTCGATTTTGGCCTGACCAGCCGCCTGTCCGACTACGACGGCCTGGACTACACGCCCCTGCTTCAGGACCGCTACGGCGTGGTGTGCAGTCCGGACCATCCCCTGGCGCAGCAGGTCGGCGAGCTCGGCTGGAGCGAGGTTTCCGCCTACAAGCGCGACCTCGTCGGGCTGGCCTCGGATACCCAGGTCGGCAGCGTGCACCGCAGCACGCTGCAGCGCTTCGACCTGGCCGAATACCGCGAGGAAGTCTCCAGTTCGCCCTCGCTCTATCCCATGCTCGAACTGGGCGGCAGGCTGTGCATTCTGCCGGCCCTGACCGCCAGCACCCACCAACTGGAGACCTTGCCTTTTCGGCCGCTGGGCACGCCTGTCCTGTATCGTGAGCTGTTCCTGGTCACCCGCAACATCCGCTCGCTCTCGGGTACGGCGCAGGCACTGCTCGATGCGCTGATGGGCGTGCTGGCCACGCGCCGGCTGCCGCAGGGCGTGCAGCCGGCGCAGGCCGCTTTCAGCCAGCATCGGACAGCGCCCGGATCTGCTCCCGGCGCTTGAGCCACCAAGCGTAGTCGGACGGCAGCAGATCCAGGTAGTCGGGTGCGCCCAGTTCGCGCGCGGCCCGAACGGGCCAGCGCGGGTCCAGCATCAGCTCGCGCGCCAGCGCGATCAGGTCGGCGTCGCCCCGGCGCAGTATGGCTTCGGCCTGGGCCGGCTCGGTGATCAGCCCGACCGCGCAGGCGGCCATGCCGGCCTCGCGCCTGACCCGGGCGGCATAGGGTACCTGGTAGCCCGGCGTGCGCGGCACCACCGCCATGTTCAGCGGTCCGTTGATCCCGCCCGATGAGCAGGTCACCACGTCCACGCCGCGCTCGCGCAGGGCCTGCGCCAGCGCCACCGTATCGTCCATGTTCCAGGCGCCGCCCTCGCCGTCGACCGCGGAGACGCGGAAGAACACCGGCAGCCCGGCCGGCCACTCGGCCCGCACCGCCTCTGCGATCTCCAGCGCCAGGCGCATGCGGCCCTGCAGGTCGCCGCCCCAGGCATCCTGGCGCAGGTTCGACAGCGGCGAAAGAAACTGGTGGATCAGGTAACCGTGGGCGCCGTGGATTTCGCAGACCTGAAAGCCCGCATCGAGGCTGCGGCGCGCGGCCAGCCTCCACAGCGCGATCATTTCGCGGATCTGCCCGGCGTCCATCGCCCGCGGGGCCAGCGCGCCGGGCTTGGCGGGCATCTCGCTGGCCGAGACGCCGCGCCAGGGCGGCATGCCCGCCTGGGCGTCCTGTTCGGTCAGCGGCCGGAATTGCGTCCACGGCGGCCCGCAGGATGCCTTGCGCCCGGCATGGCCCAGCTGGATGCCCGGCACCGCGCCCTGGCTGCGGATGAAGTCGGTGATGCGCCGGTAGGCGGCCACGTGCGCGTCGCCATAGATGCCGGCGCAGCCATAGGTCTTGCGGCCTTCGGCCGCCACCGCGGTTTCCTCGGTGAACACCAGGGCTGCGCCGCCCAGCGCGAACTGGCCCAGGTGCACCAGGTGCCAGTCGCCGGGCAGCCCGTCCTGCGAGGCGTACTGGCACATGGGCGAGACCACGATGCGGTTGCGCAGCGTCAGGTCGCGGATGCGCAGCGGGGACAGCAGCAGGGACGCGCTGCCGGTTTCGGCGGGGGTGGCGGGATTCATTGGGTCAGGGTGATCTTGCGTTCGGTGATCAGTTCGCCCCACTTGGCGTTCTCGGCGCGGGCATGCTCGACATAGGCCTGCGCGTCGCCGGGCGTCAGTTCATAGCCCATCGCGCCCAGCCGATCGATCACGGCCGGGTCGGTCAGGGCCGTGTTCAGCGCAGCGTTCACGCGCGAGACGACGGGCGCGGGCACGCCCGCGGGTACCAGCAGGCTGAAGGTCGTCAGCGAACTGAAATCCCGGGCGCCGGCCTCGGCCAGCGTCGGCACGTCGGGCAGCGTGGGCGCGCGGTTGGTGCCGCTGGTGCCCAGGGCGCGCAGCTTGCCGCCCTTGATCAAGGGTTCGGCCAGGCTGATGTCCACGAAGCCGATGTCCACCTGCTTGCCCATGATGGCCTGCAGGGCCGGCGCGCCGCCCTTGTAGGGCACGTGCAGCATGTCGAAGTCCAGCCTGGCCATCAGCAGTTCGGTGGCCAGGTGGCTGGAGCCGCCCACGCCGGAGGAGGCGTAGGTCACTTCGCCGGGCTGGCGCCGGGCCCGTTCGAGCAGCGTGTCCAGCGATTGCAGCGGCGAGTCGGCGGTCACGCACAGCACTTGCTGGTTCACGCCGATCATGCCGACCGAGGCGAAGTCGCGCAAGACGTCGTAGTTCAGGTCAGGGTAGAAATGCGGCGCGATGGCGAAGGTGCTGTTGGTGCCCAGCAGCAGGGTATAGCCGTCGGCCGGGGCGCGCGCCACCTGCGAAAAACCGATAGTGCCGGTGGCGCCGGGACGGTTCTCCACCACGATGGCCTGGCCCAGCTCGCGGCCCATGCGCTCGGCCAGCAGCCGTCCCAGCATGTCGGTGGACCCGCCCACGGCCCAGGGCACGATCAGGCGCAGCGGCCGTTCCGGGTAGGCGTCCTGCGCGGCCGCGGGGCCGGTGGCGGCCAGCATGCAGGCTGCGCCCAGCGCGCCCGCCATGGCCTTTGCGATCCATGTCTTCATTGCGATTCCCCTTGTGCTTGTGACGACTGCGGCTCTGTGCCGCTATGTCCATCACTATGGGCGATGCCCGGGAGGAACCACAAATGAAAAACATCGATGCCTTGATAGGCGGCATTGAACAATGCCGCGCAGGCGCCGGCCATGCACCGCGCGGTGCGCCTCGGTGGGGCGCGGCGCACCGCCTTTGTGCGGCGGTGGGTTCAGGGCGGGACAGGGCCGGTAGGAACCGGCTAAGGGGCAGCCAGCTTGCGCGCCTCGATGATCTGGGCCCATTTGTCCGATTCCTTGTGCATGAAATCGGCGAATTCGGCGCGGGTGCTCGGCTGGGGCGTCAGGCCATGCTGTTCCAGGCTCCGGCGCACCGCGGGGTCGTTCAGCACCTTGACCAGTTCCTCGTTCATGCGCTCGAGCACCGCTTCGGGCGTCTTGCCCGGCGCCACGAAGGCATACCAGTTCAGGGCCTCGAAACCCGGGTAGCCCGATTCGGCCACGGTGGGAATCTCCGGCAGGTAGGCCGGCCGCTGCAGGCCGGTGGTCGCCAGCGCCACCAGCCTGCCGGTCTTGACGTGCGGCATGGCGGTAGGCGGCGCCGCGAAATACGAGGACACGCGATCGCCCAGCAGGTCCTGCATGGCCGGCGCGCCGCCCTTGTAGGGAATGTGGACCATCTCGATGCCGGCCTGCTGGTTGAACAGCTCGCCGGCCAGGTGCGAGGCCGAGCCCGCGCCGGTCGAGGCAAAATCGACGGAGCCGGGCTTGTCCTTGTCGCGCTGCACCAGTTCGGCCAGCGTCTTGACGCCCAGGCTGGCCGGCACGACCAGCACGTTGGGAAAATGCACGCCGCCCGAGACCGGCGCCAGGTCGGTGAAGGGGTCGTAGGGCAGCTTCATCAGGTGCGGCGCGATGGTCAGCGGCCCGATCGAGCCGAACAGCAGCACCGAGCCGTCGGCCGGTGCGCCGGCCACGTACTGGTGGGCGATGTTGCCGCCGGCCCCGGCGCGGTTCTCGACCACGACCGATTGGCCGATGTTCTCGCCCAGCTGCTTGGCGATCAGCCGCGC
Organism: Orrella sp. JC864; assembly: GCF_037026685.1. Taxonomy (NCBI): domain Bacteria; kingdom Pseudomonadati; phylum Pseudomonadota; class Betaproteobacteria; order Burkholderiales; family Alcaligenaceae; genus Orrella; species Orrella sp. JC864. The sequence continues at coordinate 57,645 of NZ_JBANET010000008.1, read as the reverse complement.
CGCCGCATCGGCCGCCCCGCCGGGCGCGAAGCCCACCACCAGCGTGACGGGCTTGGAGGGGGGGAAGTCCTGGGCCTGGCTGGCCGCCATCGGCAGCAGGCCCTGGATGGCGATGGCGGCCGCAGCCAGCCACCGTGTTCTTTGCTTTGCCATGCCGGTGTCTCCTCGGGTTGTTTTTTTGGGGGGCCGGCACAGTCTAACGCCGTCAGTCCGAACCCGCCGCAACGGGATTGGGTTTGCGCTTTTCGATGTTCCACTTGAGCAACGCCGCGCTGCGGTAGATGCCGTGCGCGAACTTGCCGTAGGGCAGCGTCAGGAACAGCGCCATCACGGTGCCCAGGTGGATGGCCAGCAGCAGGCCCATGGCCGAGGTGTCGCGAAACGCCAGCAGCAGCAGGCCGGTCAGGCTGACCACGAACAGCAGCGCGATGAAGCCGCGGTCCATGGGGCGCTGGCGCGTGTCGCCATGCTCGGGGTGGCGGCGCAGGTTCAGCCACAGCAGGCCGGCCGGGCCGATCAGCAGGCCGATGCCGCCGACCGTGCCCAGCAGCACCGGCAGGCTGAGCACGGGATACGGCGCCTGCAGGCCCAGCACGTAGTGGTAGAGCGTGGCCACCGAGGTCGAGGCAAAGCACAGCATAAAGCCGTAGAAAGTGAAGTGGTGAAAGCGCCTGCGCCACAGCGTGAAGGCGTCGTCCGCTTCGTTGCAGCCCTTGCCGTGTCCGCCGTCCAGGTAGCGCAGCCGCAGCGCGTCGTGCGCCGCGCCGGCCACCGCCGCGCCGCTGGCCTGTCCGGGCGAGACGTTGCGCCAGAAGCGCGTCACGCCGATGGCCAGCGCCAGCATGGAAAAGCCGAACACCGTGCCGAACAGCGCCACCAGGGTGTTGTGCGGGAAGATGGCATAGAAGTCGCCGGCCAGCGGCTCGTGCAGCAGCGAACCGGCCGAGGCCACCGCCAGAACCAGGAACAGCGCCAGCGCCAGCGCCGTGGCCATGGCCACGGTCAGGCCGTTGCGCTGGTACAGCCGGCCCATGCCGGCGGGCCAGGCATAGTCGGTGTAGGTCTGCATGCGCACGCGCGCCATGGCCTGCGGCACGTTCACCGCGAACTCGTGCGGCGGGGCGTACTGGCAGGCGTGCAGGCAGGCCCCGCAGTTGTGGCACAGGTTGGCCAGGTAGTTGATGTCGGCCTTGCCGAACTCCAGCCGGCGCGTCATGGCCGGAAACACCGCACAGAAGCCTTCGCAATAGCGGCAGGCATTGCAGATCTGCATCATGCGGGCAACTTCGGCCTCGTCCTCGGTGGTGGGCGAGGCGGGCACGGCGCGGCGCGAGACGAAGCTCACGGGCGCTTCCTTCACGCCGGGGTCGCGGTCGGCGCTGGCGGGCTGGGCCATGGTCGAGGGCATGGCCTGGGCCTGGGCAATAAGGGATTCAAGCGGCTTCACGGGTACTCCTGTTCTTCATGCCTTGCCTGGCGGCCAGGGCAAAACGGGCGGCCTGGGTGCCGGCGATGCGGCCGAAGGCCGTGCCGATGGACATGCCCACGCCGGCGGTGTAGCCCTTGCCCAGCACATTGCCGGCCATCATTTCGCCGGCCACGTAGAGGTTGTCGCTGGGCACGCCGCCGAAGTGCACGGCGGCCTGGTCGTTCACCTTCAGCCCCAGGTAGGTGAAGGTGATGCCCGGACGCACCGGGTAGCCGTAGAAGGGCGGACGGTCGATGGGGCGGGCCCAGTGGGTCTTGGCCGGCGTGAGGCCCTCGGTATGGCAGTCGTCCAGGGCGGTGTGGTCGAAGGTGCCCACGCGGCAGGCCGCGTTGTAGTCCTGCACCGTACGCACGAAGGCCGCGGGGTCCAGGTCCAGCTTGCGGGCCAGTTCCTCCAGCGTATCGGCCTGCGTGCCGGGGAACACCGGCGGCATGAAGCGGCCGATGGCCTTGCTATCGATGATGGAGTAGGCGATCTGGCCGGGCTGCTGGGCCACCAGGCGGCCCCAGATGGCGTAGCGCTTGGGCCAGAAATCCTCGCCCTCGTCGTAGAAGCGCTGCGCCTGGCGGTTGACCACCACGCCCAGCGACACGCAGTCGATGCGCGTGCAGATGCCGCCGTCGTACAGCGGGGCGCGGGCGTCGATGGCCACGCAGTGCGATTGCGAGGGATCGCCGATGCTGTCGGCGCCGGCCTCGATCATGTGCTTGAGCAGCACGCCGCGATTGAAGCGCGTGCCGCGGATCAGGAAGTTGTCGGCCGGCCATTCGCCGCGCTCGTTCTGGCCCCAGGCCTCGCGCAGCCATTCGCGGTTGGACTCGAAGCCGCCGGCCGCCAGCACGCAGGCATGCGCCTCGATCCGTTCATCGCCCACCCAGGCCGCCACGAAGCGCGTGCCGTCCAGCTCGATGCGCTCGACCGGCGCCTGGTAGCGCACCTGCACGCCCAGCGCCTCGGCGCTGCGGTAATAGGCGTTGACCAGCGCCTTGCCGCCGCCCATGAAAAACGCATTGGTGCGCGCCACGTGCAGCGCGCCCGACAGCGGCGGCTGGAAATTGACGCCGTGCTTGCGCATCCAGTCCCTACAGGAGGACGAGGCGCGGATGGTCAGGCGGGCCAGGTGCTCGTTGGTCAGGCCGCCGGTCACCTTCAGCAGGTCCTGCCAGTATTCTTCCTCGGGGTAGGCGTCCACCAGCACGTCCTGCGGCGCATCGTGCATGCAGCGCAGGTTGCGGGTGTGTTGGGAGTTTCCGCCGCGCCATTCGCGCGGGGCGGCTTCCAGCATCAGCACGCTGGCGCCGGCTTCGCGGGCCATCAAGGCCGCGCACAGGGCGGCATTGCCGCCCCCTATGACCAGGACATCCCACATGGGGCTTTACCTTTCTCGTTTCGCAGGGATAGGGCTGGACTATAGGAGGGGCCGCCGCACGCCGCCAGACCCCAAATGCTAAGGGGTGTTCAGTTTTCCTGAAGACTGGCGCCCGGCCAGCGGCGCTCGCGCACCAGCGCGCGGGCGGTTTCGCGCAGCACCACGCGGGCGGCCAGCGCCGCGGGCGAGAGCTCTTCCTCGGGCAGCCCGACCAGCAGGTTCTGGCGCGAAAGTCCCTCGCCGGTCAGCAGGATGCGCCGCAGGCCCAGGTCCTGGCCGGCCGCCGCGCCGGGCTGGATGGTGGCGAAGTCGCCGGCGCGCACCAGCGCCATCAGCGTGGCCAGGCCGTCGATCTCGGCCGTCACGTGCGGCATCTGCCCGGCGCGGGCGAAGGCGGTGTTGATCAGGGTGCGCAGGCCGTGGCCGGGGCTGGGCAGCACCAGCGGCACGCCGCGGATGTCGGCCAGCGTGGCCTGCTCGCCCGGCGGCAGGCCCGCCAGCGCCGGATCGGCCAGCAGGAACAGGTCTTCGCGCAGCAGCGGCGTGACGCTCCAGCGCTGCATCAGGTCGGTGTCGAAGACGATGGCCAGGTCGATCTGCCGGGTGTTCAGCAGGGCCGCCAGGTGGCCCGACAGGCTTTCGGTCATGCGCAGGCGCACGTCCGGATAGCGCTGGCGCATGGTCTGCATGAAGCGCGGCGCCAGCACCGTGGCCGTGGTCGAGGACAGGCCCACGCACACGTGGCCGGAAAGCCGGGCCTGGCGGGCCGCGTCGGCCGCGGCGTCGGCATGGCGGATGGCCAGCTGGGCCTGGCGCAGGAAGGCCAGCCCGGCGTCGGTGGGCGTCACGCCGGTGGAGGATCGGTGCAGCAGCCGCGTGGACAGCTCGCCTTCGAGCCGGCTGATCTGCTGGCTCAGCGCCGAGGTGGCGAGCCCGGCCTCCAGGGCGGCGCGGCCCATGCTGCCCAGTTCGACGACCCGGATGAAATAGCGCAGCTGGCGCAGTTCCATGACGCGGGCCGCCTCAGGCCGGGGCGGCGTTGCCGCAATGCTGGCCGTTGGCCAGGGCCTGCCGCAGCAGGGCGATCAGGTCGTCGCCGCGATAGGGCTTTTGCAGGAAGCGCGTGTACGGATCGTTGGCGAAGGCGGCGCGGATGCCGCTTTCGGTATCGCCGCTCAGGATCACGATCGGCAAGGCGGGGCGGCGCCGGCGCAGGGACTGGGCCAGGTCCTCGCCGCTGCCGTCGGGCAGGCCCAGGTCCACCACGATGGCGGCGAAGCGTTCGAGCTGCGGGTCGGTGCCGGTCTTGCCGCGGGCCTCGGCCAGCGTGACGGCTTCTTCCACCGCCAGGTCGGCCATCTCGAGGATCTCCACCGCCAGCGAGCGCACCAGTTCGTCGTCCTCGACCAGCAGCACCCGCGGGCGGGGCCGGCAATCGAGCATGGCGCGCACGCGCTGGGCCAGCGCAGAGACGGTATACGGCTTGCTGATGAGCGCCACGCCCGGCTCCAGCCGGCCGTTGCTCAGGAGCACGTCCGAGGCGTAGGCCGAGGTAAAGAGGATGGGCAGGTCCGGCCGCATGTCCAAGGCCTGCTGGGCCATCTGCTTGCCGTTGAGCGTGCCCGGCAGGCCCACGTCGGTGAACACCAGCGAGATCTCGGGATGCGCGCGCAGCCGCGCCAGCGCCTGGTGGCCGTCGGCCGCCTCCAGCGTGCGATAGCCCAGGTCGGCCAGCGTGGCCACCGAATGCTGGCGCACGTCCGGGTCGTCCTCGACCACCAGTATGGTCTCCGTGCCGTGGGCGGCAGGCAGCGCCGGGCTTTCGGGGCGCATCGCCTGGGGATCCTCCAGGGCCGCGGCATCCGAGCGCGGCAGCAGCAGCAGCACCGTGGTGCCCTGGCCCGGGGCGGAATGGATGCGCACGTGGCCGCCGCTTTGCTTGACGAAGCCATAGACCTGGCTCAGCCCCAGCCCGGTGCCCTGGCCTTCGAGCTTGGTGGTGAAAAAAGGGTCGAAGGCCTTGGCGATGACCTCCGGCGACATGCCGCTGCCGGTGTCGCTGACTGCCAGCTGCACGTAATCGCCCGGGGTTTTTTCCTTGTTGACGGCGCAATAGGCCTCGTCCAGCGTGCGGTTGGAAGTGCGCAGCGTCAGCGTGCCGCCGTTCTGCATGGCATCGCGCGCGTTGACCGCCAGGTTGATGACGGCGTTCTCGAGCTGGTTGGGATCGACGAAGGTCTGCCAGGCGCGCCGGTCCAGTTCGGTGTGCAGGTGGATATGCTCGCCCAGCGTGCGCCCGAGCAGCACCGACAGGCGCTCGACCAGCTGGTTGACGTTTACGCATTGCGGCGTGAGCGGCTGGCGGCGCGAGAAGGCCAGCAGGCTGCTGGTGAGCTTGGCGCCGCGCTCGGCGCCGCGCACGGCGTTGGCCAGCGCCTGGCGCAGCCGCGCCGGGGTCTCGGGGGTCTGGGCGCGCCGCAGGGTTTCCAGGTTGCCCAGCACGATGGTCAGCAGGTTGTTGAAATCGTGCGCCACCCCGCCGGTGAGCTGGCCGATGGACTCCATTTTCTGCACCTGGCGCAGTTGCGCCTCGAGATCGAGCCGGTGCGAGATGTCGCGTCCCGCGCCATAGAACTGGCCCTCCGGCGTCTTGACCAGCGTCCAGCTGAAGGCGCGCGTCGCGCCCTGGCGGGTGCGGATGCGCAAGTCCAGGTCGCGCACCACGGCGTCGGTGACCAGCCGCGCCATCGAGGAGTGGGCGGTCGCCGCGTCTTCCTCGGCTACCAGGTCGATCAGCGCATGGCCGGCGAGCTCGTGCTCGCGCCAGTCCAGTATCTCGGCCCAGGCGGGATTGGTGGCGCGGATGGTCCCGTCGCCGTCGCAGATGACGAACAGGTCCTGGCTGACCCGCCAGACCAGGTCGCGCTCCTTGGTGCGGGCCTCGACCGCCTGCTCCAGGGTGGCGTTGATCTCCAGCAGCCGCTGCTCGGCGCTGCGGCGCGCGCGGCGCTCGTGGGCTTCGGCCAGGGTGCGCTGCACGGCGTTGGGCAGGCGGTCCAGGCGCTGCTTGACCACGTAGTCGGTGGCGCCGCGCTTGAGCGATTCGATCGCCACTTCCTCGCCCAGCGTGCCCGACACGAAGATGAAAGGCGTATCGGGGCATTTGGCCGAGGCCAGCGCCAGCGCGCTCATGCCGTCGAAGCTGGGCAGCACGTAGTCGGCCAGGATCAGGTTGTAGGTGTCGGCCTCGATGGCCGCAAGAAAGTCCTGGCGCGTCCAGACCCTTTTGATCCGGTGCGCGATGCCCGAGCGCTGCAGATGGGTCTGCAGCAGCTCGGCGTCGATGTCGCTGTCTTCGAGCAGCAGGATGTGCAAGGGGGGCAAGGTCAGGCCTCCGTCACCTTCATGGGGCCGCTGTGCAGGCGACCGGGATGCGGCTCGTTCAGGATGGCCCAGAACATGCCCAGGTCGCGGATGGCCTGGAAGAAGGCCTTGAAATCGACGGGCTTGACCACGAAGGCGTTCACGCCCAGGTCGTAGCTGCGCACCAGGTCGGATTCCTCGCGCGAGGCGGTCAGCATCACCACGGGGATATGGCGCGTGGCCGGGTCGCCCTTGATGCGTTCGAGCACCTCCAGGCCGTCCATCCTGGGCATCTTCAGGTCCAGCAGCACCACGGCCGGGTCCTCGGCGGGACGCTGGGCGTGTGCGCCGCGGCACAGCAGCCAGTCGAGCGCCTCGACCCCGTCGCGGGCCGTGATCACTTCGTTGGCCAGCTGGCAGCGCTCCAGCGCCACCAGCGTCAGTTCAAGGTCCTTGGGATTGTCTTCGACCAGCAGGATCTTCTTGAGCGGCGTTGTCATGGGACGGTCTCGTTGCGGTCTGGAATGGAAAAGAAGAAGGTGGCGCCCTTGTCGGGTTCGCCCTCGGCCCATACCTTGCCGCCGTGGCGCTCGGCGATGCGCTTGACGTTGGCCAGGCCGATGCCGGTGCCTTCGAATTCCTCCATGCGATGCAGGCGCTGGAAAACGCCGAACAGTTTGCCGACATAGCGCATGTCAAAGCCCACGCCGTTGTCCGATACCGAGAAGACGGCGTTGGCCCCTTGCTTCTCGCGCCGCACGCGTATGATGGCATGTTCGCGCCCGCGGGTGTACTTGATGGCATTGCCCAGCAGGTTCTGGAAAACCTGGCGCAGCATGCCGGCATCGCCCACCACCGTGCCCAGCGGATCGATATGCCAGGTGATGTCGCGCCCGCGGGTATCCGGCTCGAGCATCTGCAGGCACTCCCTGACCGTGCGGTCCATGTTGACCCGGTCGCGGGCCAGCGCCACGCGCCCGGCCTGGGAGAAGTCGAGCAGGCCGTCCACCAGCCGCCCCGCTGTGTGCGCGCTTTCGATGATGGTGTCCACGTAGCGCAGCGCGCGCGGCTGGTCCCGCAGCACCTCGACTTCCTTGAGCAGCTCGGCATAGCCCACGATGTGGCGAAACGGCGCGCGCAGGTCGTGCGAGACCGAGTACGAGAACGCCTCCAGCTCTTTGTTGCTGCGCCGCAATTCGTTGGACAGCTCGGCCAGCTCCTCGGCCTTGCGCATGACGATGCCCAGGATGGCGTTGCGCAGCGAGGCCGCCGCGTCCACCTGCGCCGGCGTCCAGGGCTCGCTGCGATGGCGCAAGGTTTCCTTCCAGACTTCGAAGGACTTGCGCGGGTGCAGCCGCTCGTCGGGCTCCGCCGCCTTGCGCGGATCCCCGCCCCAGCTGACCGTCTGCACCAGCTCGGGACGGAACCACAGCACGTAGCTGCGGTGCAGCTGCGAAACCGAAATGGCCAGCACGCCGCTGGCCTGCGCCGACAGGCCGGCGCCGTCGGGCCACAGCGCGGGCAAGCGGTCGGTGGCAAAGACCTCCTGGCCGGCCTGCTCGGCGGCCAGCCAGCCGGCCAGCTGCAGGATGCGCCCGGCCGGCGGCGCCTGGCCGATGCGCAGGCATTCGTCCTCCAGCACCACGGCCGCGCCGACGGCCTGCGTCAGGCCGAGAAAGGCTTCGGGCCGCCGGGCCAGGCCGTCGGCGAAATGCCGGGCCTGCGCCATCGAGGACAGCAGTTCGGTCTGCAAGGCTTGCAGCGAGACGCGCTCGGCGGCATCGGCGGCGCGATGCTTGCCGGCCAGCTGCATGGCGACGATCTGGGCCAGGAAGTCGCAGGCGGCGCGCACCTGGGTGGGCACGCGGCGCGGCTCGCTGTGGTGACAGGAAACCAGGCCCCAGAGCTGGCCGTCCACCAGTAGGGAGAACGACATGGAGGCCGGCGTGCGCATGTTGCGCATGTACTGCAGGTGCATGGGCGAGACGCTGCGCAGCACCGAGTAGCTCAGGTCCAGCGGCTGCGCCTGCGGATTGTGCGCAAGCAGCGGCACGGGCTCGTAGTCGACGTCGGGGATGAGCCGGATGCGGTTCAGGCGGTAAAGCTCGCGCGCCTGGGCCGGGATGTCGGCGGCCGGAAAGCGCAGGTCCAGGTAGGAGGGCAGCCGCTCGTTGCGGGACTCGCCCACCACGGTGCCGTTCCAGGCGGCGTCGAAGCGGTAGACCAGGACCCGGTCAAAGCCGGTCATCTCGCGCATCAGCCGCGCCGTCAGGCCATGGAGGGTTTCCACGCGCTCTTGGGCGCGGATCAGTTCGACGCTGGCCCGGATTTGCGGATACAGCGCATCGAGCGAGGCCTGCGCGCCGGGTTCGAGCGCTTCGAATTCCAGGACGAATTCGTCCCCGGCGGCATGCGAGGACACGCTACAGGAATGCCCGTTGTAGACCTGGACGGCGTGGAAAACCGGCTCTTGCAGATGCGGGCCCTGCGCCAGCCGGGCCTGCACGCCGGCGGGCAGCGGCTCGATCGCCTCGCGCCAGTCCCGGCCCAGCAGCGACCGCGGCGCGCGGCCCAGGTATTGGCCGGCATTGGCGCTGATGCGGGAGATACGTTGCGAGCCGATATCGACGGCAACGAGAAAGCCGTGCGGCTGTATGCTGCCCGGAACGCGTATGGGCTCGTGCTCGCAGGGCTCGGCGCGGTCGGTCATCAAAGCGTCGGCACTTTCCAGAAGAAGATAAGCGTTACCAGATCTGCCGATTATAGGCGGGGGGCCTGCGCCCTATGGGCCCGCCCGGGGCGGCAAAAAGTAAAAATGCGCGGCGGACTGCAATATACGGTTAACTTTACCGACACGAAAATTGCTATGCTGCGCCTGCGCTGTCCGATCGGATATTGCGCCCGCGTCTGCCGAAGGACGATCCCGCTATCGATGAGTACTTCTTCCTCCTCCGCACCTGTGGTGCTGGCCGTCGACGACGACGACCTGGTTCTTGACGTCATGCTCCAGTCCCTCGAGGAACTGGGCTATCACCCCGTGGGCGCAGCCAACGGCGGCGAGGCCCTGGGCGTGCTGGAAGACCAGACGCCGGTGGCCTTGCTGGTGACCGACGTGCGCATGCCCGGCATGAGCGGCATCGAGGTGGCCAAGGCGGCGCGCCAGCGCCGGGCCGACCTGCCGGTGCTGTTCGTCACCGGTTTCAGCACGCAGTTCACCGACGCCAACCTGGCGCTGGACCGGGGCATGGCCTTGTTGCGCAAGCCTTACACCCTGGAGGCGCTTGAAAGCGCCATCAAGCAGCTGATGGACGCCTCGGCGGCGCGCCACTGACCCGCGCGGCGCATTGCGCTGCACAAAATTCTCACATCTCTACAATGATGAGCAAGGTGCCCGCGGCCGCCAGCGCGGCGGCCGCGGGCCGGATCAGCCCGCGCCAGGAGCCTTGCCCATGCCCGTCCAGTCCGCTCCCTTCACGATCGATTTCGCCTTGCAGGGCGGCGGCGCCCACGGCGCCTACACCTGGGGCGTGCTGGACCGTTTCCTGCAAGAGCCCGGCCTGCGGGTGGACGGCATTTCGGGCACCTCGGCCGGCGCCATGAACGCGGTGGTGCTGGCCGACGGCTATGCCGAGGACGGCGCCGAGGGCGCCCGGGCCGCGCTCGAGCGATTCTGGCGCCGCGTCTCCGAGGCGGCCCTGTTCAGCCCGCTGCGGCGCAGCCCGCTGGACGTGCTGCTGGGGCGCTGGACGCTGGACTACTCGCCGTCCTACCTGGCCTTCGATTTCGCGGCCCGGCTGGTCTCGCCCTACGACCTGGCGCCGGTGGCCTTCAACCCGCTGCGCGAAGTGCTCGAGCAAAGCGTGGACTTCGAGCGGCTGGTGGCCTCGAAGGTGCGCCTGTTCGTGACCGCCACCAATGTGCGCACCGGCCGCGGGCGGGTGTTTCGCAACGCCGAGCTCAACCCCGACGTGCTGCTGGCCTCGGCCTGCCTGCCCACGCTGTTCCAGGCGGTGGAGATCGACGGCGATCCCTATTGGGACGGCGGCTACTCGGGCAACCCGACGATCACCCCGCTGGTGCGCGACTGCCGCTGCAGCGACGTGGTCCTGGTGCAGATCAACCCGGTCGAGCGCGAGGGCGGCGCGCCGCGCGGCGCGCGCGAGATCCAGAACCGGCTCAACGAGGTGTCGTTCAACGCCTGCCTGCTCAAGGAATTGCGCATGATCGCCCTGATGCGCAGCCTGGACGATCCCGGCCGCGGCGAGTGCGCCCGCTGGGCCGGCATGCGCATCCACCGCGTGGCCAGCGCGGCGCTGGGCGGGCTGGGCTATTCGTCCAAGCTCAACGCCGAATGGGCCTTTCTCTGCATGTTGCGCGACGAGGGGCGGCGCTCGGCCGACGCCTTCCTGAAGGCGCATCGCCAGGACATCGGCAAGCGTTCCACCCTGGACCTGGACACCTACCTGGAAGGCATCTAGCCCGTCCGGGCCCAAGGTCCGTTATGCTGCGAGCATGCCAGCCGGTGCCGGCCTTGCTGCCGCGCCGCCCGGGCGCACGCGGTGCGCCCGCAGGCATCAACGATAACGAGGAGCGAGCATGAATTCCGATACCCAGACCGTCGAGCAGGACCTGCTGGTGCAGGCCGACGGCCCCGTCCTGCGCATCACCTTCAACCGGCCGCAGGCGCGCAACGCCATGAAGCTCACCATGTACGAGCAACTGGCGCAGACCCTGGGCGCGCTGCACGAGCAGCCGCAGATCCGGGTGGTGGTGTTGCGCGGCGCGGGCGACAAGGCCTTTGCCAGCGGCACGGACATCTCGGAATTCAAGCGCTTCTCCAGCGCGCAGCACGCCATCGACTACGAGCACACCATCTCGCGCATCCTGGGCGTGATCGAGAACTGCCCGGTGCCCACCATCGCCGCCATCGCCGGCGCCTGCACCGGCGGCGGCATGGGCATCGCGGCCTGCTGCGACCTGCGCATCGCCGCGGGCAACGTGCGCTTTGGCATGCCCATGGCGCGCACCCTGGGCAACTGCCTGTCGGCCACCACGCATGCGCGGCTGGCCGCGCTGATCGGCCCGGGCCGGGTCAAGGACCTGCTGCTGACCGCCCGCCTGGTGGAGGCCGACGAGGCGCTGCGCTGGGGCCTGGTCAGCGAGGTGCTGGCCGACGAGGCCGCCCTGCAGGCGCGCGCCGACGAGCTGGCCGCCACCATCGCCGGCCATGCCCCCCTGACCATGCGGGTGACCAAGGAAACCCTGGCGGCGCTGGCCCCGCCCGTGCCGGCCGAGCTGGAGGAGCAGCTGCTGCTCAAGGCCTACCTGTCGCAGGATTTCGCCGAGGGCGTGGCGGCGTTCCTGGAGAAGCGGGAGCCGCGTTGGAGCGGGAAATAGCTTGAGGGCAGGGCGCGATTGATTTTGGCGAGGGTGTGTGGCTTGATGGGTGGGCGGCTTGCTTGACGGCCGGCCTCGGCGGACGTGTCCAGGCGGACGTGTTCAAACGGACGCCCCATCGGCCACCACCGCCCGAGGCCCCGTCAACGCCTCCACCTGCAAGGCCGCCCCCAGCGCCTCCTTGCCCATCAGCCCCTTCTCCAGCACCAGCTCGGCGACCCCGCGCCCGGTGCGCAGCGCCTCGCGGGCTACCCAGGTGGCCTCCTCGTAGCCGATGTGCGGGTTCAGCGCCGTGGCCAGGCCGGCCGAGCGCCGCACGCGTTCGGCCAGCAGTTCGCGGTTGGCGGTGATGCCCGCCACGCAGTTGGCGGCAAGGGTGCGGCAGCCGGCCGTCAGATGCTCGATGCTCTTGAACAGCGAGTAGCCGATGATGGGCTCGAAGGCGTTGAGCTGCAGCTGCCCGGCCTCCGAGGCCATGGTGATGGTCATGTCGTTGCCGATGACCTCGAAGGCGATCTGGTTGACCACCTCGGGGATCACGGGATTGACCTTGCCGGGCATGATCGAGGAGCCGGCCGCGCGCTCGGGCAGGCGGATCTCGTTAAAGCCGCCCTGCGGTCCGCTCGAGAGCAGGCGCAGGTCGTTGCATACCTTCGAGAGCTTGCAGGCGATGCGCTTGAGCACCCCCGAGAGCTGCACGAACGAGCCGGTGTCCTGCGTGGCCTCGATGAGGTCCTGGGCGGGGACCAGGCGTACGTCCGCGAACTCGGCCAGCAAGGCGGTGGCCAGGCGGGCGTAGCGGATGTCGGTGTTGATGCCGGTGCCGATGGCGGTCGCGCCCAGGTTGATCTCCTGGATCAGCGCCGTGGCCTCGCGCAGCCGCGCGATGTCCTCGCCCAGCATGACCGCGTAGGTCATGAATTCCTGGCCGAGCGTCATCGGCACGGCCTCCTGCAGCTGGGTGCGTCCCATCTTCAGCACGTCGGCGAACTCCGAGGCCTTGGCCTGGAAGGCCGCCTGCAGCGCGTCCATGGCCTGGAGCAGGGCGTCGATGGCGAACACCATCGCCAGCTTGAGCGTCGTCGGGTAGACGTCGTTGGTGCTTTGCGACATGTTCACATGGTTCAAGGGGTGCACGGCGGCGTACTCGCCCCTGGGCCGGCCCAGCTTTTCCAGGGCCAGGTTGGCGATGACCTCGTTGGCGTTCATGTTGGTGGAGGTGCCCGCCCCGCCTTGGATCACATCCACGACGAACTGGTCGTGCAGGCGGCCCGCCTCGATGTCCGCGCAGGCTGCGGCGATGGCCTGCGCGCGCCGCGCATCGAGCTGCCCCAGCTGCTGGTTGGCGCGCGCGGCGGCGCGCTTGACCAGCGCCAGCGCCCGCACCAGCTGCGGGTAGGTGCCGATGGCGCGGCCGCTGATGCGGTAGTTCTCCAGCGCGCGCAGGGTATGGATGCCCCAGTAGGCTTGGGCGGGGACTTCGCGTTCGCCCAGGAGGTCGTGTTCGATGCGTGTCGTGGTATGCATGGTCAGGGTCCCGGTAGGAAAATGCGACCATTCTGACCAGGCTTGGCCGTGCACCTGATGCTGTTTGCCAATCGCCCATGTCGCCCGCGCATGGACGAGCCCGCGCGGGGACGGGTGCCGGCCGGGTGGGACGGGCGGCGGTCGCAGGCGGGACGGCGGGCAAGACGGCGTGCGGCCTCAGGCCGCCGCCTGGGCGCAGGCGGCCCATACCCGCTCGACCTCGGGGCGGGCGGCTTCGGCCTTGCGAAACAGCGAGATGGCCAGGGGCGCCGCATGGCGCTCGTCGCCGGCCAGCACGAGCGTGCCGGCGGCCAGCTCGTCGCGCACCGCCCGCTCGGGAATCCATGCCACGCCCGCGCCGGCCAGGGCGCCGCGCTTGAGCACGTCGGACATCGAGCATTCGTAGCCGAATTCGAGCCGGGACGACAGGGCCTCGCGCTCGATCACCGCGGCGGCGACCCGCCCGAGGTAGCTGGTGCCCGCATAGCACAGGTAGGGCAGGGTCTTGCGCCCGACCAGGGCGTAGCGGGGCTGGCCGCCGGCGGCCGGGGCGCTGACCGGCACGAGCCGTTCCCGGGCGAGCGTCATCGAGGGATACCGCCCGATGTCGGCCAGGGTGGGCAGCGCCGGGCTGCTGTAGCTCAGCATCAGGTCGCAGCTGCCGGCGATCAGCGCTTCGACGCATCCGGCGACGTGGTCGGCGATGATGCGCGCCTTGACCGGGCCGATGGCCGCCTGCAGCCCGGCGTGCCAGTCGGCGAAGAAGCTGACCGCGATGGTATGCGAGGCGGCGATCGCCACGACCTCGTCGGCCTTGGGCAGGAAGCCCTGCGCCTCCTCGCGGCCGGCGCGCAAGGTGTCCAGCGTCTCCTGCGCCGTCTTGCGGAAGGCCTCGCCCGCCGGGGTCAGGCCGATGGGAAACAGGCTGCGGTCGATCAGCACCGCGCCCACCCAGTATTCGAGATTGCGGATGCGCCGGCTGAAGGCCGGCTGGGTGACGTTGCGCAGTTCCGCCGCGCGCGAGAAATTGCGGGTGACCGCCAGCGTCAGGAAATCCTCCAGCCAGTTCACTTCCATCGCGTTCTCCACGGGGTCCGCGCCGGCCGCGGCGCCCGCGCAGTGTACCGCCGGCCGGCCGAAGCCGGATCCATGCATGAAATGCATGCCGCATCCAAAAGATGAATTGGGCAAGTAGCGCCGCGCCGCTGTATTAATGCGTCACCCAGGCCGCCGAAGCCGTTTTTTCCCTGCCCAGCGGGGATGCGCACACGCGGCCATCCAATGACCCCCCGGGCGACCGGGCATAGACCAGGAGACACCATGACCACCCAATCCTCGCCCGCGCGCCGCGGGCTGTTCGCGTACTGGACGGCAATGCCCTTGTGGAAGCAGATTTTCATCGCGCTGACCCTGGGCCTGGTCGTGGGGGTGGCGCTGAACCAGACGGGCAACGCGGCGCTGGCCGCCAGCATCAAGCCGGTCGGCGATCTGTTCGTGCGGGCCATCAGGATGCTGATCGTTCCGCTGATATTCGTCTCGCTGGTATGCGGCGTGGCCTCGCTGCAGGACCTGGCCGCCATGGGGCGCCTGAGCGCCAAGACCCTGATCCTGTACATGGTGACCACGGCGGCGGCGATCTCCATCGGCCTGGCCCTGGCGGTCGTGTTCCAGCCGGGGGTGGGCATCGACCTGGGCGCGGCCAAGAGCGTCACGCCCAAGGAGGCGCCGTCCATCACGCAGACGCTGCTGGAGCTGGTGCCGACCAATCCGGTCGAGGCCTTCGCCACCGCCAACGTCCTGCAGATCATCGTGTTCGCGATCCTGTTCGGCCTGTCCATCGTGCTGGCGGGCGATGCCGCCAAGCCGGTAAAGCGCTTCTTCGATTCCGCGGCCGATGTCATGTACAAGCTGACCTCGATCGTCATCTCCTTCGCCCCGTATGGCGTCTTCGCGCTGATGGCCTGGGTCGCCGGGACCTACGGGCTGGAGCTGCTGGCCCCGTTGGCCAAGATCATCGCGCTGGTCTATGCCGGCTGCATCCTGCATGCCGTGGCGGTCTATGGCGGGCTGCTCAGGTTCGTCGCCCGGCTCAATCCGCTGCGCTACTTCCAGGGCAGCATCGAGCCGGTGATGGTGGCCTTCACCAGCACCTCCAGCGCCGGGACGCTGCCGGTCACGATGATGTCGGCCGAACGCAACCTGGGCGTCTCGCGCGGGGTGTCGAGCTTCGTGCTGCCGCTGGGCGCCACCGTCAACATGGACGGCACCGCCTTGTACCAGGGCGTGTGCGCGGTATTCATCGCCCAGGCCTACGGGCTGGACCTGGACAGCAGCCAATACCTGACCATCGTGCTGACCGCCACCCTGGCGTCCATCGGCACCGCCGGGGTGCCCGGCGCCGGGCTCATCATGCTTTCGCTGGTGCTGGCCTCGGTCGGCCTGCCGCTGGAGGGCATCGCCATCATCGCCGGCATCGACCGGATCCTGGACATGGCCCGCACGGCGCTGAACGTGGCCGGCGATTGCGCCGTGGCCTGCGTGGTGGCGCGCAGCGAGGGCGAACTGGACCAGCGCGTCTACGACACGCCCCACGTGCTCAAGGCCGACGAACTGCTGGCCGCCCGGGATGGCGTGCCGGACGGCGACCTGGCCGAGCCTGCGCGCGGTTCGGCCTGAGCCGGGCCAGGCGGCCGGCCGGCGATTTTCCAAGCGACACGACCGAATAGAGGCAAGCCATGCCCGAATGCAGCAAGAACGCTCCCGCCCGGCGCAGATATGGCGTGGTGGGCGGGCCGGGCGCCGTGGCCGGCGCCGACGTGCTGGTGAAGATGATCCGCGCCGCCGGGGCCGGGGCCGATGCCGGCGTGCCGGCTCCCGACATCGCCTTCGAGCAGCGCGGTTTGCAAGAGCGGCCGGGCATCGCCCAGGACGGCTACGATCCCACCCTGCGCAAGTTCCATGTCTACGACGCGCTCAAGGACATGCAGGCGCGCGGCGTGGACGTCGCCCTGGTGCCTTGCTTCGTCTCGCATACTTTCCTGCACGAGATCGCGCCGCAGCTCGGGCTGCGCCTGGTCAGCCTCTTTGACGCCCTGCGCGCGTGGATCGCGCGCGAGCATGCCGGGATCGGGACCATAGGCGTGCTGGCCTCTCCCTACGTCCGCCAGTCGGGTCTTTTCGAGCGCGAACTGGGCGGGCTGGCCCGGATCGTCCATCCCGGCCAGGCGGCGCAGCGCCAGCTGATGGACGCCGTCTACGGCCCGCAGGGGCTGCGCGCGGGCCGCCAGGACGGCGATTGCGTGGCGCTGCTGGCCCAGGCCTGCGCCGACCTGGCCGGCCAGGGCGCGCAGATCATCGTCCCGGGAATGACCGAGCTGCCGGTGCTGGCCGAGGCGCTGCGCCCGCTGGCGCCCGTCCCGCTGCTGGATGTGAACGCCATCTACGCGCAGTTCGCCCTGGGCGTGGACGGCGCGCCGCCGCCGTGCGAGTTCAAGCTGGGCGTGCTGGGCGGCGTGGGCCCGGCCGCGACGGTGGATTTCATGCGCAAGGTGGTCGATCTCACGCAGGCCGGCCGCGACCAGGACCACATCAAGATGGTGGTCGAGCAGAACCCCCAGATTCCCGACCGCACCGCCAACCTGGTGGGCGGCGGCGACGATCCGACCATCCCGCTGTTGGCCACCTGCCAACGCCTGCAGGCCGGCGGCGCGCACGCCATCGCCATCCCCTGCAATACCGCCCATGCCTATGTGGACCGCATCCAGCCTTACCTGCAGATCCCGATCGTGAACATGTTGTCCGAAGTGGCGGCGCACCTGCGCGAGCGCCTGCCCGCGGCGTCCCGGGTCGGGCTGCTGGCAACCTCGGGCACGGTGGCAAGCGGCGTGTATCGCGCGGTGATCGAGGCCGCCGGCATGCGCCTGCTGGTGCCCGATGCCGCCCACCAGGCGCGCGTGATGCAAGCCATCTACGGCCCCAGGGGCGTCAAGGCGGGCTACACCAGCGGGGCCTGCAGCGAGCACCTGGCGGCGGCCATTGCCCACCTGGCCGGCCAGGGCGCCCAGGCGCTCATCCTGGGCTGCACCGAGCTGCCCCTGATCGCGCTGGCGCCCGGACAGGGCGGCCAGGCCGAGCTGGTCGACCCCACCGCGATACTGGCCGCCCGCTGCGTGGACCTGGCCCGGCGGCGCGCTCAGTAATGCGGCGGCAGCTCCTCGCGCAGGCTGCGCGCCGTTGCCGCGCCGTCCGGCCCGGCCTGCTCGCGCAGGGCCGCGATCTCGCGCACCAGCACCTCGATCTGGCGCTGCTGGCGGAATACGGTTTCGTTCAGCTGGTCCAGCATGTCGTCGGCCAGGCAGGCCTTGATCTCCAGCTCTGTCAGCCGCTTGCGTAGCTCGTCGATATCGTCCATGCCCCTATTAGACACCGGGCGCCGGCCGCCGGGCGGGCGGCCGGTTCAGAAGATCAGCCGCTCGAAGCCGCCGTAGCGGGACTGGATGCGCCCGCGCGGCACCGCCAGCGCCGCCAGCGCCAGGCCGGCCAGGACCGCGGCGCCGGCCTGCAGGACGCCCTGGCCGTAGACCAGGCCCACCACCGCCAGGCCCAGGCCCAGCGGGACCAGCAGCAGCCGCACCGGCCGCGCCACCTCGGCGGCGGCCACCGAGATGACCGTCAGGGCCAGCGCGCCCACCAGGTGGTCGGCGTTGGCCATCGTCCCCTCGGTGCCCAGCGTCACGCGGGTGAACATCAGCCATACGCCGATGGCGGCGGCCAGCCAGAGGTTCCACGGCATCGACACCCCGCCCAGCGTAATGTCGGCCAGGATGCGGCCCGGCCGGCGGTCGAACTCGTCCACCGGCTTGCCGCGCTCGCCCTCGTCGGTGTCGCCGAACAGGAACACGCGCAGCAGGCTCTTGCCGGCGCGGCGGCGGCGCCTGAGAAACTGCAGCACGGCCAGCAGCTCGTCCAGCGAATAGGGGATCTGGACCAGCATGGCGGCCGCGCCGATCAGCGCCAGCGTGCTCCAGGTGCCGATGACGATGGGCTGGATGATGACGAAGGTGATCGAGACGATGCCCAGCGGGGCGATCATCAGCCCGAACAGGAACACCAGCCAAGGCATGGTGCGCCAGCGTGCGCGCGAGCCGATCACGCCGGTCAGTATCTCCAGCATGTAGGTGTAGCCGCCCACGGCCGCATCGGGCACCGGCCAGGCTTTGGACACCGACGAGGTGATGATCTCCTCGGTACCGTTGCGCGGGTCGCCCGGCGCGCCGGCGAAGAAGGGTTCCCACACGCCGTCGACGTGGCCCATCTGGTAGGCGGCCAGGTAGCGCGAGACGTACAGCCCCACCAGGGCCAGCGCGATGATGGGCACGCGCTGCGTCCAGTCCGACGGGCTGTAGCTCCAGCCGGGCGGGATGTCCGGGCCGGTCATGCGCGCCAGCGGCGAGGTGCCCGGCTCGGGCTTGAGCGCCACCGCCAGGCCCAGCGCCAGCCCGCCCACCAATGTGTCGGACAGATAGGCCGCGGCGTTGGCGGTCCAGAAGCAGAAGGGCGCGGCCATGATCAGCGCCCCGATGGCCGCGCAGGCCCAGCGCGCGAAGGACATGCGCCAGGACAGCGACAGGGCGGCGAAGATCACCAGCAGCGTGCCCAGCACGATTTCCGTGCCGCGCAGCAGCGGCTCGGTGACCCCGATCAGCGGCGGCTGCGTGATCAGCCAGGTGCCCAGCGCGATGTTCACGAAATGCGGCCAGCGGTGTTCGGCATGCTGCGCGCGGTACAGCGCCTCGTTGCGCGCCCGCAGCGCCTCGGGATCCTGCACCGACCGGGCCAGTTCGGCCAGCGTCGGCGGCGGCGTCACGCCGTTGGCCTTGTACCAGCGCAGCGGGTCGCGCTTGAGGTTGGCCACGATCTGCGGCAGCACGTCGCGCAGCCGGCGCCGCGCGCGCCAGCCCAGCAGGCGCTCGGCGCGCCGCGTATCGAGCGCATAGTGCGCGTGCGACATGGCCACCATATAGGGTCGGATGAACGGCTTTTCCCCCTGGTCCAGCGCGTCGGGCACCACCGGCTCGAGCTTGTCCTGCGCCCAGGCCCCGGCCGCGGCCAGCGGCTTGGGCAGGCGCATCGTGGGCCACTCCTGCTCGCCATGCACCAGCTGGCCGATCTGCTCCTGCAAGGTGCCATAGCCCACGCCTTCGCTCTCGCCGATCAGCAGCTCCGTATCCGGCGGCAGGGTGCGGCGCCGCGCAAGCGTGCGCGCCACCGCGTCGATCATGTCCTCGCGGTGCAGCATGGACTGGCCCACCAGCGTGGACGAGGAGTAGAAATGGCTTTCGAAGTCGCGTTCGTAGATGCGCGCGATCTGCTGGGCCAGCGTCGGCACCACGGTATGTTCGTCGTAGACG
This sequence comes from Orrella sp. JC864, assembly GCF_037026685.1. Lineage (NCBI taxonomy): Bacteria > Pseudomonadati > Pseudomonadota > Betaproteobacteria > Burkholderiales > Alcaligenaceae > Orrella > Orrella sp. JC864. The sequence goes on along the minus strand of NZ_JBANET010000008.1, from coordinate 38,090 downwards.
CCGGCCAGGCGCAGGATGGCGTAGGGCACCGGGCCGCATTCGGCGCGCACCACCTGTTCGGCCTGCAGCTTGGATTGCGGATAGACGTAAAGCGGATCGAAGGGCTGGCTTTCGTCGATCAGTTCGCCGGGCCGGCATGGCGCGTGGACCAGCATGGTGCTGGCGTACACGAAGCGCTCGAGCTCGAAGTCCCGCAGCGCGCGGATCAGCCGGCGCGTGCCGTCGACGTTCACCGACTGGTAAAGCGGGTTGGGCTTGCCGCTGGAGTCGAAATAGGCCACCAGGTGCACCACGCCGGCCAGGCGCTTGCCGAAATCCTCGCCGATCCGCTGCAGCACTTCCCGGACCGAGGCGTCCGAGGCCAGGTCCACTTCGTAGACGGGATAGTCCAGGCCCTCGGGCGCTTTCCTGTCCATGCCGACGATCCGGTAATCGTCGGCCAGCGCCTGGGCCAGCGAGCGCCCCAGGTTGCCCGCGGCGCCCGTGATGAGCAGGACGGGAAGTTCGGACGGCTCGGTCATGGCGTGCTCCCTTATTCGGTATGCGTGGCGCGTCCGCCCACGCGCGCGCCGACCACCATCTCCTCGACCCAGTTCTGCAGCAGGGAGGTGTAGGCGCGCTGCGCGTCCTTGTCGGTCAGGGCGTGGTCGGCCCCGTCGATGATGCGGTGGGTCAGCGAGTGCGAGCGGGAGAAGGCCCCGCGATAGCTCATGATGGTGGAATGGGGGATGAGGTCGTCGTGCTCGGCCTCGACGATCAGTACGTCGCCGGTGAAGGCCGAGCAGGCCCCCAGGGCCCGGTTCTCGTGCGGCAGGACATGGGAGTTGCGGTAGGCCAGCAGCGCCTCGCGGTCGAGCTGGCGCTTGGGCACCGTCCACTCGTCATCCTTGTACAGCGCGGGCACGTGCAGCGCGAGCCAGCGCACCGCGCGCAAGGTGGTCAGGATGGCGGCCAGGTAGCCCCCGTAGCTGCTGCCCACCACCGCGATGGCGCGCGGGTCCACCAGCGGATGATTGCGCAGGCGGTCGTAGGCGGCCACCACGTCTTCCATGTTGTCCTCGCGCGAGATCATCGTCTGCTGGGCTTCGGTGGCGGCGTGGCCGCGCAGGTCGAAGGTCAGCGAAATGCAGCCCAGCCCGGCGATGCGCTTGGCGCGCGACAGGTCGAACTTCTGGCTGCCGCCCCAGCCGTGGATGAACAGCACGCCGGGCAGCTTGGCGTCGGGTGCAAGAAACGTGGCGTCCAGCCGCTGTCCCGCGACTTCTATGCTGGCCGACTCGCTATGCGTACCCATGCTCGATGACCCCTCCCGATTTGCGCAGCCTGCCCACCGTCGGGTCCAGGCCCTCGTAGACGATGACAAATCCGTCCGGCAGCGCTTCGGGATCCTCGCCATAGCGTTCCTGGGTGCCGGCCAGCACCCAGCGCAGGCCGGGATCGTCGCGAAAGGCCCGCAGCGCGGCCAGCTCGGCCACGCTGGCCCCGCCCGCGCGCCAGGACTGCTCCAGCACGCCCATGCGCACGCGCCCCTGGGCGTCGCGGCCCAGGGCCACGTCGTAGTTGCGCCGCGAGGCCACGATGTCCGGATAGCAGGCCAGCGCCTGGGCGTCGTAGCGCATGGCCAGCTCGATGGCGCGGCGCTCCTGCGGCGCCAGGTCCAGCTCGCGCAGCCGATCGAAGCCGCCGTGCGCCACCCGCAGCAAGGAGCCGCCATAGACCTGCTCGCCCCGGTTGTCCGGCGTGAGCGACTGGGTGCCCACGTAGGCGGCGGTCTGCCCGCCCACGTGCACGATGCCCACGCTGTAGGTCGTCACCTCCTGCAGGTTCTCCTCCAGCACCAGGCCGGCCTGGCAAGCCCGCTCGTCGCAGGCCTGCAGGGCCTGCTCCAGCGCCTGGGCCGATTCGATGACCACCTGCCCGCGCCCGCCCACGCCGTCGGCGGGCTTGAGCCGCAGCGCGCCGTGCGCCAGCAGCTGCCGGCCGGCCTGGCGGGCCTCGTCGCGGTCGAAGGCGGTGTAGCCGCGCAGCACCACGTCGGCCAGCGCCGGCCCTAGGGCATGCGACCAGCCCGCCGGCGCCCGGGCCCGGGGCCCGACCAGCGCGTGGCTGACCGCCTTGGTGGCCACGAAGGCATGCGGCACCAGGCCGCCGAACAGGTCATGCAGGTCCTGGATGCCAAGCTGGCGCGCCAACGCCGCGCCTACCAGCGTCTCGCAGGGGACCAGGTAGCGCGGGCGCGCGGCGCCGGGCGGGCCGGCCGGCCCGGCGCCGGCAAGCAGTCCGGCCAGCATGCCGGCCCAGTGCTGCTGGGTGGCGCGTTCGTGTTCCGGCGCGCTGGCGCGCGGATGCACGACGATCGCCGGGTGCGGGGCCTTGCATTCGGGGCTCATGGATGCGCGTCGGTCGTGGGCTGGCGCGTTCAATCCCAGGCCGGGCGGTGGCCGTGGCGCGCGGCGCCGCCGCGGCGCGAGAACATGCCCAGGATCGCGCAGGCGCCGGCCAGGGCCATGCCCGCGTACAGCGCGCCCTGCCGCTGGGTGGTCGCCTCCGTGTACAGGCTGCGCGCATGCACCGGCCGGCCTTCGGACACCGCCGGGCTGATGCCTTCGCCCGGTTCGTGCAGCGCGTCGCGGCGCTCGGGCCGCTTCTGCACGTTCGAGCGCTGCTGGCGCACGAAGGTGCCGGCCAGCTTGTCCAGCAGGGCCGGGGCGCGATGGCCGGCGGCCGAGACGGCCTTGGCGGCGCTGCCCACGAACACGTCGCGCCGCGGCGTCTCGGCCGCGAACAGGATCGCCTCGGCGACCACTTCGGGCGAATACAGCGGCGCCGGCAGCCGGGGCTCGACGTCCATGTAGTTGCGCGCGTGGCGGGTAAAGCCGGTTTCCACCGAGGCGGGCTTGACCAGCGTCACCGATACCGGCGCCTGGTCCACCGCCAATTCCATGCGCAAGGCATCGGTGAAGCCCTTGACCGCATGCTTGGAGGCGCTGTAGGCCCCTTGCAGCGGGATGGCGCGGTCCGACACCTCGCTGCCCACGTTGATCAGCGCGCCGCCATGCTGCTTGAGGTGGCCCAGCGCGGTCAGCGACCCGTACACCACGCCCCAATAGTTGGTGTCGAACAGCGCCCGCTGGTCCTCGTAGGGCACTTCCTCCAGCTTGCCGAAGATGGACACGCCCGCGTTGTTGATCCAGGTGTCCACGGTGCCGTAGCGCTCCAGCGCGGCGGCCAGGATGCGGGCATGGTCCTCGGGCTTGCGCACGTCCGCCTGCACGGCCAGCGCCTGCCCGCCGCTGGCGCGGATCTGTTCGGCCGCCTGTTCCAGCATTTCCAGGTTGCGGCAGGCCATCACCACCCGCGCCCCGCGCTGCGCGGCCTGCCGCGCGGTGGCCAGCCCGATGCCGCTGCTGGCGCCCGTGATCACCACCACCTGGTTCTGCAATGTCTTTAACGCGATCTTCATGTGTTCCGCTCCTTGCTTGACGTAAGCGCCTGCCCGAGCCGGGCCAGGCCGCTGCCTGCGACGAATGCGACCAGCATAGGAAGCGCGCCCGGCCGGGTCTGCTCAAAGGCTTAGCAAATGCAAGAAAACAAGGCGCGGCGCCTTGCGCAGGGCAGGGGCCGGGCGGTTTTCCGGCGCGGGCCTTCTTTCGTGCCCGCCGGCGGCCGTACCGACGGTTACATCTTTTGCCGTAGCGGGGGCTTGTTTATCTATCTACTAGTAGGTAATATTCGATTCATCGGTTGACGGACAAAGTGTCCAGCGGCCGAAAAACGGTTTCGGCGCACTGTGCGCTTTTTATTTCCCCTGGTTGTCTATCTATAGATAGATAGATTTTAAAACCCTCACCACAGCGATTTGGAGCAACACCATGACCAAGACCCTCGTTTCCGCCGCCATCCTTTCCGCCGCCTTCCTGGGTGCCGCCGTCCAGGCCCAGGAACTGGGCTATCCGCCCGCCGTCCCGCAGGCCGGCACCGTGACCCGCGCCGAAGTGGTCCAGGCGCTGCAGGACAGCCGCGCCCAAGGCCCTGCCTTCATCGGCGAGCTGGATCCCCAGGACACCGGCATCTCGCATGCCCACGGCGGCCTGAGCCGCGAACAAGTGGTGCAGGAGCGCGACCAGGCCCGCGCCCAAGGCCTGATCAGCCGCGGCAACCTGGATTACCCGCCGGTGCGTGGCTGAGTTTTTTTTCGCCCGCGCATCTACCTATATATAGATAGTTTTTGAATGGACGCCATCATGAACAACCGCATCGCATCCTTCCTGGCCGTCTCGGCCTGCTTCCTTGGCCTGTCGGCCGCCCAGGCCGGCGAGCTGGACTATCCTGCGCCCCAGGAGACCGCCAGCCACGCCACCCGCGAAGAAGTCCGGCAGGAACTGGCCCAGGCCCGCGAGCAGGGCCCGGTCTTCGCCGGCGAACTGGATCCGGCGCCTTTTGCCGCCGTGTCCGGCACGCTGAGCCGCGCCCAGGTCGAACAAGCCCGCGATCAGGCCCGCCAGCAAGGCTGGGTCAGCCGGGGCAACCTTGACTACCCGCCCGCGCGCGGCTGAACGATGGCGGCCCCGCCCGTGCGCCGCCACGCTCGCCGATGTGACCGCGATATGACCGATGGACCGGCGTTGCAGGACAGCCGCATGGCGTCCTGCAACGCCCCCAAAGGACTGACGGGCTGACCTATTAGTAGGTAATATTCAGCCATGAACGCCACCGCCAATACGCGCGACCAGCTGCTGGACTATGCCCAGGCCCTTATCGGGAGCCGGGGCTGCAACGGATTCAGCTACCGGGACCTGGCCCAGCACGTGGGGGTCAAGACCTCCAGCATCCACTACTACTTTCCCTGCAAGGACGACCTCGTGCGCGAGGCCATCGAGCGCTACAGCGAAGAGGCCACCGCGCGGGTGTACGCCATCGACGCCACGCTGCCGGCGCCCGACAAGCTCGACCGCTACGCCGAGCTGCTCGAAGGCAAGGTCAGCGCCGGCAAGCAGTTGTGCATCGGCGGCATGATGGCCTCGGACCTGGCGTCCCTGCCCGAAAGCGTGCAGTGCGTGCTGCGGCGGTTCTTCCTGTCCATGGAAAGCTGGCTCGAACAGGTGCTCAAGGAAGGCCTGGCCCACGGCACGCTGCGCATCTGCGACGAGCCCGGCACGGTGGCGCGCGCCATGTTCGCGGCGGCCCAGGGCAGCATGCTGACCGCCCGGCTGTTCCAGGAGCCCTGTCGCATCCGCGAAGCGCTGGAAAGCCTGTACGAGCGCCAATGCGACAAAGCGGCGTGATCCCGCGCGCCGGGGCGGGGCATTCCGTTGCAGTCGAACTGGTGGCCGTGCTGGCCGCCGTCACGCAGGGAGAGCCGCGGGTGTTGACCACCCACGAGGGCCAGGCGCTGCCCTCGGGGCCCTTCGAAGTCGGCCACCGCTCCTTGCAGGCGGGCCTGCGGGCCTGGGTCGAGCAGCAGACCCACCATCCGCTGGGCTACGTCGAGCAGCTTTACACCTTTGCCGACAGCGGACGCTACAGCGAACAAGGCGCGGCGGGCCACGCCATCTCGATCAGCTACCTGGCGCTCACGCGCGAGACGGCCTCGCCGCCCGACCTGCAGGCGCGCTGGCATGGCTGGTACCGCTATTTCCCCTGGGAAGACCATCGCCACGGCACGCCCGCCGTGCTGGGCGAACGCATCCTGCCGGCCCTGCGGGCCTGGATCGCGGCCGGCGAGGGCGAGGCCGCGCGCCAGGCGCGCGCCCAGCGCGCCGCGCTGACCTTCGGGCTGGACGGCTATTCCTGGAACGAGGACCGCATCCTGCAGCGCTACGAGCTGCTGTACGAAATGGGGCTGGTGGCCGAGGCGGCCGGCGGGCAGGCCGGCGCCGAGGGCCTGTGCCTGCCCGGCGTGGCCATGCGCTACGACCATCGCCGCATCCTGGCCACCGGCATTGCCCGGCTGCGCGCCAAGATCAAGTACCGGCCGGTGGTGTTCGAGCTGATGCCGGCCGACTTCACCTTGCTGCAATTGCAGCAAAGCGTGCAGGCGCTGGCCGGGCGCAACCTGCACAAGCAGAATTTCCGTCGCCTGATCGAGCAGCAGGAACTGGTCGAGGAAACCGGCGAGGTCATGGCTGGCGCCACCGGGCGTCCCGCCAAGCTGTTCCGGTTCCGCCGCGGCGTGATGCTCGAGCGGGCCATCTCGGGCAGCAAGCTGCCGGTGGCCCGCCACTGAGGCCAACGCCGGGCCTAGCTTTCCATGCCCGGGACCACAGTCGAGAAGCCCGCGTCCACGTGGGTGATCTCGCCGGTCACGCCAGCCGCCAGGTCCGACAGCAGGAAGGCGGCCACGTTGCCCACGTCGTCGATGGTGACGTTGCGCCGCAGCGGGGCATTGGCCTCGACGAACTTCAGGATGGACGAGAAGTCCTTGATGCCGCTGGCCGCCAGCGTCTTGATCGGGCCGGCCGAGATGCCGTTGGCGCGGATCCCCAGCGGGCCCAGCGAGGCGGCCAGATAGCGCACGCTCGCTTCGAGCGAGGCCTTGGCCAGGCCCATGGTGTTGTAGTTGCTGACCACGCGCTCGGCGCCCAGGTAGGTCAGGGTAAGCACCGAGCTCTGGCGGCCCTGGAGCAAGGGCAGGGCGGCCTTGGCCAGGGCCGGGAAGCTGTAGGCCGAGATGTCGTGGGCCACGCGAAAGGCCTCGCGCGACAGGCCGTCCAGGAAGTCGCCGGCGATGGCCTCGCGCGGCGCAAAGCCGATCGAGTGCACCAGCCCGTCCAGGCCGTCCCAGCGCTCGCCCAGCCCGGCCACGGCCGCGGCGATCTGCGCATCGTCCGAGACGTCGCATTCGAGCACGATGTCGCTGCCGAACTCGGCGGCGAATTCGCCCACGCGGTCCTTGAAGCGTTCACCCACATAGGTGAAGGCCAGTTGCGCGCCCTGCTGGTGGCAGGCCCGGGCGATGCCGTAGGCGATGGATCGGTTCGAGAGCACTCCGGTGACCAGAATGCGCTTGCCGTCGAGAAAACCCATGATGAATGATCCTAAGCGTTCGATGGAGAGATCTAGCCGCGCACGCCCGTGCCGGGCACGCGCAAGGTGGCGCCCACCTTCAGGCGGGTGGACTTCAGGTTGTTCAGCGCCTGCAGCGCGTCCACGCTGGTGCCGTAGCGGCGCGCCAGCGCGAACAGCGTATCGCCGGCCCGCACGGTGTGGGTGCGCACGTTGGGCGAGCTGCGCGCGGCCCGCGCCGCCGCGGCCGTGCGCGGCTGCTGGGCGGGCATGGACGGAGCGTCCTGCAGCGAGGCCAGCTGCACGCCGGCGCCGACGTTGCCCGGCACCAGCAGCGTCTGCGTCATCGCGGTGCGCTGCTTGCGGGGAATATCGTTGATCTGGCGCAGCCGCGCCTCGGACAGCCCATGCTGCTTGGCGATCTTGGCCAGGGACTCGCCGCGCTTGGCCTCGTAGACCTTCCAGGTCGCCAGTTCGCCCTTGTAGGCCTGCAGGTTGGCGTTGAATACCTCGATCTTGTCGCGTGGCAGGATCAGGGTGGGTTCGTGCCGGCCCAGGATGATGGGGCGGTTGAACGACGGGTTCAGGGCGCGGAACTCTTCCAGCGGCATCTCGGCCAGGCGCGCGGCCAGTTCGATGTCGATGTCGCGTTTTTTCTTGACCGTGGCGAAGTACGGCGTGTTGTCCACCGGCGGCAGCGCCACCGCGTACTTGGCCGGATTGGCCACGATGTTCTTGATGGCCTGCAGCTTGGGCACGTAGTTGCGGGTCTCGTCGGGCAGGGTCAGCGACAGGTAGTCGGTCGGCAGGTTCTGCCCGGCGTTCCTGGCCATGGCCCGCTGCACCGAGCCCTCGCCCCAGTTGTACGAGGCCAGCGCGAGATACCAGTCGCCTTGCATCTCGAACAGGTATTCCAGGTAGTCCAGCGCCGCGTTGGTCGAGGCGATGGGATCGCGGCGCTGGTCGCGCCACCAGTCCTGCGTCAGCTTGAAGTGCGTGCCGGTGGAGGGAATGAACTGCCACAGGCCGGCCGCCTTGGCGCGCGAGTAGGCCTCGGGGTCGTAGGCGCTTTCGACGAAGGGCAGCAGCGCCAGCTCGGTGGGCAGGCCGCGGCGGTTGATTTCGTCGACGATGTAGTACAGGTACTTGCCGGCGCGCTCGGCCATGCGCTGGACCGAGTCGGGGTGGGCCGCGTAGTACTCGGTCCACTGGCGGCTCAGCTCGGTATCCAGGTTGGGAATGGCAAAGCCGCGGCGGATCCGGTCCCAGGCGTCGGCGGCCGGGCGGGTCAGGTCCACCGTGCGCGAGGTGTCGGTGGCGACGTAGCGTTCGAGTGTGGGGGTGCGCTCGCCCGGCAGGGGCTCGGCGCGGCTCAGGTCGACTTGGTCTTTGTTCTGTACCCCCGCGCAGCCGGCCAGGGCGACCAGCAGCAGCGGGAGCAGTCTACGTAGCAGGTTCATCGGTCCTCTTATCTGAATTCGTCCTTCCATGCGCGCAGCGCGGCAAAAACATCCACCGGGCCGGGCAGCGCTCGGCCGGCTTGTCGGGAGGCAGCTTGTGCAACGGTCGCCAGCGCGGTGCGCAGGAACGGATTGGTCTCGCGTTCGTGCGCCAGCGTGGTGGGCAGCGTGGGCAGGCCGCGGTCGCGCAGACCGGCGGCCCGGGCATGCCAGTCGGCCAGCGGGCGGTTGCCCGGTTCGACGGCCAGCGCCCAGCGCAGGTTGGCAAGAGTGTACTCGTGTGCGCAGCAGACCAGGGAATTTCCCGGGAGTTTGGAAAATTTCTCCAATGAATCAAACATTTGTGCAGCCGTACCCTCGAACAGCCGGCCGCAGCCGCCGGCAAACAGGGTGTCGCCGCAGAACAGCACGGGCTGGCCTGCGACGCTGCCGGCATAGGCGATGTGGCCGGCCGTGTGGCCGGGCACGTCCAGCACCGTCAAATCCAGCCCCAGCTCGGCTATGCCGACCCGGTCGCCCTCGGCCAGCGGCACGTCGCAGCGCGGCAGCGTCTCGCCGGCGGGCCCGAAGACCTGCGCGCCGGTCCTGTCGTACAGTTCGGAAACCCCGCCCACGTGATCGTGGTGGTGGTGGGTGAGTAGAATGGCGCGCAGCCGCAGGTCGTGGGCCGCCAGCGCGTCGAGCACCGGCCTGGCCTGGCCGGGATCGACCACGATGGCCTGGCCGTCCCGGCTGGCCATCCAGATATAGTTGTCGCTCAGGGCGGGCAGCGGGCGCAGCGGCCCCGTGCCGCCGGACGGATCGGAGAGCGTATTCATGCAAGGACACCCCATCGCGTGGTAGATGAGACCGACATTGTAGGACTGGGGGCGTGGTTCGATTCCGCGCCGGGCGTCTACGTGCGCGAATGGGAGCAGGCGCAGTTCGACGGCGTGGTGGCCGACATCTTCGGCTTCAACGCGCTGCAGCTGGGCCTGCCGGCGCTGGAGCTGCTGCGCGCCAACCGCATGCCGTTCAAGGTCTATGCGGGCGTGGACGCGGCCGATGCGCAGGCCGGGCCCTGGCAGGCGCAGGTGGTGGCCACGCCCGAGGAACTGCCTTTCGAGACCCAGAGCATCGACCTGCTGGTGCTGCCTCATGCCTTCGAATGCACCAGCCAGCCGCACCGCGTGCTGCGCGAGGTCGAGCGCGTGCTGGTGCCCGACGGGCGCCTGGTGGTCTCGGGCTTCAATCCCTGGAGCCTGTGGGGGCTGCGCGCCCGGCTGCCCGGCATGGAGCCCTGGCTGCCGCATCCGCCTTCGGCCCAGGTGTCGCTGCCGCGCCTGAAGGACTGGCTGCAGCTGCTGTCCTTCGAGGTGGACCGGGGCCGCTACGGCTGCTATGCGCCGGCCTGCCAGACCGAACGCTGGCTGCGGCGCTGGCGTTTCATGGAGCGCGCCGGCGACAAATGGTGGCCGGTCTGCGGCGCGGTCTATGTGGTGTCGGCGGTCAAGCGGGTGCGCGGCATGCGCATCATCGGCCCGCCCTGGAAAAAGGAAAAGCGCCGGGCGCGCCGCGCCGCGCCCGTGGTGGTGCCGCAGGGCCCGGGCGGCGCGCATCGCGCCGCGCCCGAAGGCGGCGCCGGACAGCAGCACGGGCAGGCAGGAAAACGATGAAGGACGAACAGACGGTCGAGATATGGACCGACGGCGCCTGCAAGGGCAATCCCGGCCCGGGCGGCTGGGGCGTGCTGCTGCGCCAGGGGCCGCACGAGAAGGCCTTGTGCGGCGGCGAGATGGGCACCACCAACAACCGCATGGAGATGACCGCGGTGGTGCAGGCCCTGCGCGCGCTCAAGCGCCCCTGCAAGGTGGTCATCCACACCGATTCGCAGTACGTGCAGAAGGGCATGACCGAGTGGCTGCCCGGCTGGAAGCGGCGCGGCTGGATCACGGCCGACAAGAAGCCGGTCAAGAACGCCGACCTGTGGCAGGCCATGGACGAGCTGGTCGCGCGCCATGACGTTTCCTGGCGCTGGGTGCGGGGCCACGCGGGCGATCCGGGCAACGAGCGGGCCGACCAGCTGGCCAACCAGGGCGTGGAAATGGCCCGGCGCGGCCAGGCGGTGTAGGGCGCGCGGCGAGCCCGCCCGCGCCTTCGGCCTGCCGTGAACCTCCATCAACGGTTTCAGTCCATTGCAACGGCGCCCGGCCCGGCCCGGCCGGGGCCTCGGCGCGGCAACGCGGCGGTGATAAAGTCGCGTAGACTCGTGTTTCCTCTTCTTACAGTCGTGGAGCGATGCCGCGTCCGCTCATCGGCGCGCCGGCCTTCACGCAATCCGGCAGCAGCATGAACAAGACAGTATTGCCTCTCGTGGCCGTGGCCGCGCTGGCCGTGGGGGTGGCGCTTGGCTGGTGGGCGCCCCGCCCTGGCGGCGCCGTGCCGGCGTCCGGCCCGCAGGCCGCCGAACCGGCCGCGCCGCGCCAGCAGGCCGTCGCGGTGCGCACCGTGGCGGTCGAGCAGGTGCCGTTCGACCGCGGCCTGAGCGCCGTGGGCAGCCTGCGTTCGGACGAAGGGGTCACCTTGCGGCCCGAGGTGGCCGGCCGCATCAGCCGGCTGCCCTTCAAGGAGGGCCAGCCGGTCAAGCGCGGCGACCTGCTGGTGCAGCTGGACGACGAGATCGCCCGGGCCGAGCTGGACCAGGCGCGCGCCAACCTGGCGCTGGCGCAAAGCCAGCACAAGCGGGCCACCAGCCTGCATGCCGAGGGCTTCATCAGCCAGCAGGCGCGCGACGAGGCGGCCAGCAACCTGAAGGTGCAGCAGGCCCTGGTGGCGCTGGCGCAGGCCCGGCTGGAGAAAATGTCCATCCGCGCGCCCTTTGACGGGGTCATCGGCTTGCGCAACGTCTCGGTGGGCGACTACGTGCAGGTCGGCCAGGACATCGTGCCGCTCGAGGCCATCGATCCGCTCAAGGTCGACTTCCGCATTCCCGAGATCCACCTGAACCGCGTGCGCCTGGGCCAGCCGCTGGAGCTGCGGTTCGATGCGCTGCCCGGCGAGACCCGCCGCGGCGAACTGATCGCCATCAGCCCCCTGGTGGACGCCGGCGGCCGTTCGCTGCTGTTGCGCGCGCAGGTGCCCAATAGCGCGGGCGATCTGCGCCCGGGCATGTTCGCACGCGTCTCGCTGCTGGTCGAGACCAGCCCGGCCCTGGTGGTGCCCGAAGGCGCGCTTTCGCCCTCGGGCTCGCAGCAGTATGTCTACCGCGTGGTGGACGGCCATGCCCAGCGCGTGCAGGTCAGCGTCGGCGAACGGCGCGAAGGCCGTGTCGAGATACTGACCGGCCTGGCCGAGGGCGACCGCGTCGTCATCGCGGGCCTGCAGCGCATCACCGATGGCGCGCCGGTGGCCGAATCGCCCGCCGCCTCCTGAAGGCCAAGACCGTGAAAATCTCCGAAACCTGTGTCCGGCGTCCCGTCTTTGCCACGGTGTTGTCGCTGGTGATCGTGCTGATCGGCCTGATCTCGTATTCGCGCCTGACCGTGCGCGAATATCCGCGCATCGACGAGCCGGTGGTTTCGGTGGACACCACCTATACGGGCGCCTCGCCCGAGGTGATCGAATCGCGCGTGACCAAGCCGCTGGAAGACCAGCTGGCCGGCATCGAGGGCGTGAACGTGATGACCTCGCGCAGCCGCTCCGAGCGCAGCCTGATCGACGTGCGCTTTCACCTGTCGCGCGATCCGGACGCGGCGGCCGCCGAGGTGCGCGACAAGGTCTCGCGCGCCCGGCGCTTTTTGCCCGACGAGATCGACGAGCCGATCATCTCCAAGGTCGAGGCCGATTCGCAGCCCATCATCTACATCGCGGTCGAGGCGGGCGAGAACTCGGTCATCGAAACCTCGGACTACATCAACCGCTACATCAAGACGCGCCTGTCGGTGCTGCCCGGGGCGGCCGAGGTGCGGGTGTTCGGCGAACGCCTGCCGGCCATGCGCGTCTACGTCGACCGCGAGAAGCTGGCCGGCTACAACCTGACGGTGCAGGACATCGAGAACGCCCTGCGCGCGCAGAACGTCGAGATCCCGGCCGGACGCATCGAGTCGCGCGCGCGCGAGTTCTCGGTGGTGGCTTCGACCGACCTGCAGACCGTGCAGCAGTTCGAGAACGTGGTGGTGGCCAACGTCAGCGGCTACCCGGTGCGCATCCGCGACCTGGCGCGCGTCGAGATCGGCCCGGCCAGCGAACGCGTGTCCTCGCGCTTTAACGGCAGGACCAGCCTGACCATCGGCGTGACGCGCCAGTCCACCGCCAACCCCCTGGACCTGTCGGCGGCGGTGCGCAGCGAGGTGCAGACCATCAACGAAAACCTGCCGCGCGGCATGCGCCTGACGGTGGCCTACGACTCCTCGGTCTTCATCCAGGAGTCCATCAAGTCGGTCTATGCCACCATCGTCGAGGCGGTGATCCTGGTGGTGCTGGTCATCTTCTTCTTCCTGCGCAGCCTGCGCGCCAGCCTGATTCCCATCGTCACCATCCCGGTGTCCCTGATCGGGGCCTGCGGGCTGATGTACCTGTTCGGCTTTTCCATCAACACGCTGACGCTGCTGGCGATGGTGCTGGCCATCGGGCTGGTGGTGGACGACGCCATCGTGGTGCTCGAGAACGTCTATCGCCACATCGAGAACGGCGTGCCGCGCGTGCAGGCCGCCATCCAGGGCACGCGCGAGATCGGTTTTGCCGTGGTGGCCATGACGCTGACGCTGATCACGGTGTACGCGCCGCTGGCCTTCGCCACCGGGCGCACCGGGCGGCTGTTCATCGAGTTCGCGCTGGCGCTGGCCGGCGCCGTGGCGGTGTCCGGCTTCGTGGCGCTGACGCTCACGCCCATGATGTGCTCGGTGATGCTGCGCCACCAGAGCAGCCACGGGCGCTTCTACAACCTGATCGAAGGCTGGCTTGAGCGGCTCAACGCCTGGTACCGGCGCGGCCTGGCGGCGGCGCTGGCGCACCGGCTGGTGGTGGTGCTGCTGGGCCTGGCCGTGGCCGGCGCCAGCGCGGTGCTGTTCTCGGTGGTCAAGTCCGAGCTGGCGCCCATCGAGGACCGCGGCGTGATCTTCGGGATCATTACCGCGCCCGAGGGTGCCACGCTGGACTACACGCTGAGCAACGCCATCGAGATCGAGCGGCTCTACGACCAGATCCCCGAGATGCAGGGCAGCCAGATCACCGCCGGCTTTCCCACCGTGACCGACGGGCGCGCCATCCTGCGCCTGAAACCCTGGAGCGAGCGCGAACGCTCGCAGCAGGAAATCGCCCAGATGCTGCAGCCGGCCTTCAACAGCCTGCCGGGCATCCGCGCCTTTCCCAGCAATCCGCCCTCGTTCGGCCAGCGCGCCACCTCCAAGCCGGTGGAGTTCATGATCATGAGCCAGGCTTCGTATGCCGACCTGGCCAAGATCGTCGATGCTTACATGGCCGAGCTGGCCGACTATCCCGGGCTGCTGAACCTGGATTCGGACCTGCGCCTGAACACGCCCGAGCTGCGCGTGCACGTGGACCGCGACAAGCTCGCCGACGTGGGCGTGGACGTGGACACGGTCGGGCGCACGCTCGAGACCATGCTGGGCGGGCGCCAGGTGACCCGCTACAAGGACGAGGGCGAGCAGTACGACGTGATCGTGCAGGTCACCCAGCGCGACCGCAGCAACCCCAACGACATCTCCGACATCTACGTGCAGGCGCGCGACGGCAGCATGGTGCGGCTGGACAACCTGCTGGAGGTGCGCGAAAGCGTCTCGCCGCAATCGCTGAACCACTTCAACCGCCTGCGCGCGGTCAAGGTCGAAGCCTCGGTCGCGCCGGGCTACGCCCTGGGCGAGGTGCTGGACCACATGCAGGCGGTGGCCCAGCGGGTCCTGCCCGAGACCGTGCGCACCGACCTGGACGGGCAGTCGCGCGAATACCGCGACTCCTCGGGCAGCATCTACATGGTCTTTGCGATGGCGCTGGCCTTCATCTACCTGGTGCTGGCCGCGCAGTTCGAAAGCTGGCGCAGCCCGCTGGTCATCATGCTGTCGGTGCCGCTGGCCATGACCGGCGCGCTGCTGGCCTTGTGGCTGACCGGCGGCACCTTGTCCATCTACAGCCAGATCGGGCTGATCACGCTGGTGGGCCTGATCACCAAGCACGGCATCCTGATCGTGGAGTTCGCCAACCAGCTGCGCGAAGAAGGGCGCGAGCTGTTCGAGGCGGTCACCGAAGCCAGCGTGCTGCGCCTGCGGCCCATCCTGATGACCACGGGCGCCATGGTGCTGGGCGCGGTGCCCCTGGCCCTGGCATCGGGGGCGGGCGCCGAATCGCGCCAGCAGATCGGCTGGGTGCTGGTCGGCGGGCTGATGCTCGGTACACTGTTGACCTTGTTCGTGGTGCCGGTGGTCTATACCCTGATCGCCAAGGCCCGGCCCAGCCCCGTACCGGCCGGCTCGGCCGCCGGCCAGGCGCCGCACGAACCCGTGCAGTCCCATTCCTGATGCCTTTGCTTATGCCTTCGCCCCTATGCGCCTGATCGTCCTCGATACCGAAACCACCGGCCTGGAGCCCGCCCAGGGCCACCGCATCATCGAGATCGGCGCGGTCGAACTGGTCAACCGCAGCGTGACCGGGCGCCATTTCCACATGTACCTGAACCCGGACCGCGAAAGCGATCCGGGCGCGCTGGCGGTGCACGGGCTGACCACCGAGTTCCTGTCCGACAAGCCGCGCTTCGAGGACATCGTGCAGGAGTTCGTCGATTTCATCGCCGGCGGCGAGCTGGTCATCCACAACGCTTCCTTCGATACACGCTTCCTGGACGCCGAACTGGCCCGCGTGGGGCGCCCGCCCGTGGCCCAGCTGTGCGCCGGCATCACCGACAGCCTGCTGGTGGCGCGCGAGATGAACCCCGGCAAGCGCAATTCGCTGGATGCGCTGTGCGAGCGCTACGGCATTTCCAACGCGCATCGCACCCTGCACGGCGCCTTGCTCGACTCGCAGCTGCTGGCCGAGGTCTGGCTGGCCATGACGCGCGGCCAGGATGCCCTGCTCATCGAGGCGCCCGAGCCCGAGCGCGCCGCCGGCCCCGGGGTGGGCCTGGGCGGTTTCGACCCTTCGGTGCTGCAGGTGCTGCCGGCCAGCGAGCAAGAGCTGGCCGCGCACCGGCAATACCTGGACACGCTGGACCAGGCCGCGGGCGCACCTTGCGTGTGGCGGGCGCTGGAGCCGGCCGAGCAGGCCGTCCAGGCGGCCTAGGTATCGAGTCTCAAGAGGAAGTCCCGCATGGCCGGCGCGCAGATGTCCGGATGCGAGGCTGCCGGGTGGTAGCAATCCAGGTCCAGCTCCAGCAGTTCGGCATGGGGCATGCCCTTGCGCACGGTGTCCGCCGGCACCTGTCCGGCCGCCGCGTTGGTCTGCGCCGATAGCCGGGTCAGGATCACCAGCGCGGGGCATTCGATGCCCGGCATGTCCAGGCCCGCCTCGGTGGTGCCCACCCATTTCAGATAGGCGCGGGCCGTGCTCAGGGCCGTGGCCCCCATGAGGTCCGTCCACCAGTCGATGGCGCGCGGAGGCACGTCGCGGCCCAGGCGCGCGGGCATGGTCTTGCGCGCCCAGGCCCGCAGGCCGTTTTCCTCCATGAACGGCAGCCAGTCGTCGCCGCCCGGCGCGACCATGGGCGGGCAGGCCAGGGTGATGGAGCGCACCAGGTCCGGCCGCGTGGCCGCCAGGCGCATGGTGCTGATGCCGCCGCTCTTGAAGGCGACGATGTGCGCCGGCCCGCCCGCCAGGTGGTTGATGATTCTCACCAGGTCGTCGACGTACAGTTCGGTGCTGTAGCGGAAATCGCTATCGACCGGCGCGTTCCTGCCGAAGCCGCGCAGATCGTAGGTCACCACCCGGTAGTGGCGGGACAGGTAAGGCACCCAGGCGCGGAAGGCCTCGGTGCTCTCCGTGAAGCCGTGGACGAAGACGATGGTTTGCGGCGTGGTCCACGGGTCCGTGGCATCGTGGATTTCGTAGTAAGGCCGGAAGTCGGCCGAAAGTTCCAGATAGGGCATGGGGCTGCTTTCCTGTGGGTCGGTTCGTGTAAGGGCCGAGAGGGCGGCGTTACTGCGGTACGTAGCCGGAGTCATCCAGCAGCTTTTTGATCATCCCGATGTCTCGCACCACCGATGCCTGCAGCGTTTCGGGCGAGCCGCCCAGGGGCGGGACCCCGAGCTCGACGAACTTGCCGGCCACCGCCGGCTCGGCCAGCACCGCGTTGATGGCCTGGTTGAGCCTGGCGATGATCTGCGGCGGCGTGCCCTTGGGCGCAAAGATGGCATTCCAGCCAGTCACGTCGTAGCCGGGAAAGCCGCTTTGGGCGATGGTGGGGATGTCCGGCAGCGAAGGGAAGCGCTCGGCGCTGGAGATGGCAAGCGCGCGCACCTTGCCGCTCTTGATCATGGGGATGGCGGCAGGCGGCGAAGTGAAGGCCACCTGGATGTCGTTGCGCAGCAGCGCCAGCAGCATATCGGGCTCGCTCTTGAAGGCCACCGGCAGCATTTCGACGCCGGCCTGGGTCTGGAAGACCCGCGTGCAGACGTCTCCCAGGCTGCCGGCCCCGACCGAGCCGTAGGCGATCGCGTCCGGGCTTTGCCGGGCCTTGCCCGCCAGCGCCTGCATGTCGCGCATGTCGCTGTCCTTGTTGACCAGCACGATCTCGGCCACCTGGCCGATCTTGGCGATGGGGGCAAAATCCGTGGCCGTGTCGTAGGGCAGGGACTTGAGCGTGCTGGGGTTGGCCACGTGGCTGGGAAAGGCCATCAGCAGGGTATAGCCGTCGGGCTTGGCGCTGGCCACGCTCTGCGAGCCGATCACCCCGGCCCCGCCCGGCTTGTTCTCTATCACGATGGGCTGCCCGAGCCTGGCGCCCAGCCGCTCGCCCAGGATGCGGGCCAGGATGTCGGTGATGCCGCCGGCGCCGGTGGGAACGACCAGGCGGATGGGACGTTCCGGATACTCGGCTTGCGCCGGTTGTGCAAACATCGCTGCACCGATGGCCAGGCAGGCCAGGGCCAGGCCGCACGCTCGTCCTCGTTTCATTGTGTCTCCTCGATGGGCTGGAATTGTTGTTCTGCCGCCCCCGGCCCGGGCGGGCGGCCGGGAGGTGTCCTGCATTTTCTGCTTCCCGGCGGGCGCTTCGTGCATAGGAGACTGAAATTCAAACCCAAATATTTTTTGGGAATCGGTCCGGAGGGCGGACTCTCGATGGAGCAGGAGGCATGGACACACGTTATCTGCAGAGCTTCGTTTCGGTATGCGACCAAGGCTCCTTCGCCGGCGCGGCGCGCCAGCTGAACGTGACGCCGGCGGCCCTGGCGGCCAGGGTCAAGACGCTGGAGGAAGAGGTCGGCGTGCCCCTGATCACGCGCGCCGGCCGCAGCGCCCGGCCGACCGAAGCGGGGCTCAAGATACTGGACCGCGCACGCGGGCTGCTGCGCGAGGCGCGCGATATCCAGGCCATCGCCCGCAGCGACGGCTTGTTCGGCGAGTTGCGGATAGGCGTGGCCACGTCCACGCTGGCGGACCTGACGCCCAAGCTGATCAAGCGCATGTACCGGCTGCATCCGCAGCTGCGCATCTACGTGGAGTCCGGCGCATCCAGTTTCCTGTATGGCCGGGTGGTGTCGCGCGACATCGACGTCGCCATCATGGCCGAACTGGTCAGGGACATGCCCAAGGGCTTCGAATGGGTCCAGCTCAAGGAGGAGCGCCTGGTGCTGCTGACGCCGGCGCGCATGCGGCGGGCCCAGCCCAACGAACTGCTGGCTTCCGAGCCGTTCATCCGCTTCGACCGCTCGCTGCGCGGCGGCCAGGTGGTCGAGACCTACCTGCGCCGGCACGGCATCGTGCCGAATGAGCGGCTGGAGATCGACTCCTTGATCAGCATCGCCTACCTGGTCAGGGACGGCATAGGCGTATCGCTGGTGCCCGATTGGGCGCCCGGCTGGCTGCAAGGCCTGGGCGTGGGCCGCACCGTGCTGCCCGACGCCACCCCCAGGCGCAGGATGGGCGTGTTCTGGGACGCCAACGGGGTCAACGCCAGGCTGGTGCATACCCTGCTGGCCGAATCGCGGCGGCTGGTCGCCGCGCCGGCCCGGGCGCAGCAAGCCTAGCCTGGCCCCGGGCTGGCCAGGCGCCGGCTTGGCCGGCAGGTTTTGCCTGCGCAATAAATCGTGTGCTATACTTTTTGTCTTCTTTGGGCGGTTAGCTCAGTGGTAGAGCACTGCCTTCACACGGCAGGGGTCACTGGTTCGAACCCAGTACCGCCCACCAGGATTCCCAAAGCGTCAATGCCGGCAGATTGCCGGCATTTTTCGTTTGTGCGGGTCTTTCACGGGCTTTTGCGGGCCTGCCGTTCGCTGTTTGCCCCGCCGGCCGCTAGCTGCCCGCCGGGCCCGCGTCCTCCTTGCGCGCCTTCATGAATCGCCGCCAGCTCACCATCAGGTGCAGTTGCATGATCTCGTGGGCCAGCGCGCCGTCGCGCTCGCGCACGGCCGCGGCCAGCTCCTGGTGGTGGCCCAGGCTTTGCAGCATCTCGTCGCGGCTGTACAGGTGGAAGGCGCGCACCACGATGGGCATGTCTATCATCGTCTCCAGGATGGCGCGCAGCCTGTGCGAGCCGCTGGCCCGCAGCAGGGTCTGGTGAAAGACGCGGTTGGCCGCCTGCGCTTTCTCGCCCACCTGGGGGCCGCCGGCCTGGATCGCCTGGCGCATCTGCTCGTTGCTGGCTTCGAGTTCCCGCAGCGCCTCTTCGCTGCGCCGCTCGGCCGCCAGCTGGGCCGAGAACGGCTCCAGGCGCAGGCGCAGCTGGAACACCTCCTCGATATCCCAGCGGGTCCAGGCCGCCACGTGCACGCCCTTGCCGGCTTGCGCGCCGGCCAGCCCGTCCTCGACCAGCCGGCGCAGCGCGGCGCGCACCGGCGTGCGACTGATGGCGAATTCCTCGGCCAGCGGTTCTTCCTTCAACTGCGTGCCGGGCTTGTAGTAGCCGGCAACGATCCTGTGCTTGAGGGTTTCGTAGGCTTTTTGCGAGTCGCTGGCCATCGTTCCTGTGTGCGAAATCGGTTTGCGCGGCGGATCGTAGCGCATCGTTCCGTGCCAGAGGCTAGCACGGGTTGCCATAGCGTGCCGCCCCGCCGCGGCGGCCTGGTATTGTCCCACTATTGTATTTTTATTGTTTGATTCTAGGGTTTGTCCCTACTGGATATTGATTCTTCTGTTCATCACAATGCATGAATTGTATTTTTTTTGTATGAAATGAACATAGCAATCATAGGCGGCGGAGAAGTGGGGCGCTGCTACGCCCAGGTCCTGGCCCAGGCGGGACACCGCCTCGCGGGCATCTGCGATACCCGGCCCACGCCGGCGCTGCGCCAGTGCTGCGAGACGTTGGGCGCCGATTTGCACGAGGCCCCGGGCCAGTGGCTGGCGCAGGCCGATGCGGTGATCAGCGCCGTATTCGGCACGGTCGCCCTGGCTACTTTCGAGCAGGCCTTGCCTTTCCTGCGCCCCGGCACGCTGTATGCCGATTTCACCACCGCCAGCCCGCAGGACATGGCCGCCGCCGCCGAATCGGCGGCGCGGCATGATGTGCCATTCGCCGACGTGGCCATCACCGGCGCCATCAGCCTGGGCCAGGGCGCAACGCCGCTGCTGTGCGCCGGCAGCGGCGCGCCGGCCGCGCATGCGCTCATGGCCGCGGCCGGCGCGCCGATCCAGACCGTGGGCAGCCGGGCGGGCGACGCCGCCACGCTCAAGCTGCTGCGCAGCATCTACACCAAGGGCTGCGAGGCCCTGGCGGTGGAATGCCTGGTGGCCGCGCAGGCCAAGGGCCTGCGCCAGGACCTGTACCGGGTCCTGCAGGACATCGACCAGCAGCCGCTGCAGGTGCTGCTGGACATGCTGGTGCGCACCCATGTACTGCATGCCGAGCGCCGCCTGGCCGAGGTGCGCGAAGCCACGCGCCAGCTCGAGCGCGACGGGCTGGAGCCGCGCGTGATGGGCGGCGTGCAGGCGCTGTTCGAGCGCACCGTGCAGGCGCTGGACGGCACCCAGGACGGCAGCAGCGTCGAGGCCAGCCTGCGCTGGCTCGAGCCCCTGGCGCGGCGTGCGGCGCGGTAGATCGCCGCTGCGGTGCCTGCGCGCCGCAAGCTCCACCCAGAACAATCATCAAGAAACCAAGGAGAGGATGACGATGAAGCAATCCCTTGCACTGGCCTCGGCCCTGCTGGCATGCAGCCTGTCGGCCGCCACGGCCGCGGAGTTGGGCAAAACCCCCATCACGCTGGTCTCGCCGTTTCCGCCCGGCGGCGGCACCGATACGCTGACGCGCATGCTGGGCGCGGCCATCTCCAGCGAAACGGGCTGGAACATCGTGGTCGAGAACAAGCCCGGCGCGGGCGGCAACCTGGCGCTCGATTCGGTGGCGCGCGCCCAGCCCAACGGCCACACGCTGGTCATGGCGCAGACCGACAACGTGGTGCTCAACCCCTGGCTGTACAAGAAGCTGAGCTACGACACCTTCAAGGATTTCAAGCCGGTCGCCCTGGTGGCTTCCTCGCCCAGCATCTACGTGGTCATGCCCCAGTCGCCCTATCGCGGCATCGAGGACGTCAACCGCGCGGCCAAGGAAAAGCCGGGCGTGATCACGGTGGGCGTGCCGGGCGTGGGATCAAGCGGCGATCTGCTCGGCCACCTGTGGCGCAAGGCCGCGGACGTGGATTTCACCCTCGTGCCCTACCGGGGCTGGGCCCAGGCCTATCCCGACCTGGCAAGCGGGCGCATCGACATCTACAACGGTTCGGTGGCCACGCTGCTGTCCCAGATCCAGGCCGGGGCGGTGCGCCCGCTGGCGGTGGTGGGCAGCCAGCGCTCGCCCGCGCTGCCCGAGGTGCCCACCTTCGTGGAAAAGGGCTACAAGGAGATCAACCAGAGCATCTGGTGGGGCCTGATGGCCCCGGGCCGCACGCCCGACGGGATCATCGAGCAGCTCAATGCCGCCGTGAACAAGGCCATTGCCAAGCCCGAATTCGTCGCGCAGCTGCGTGCCAGCGGCTACGAGGTGCTGGGCGGCACGCCGGCCGAATTCGCCCAGCGCTACAAGCAGGATTACGATGCATTCGGCGCCGTCATCAAGGAGGCGGGCATCGAGCCGCAATGACGGGCCAGGTTTGCAGCACACCAACTTCTCTTGCAAGGACCACAATGATCGGATTCGAAATACATGCCCGCGCGCGCAGCGTGGACCCGCAACTGATCGCGCAGTTCGGCGGCATACCCGTGGCCAACATCAGCGACGTGATGTCGCGCATGACGGCCGGCGGCGCGGCCCTGCGGCCCATGCACGACGGCACGCCGCTGGCCGGGCCGGCGCTGACGGTCAAGTGCCGGCCGGGCGATAACCTGATGGTGCACAAGGCCCTGGAGCTGGCCGCGCCGGGCGACGTGATCGTGGTGGACGCCGGCGGCGACCTGACCAACGCGATCATCGGCGAGATCATGGTGCGCTTCGCGCAGCGGCGCGCACTGGGCGGCTTCGTCATCCACGGCGCCATCCGCGATTCGGCCGCGCTGCGCGCGGGCAGCCTGCCTGTCTACGCGGCGGGGGTCACGCACCGCGGCCCCTACAAGGACGGCCCGGGCAGCATCAACGTGCCGGTATCCCTGGGCGGCATGGTGATCGAGCCCGGCGACCTGGTGCTGGGCGATGACGACGGCCTGCTGTGCGTGCCCTATGGGCAGGCGCAGGCCATCCTGGATGCCGCGCGCGAAAAGCAGGACATCGAGGAAAAAATGATGGCCGATATCGCGGCCGACCAGCTCGACACCAGCTGGATCGACGCGCGCTTGAAGGCCCTGGGCTGCCAGGGCGTATAAGGGCGCGGCCGGCGCTGCGCCGGCGCCCCGGCGCAGCCGGCTCGATGCCGCCGCTTCAGTCCCACCTGGGTGCGAAGTCCGGGTTGGCCAGGCGCTCGCCGCGGTCCAGCGCGGCGATGCGCTGCATGTCCTGGTCGTCCAGCCGTAGCTGCAGGGCCTTGAGGTTGCCCTCGAGGTTGGCGCGCCGGGTCGAGGACGGGATCACCGCGTAGCCCTGCTGCATGGCCCAGGCCAGCGCCACCTGCGCCGGCGTGGCGCCATGGCGTTGCGCGACCTCGTTGATGGCCGGATCATCGATGACCTTGCCATAGGCCAGGGTCATGTACGAGGTGATGTGCACGTCCTGGCTGCGGGCGAACTCGGCCACCTTGCGATTCTGCAGGAAAGGGTGCAGTTCGATCTGGTTGGTGGCGATCTGGTCGGCGCCCAGGATGCGTATGGCTTCCTGCAGCTGCGCGACCGTGAAGTTGGACACGCCGATCTGCTGCGTCAGTCCTTTGACCTTGCACTCGGCCAGCGCGGTCAGGTATTCGTGCATGCTGACCGGCGCATCGTCGGCCAGCGGCCAGTGGATCAGCGTCAGGTCCACGTGGTCGGTGCGCAGGCGCTCCAGGCTCTGCTCCAGGCTGGGCATGAGCTTGTCGCGCGAGAAGTTGTCCATCCAGATCTTGGTGGTCAGGAAGATCTCCTGGCGCGGGACGCCGCTGTCGGCCAGGGCGCGGCCGATGTCGGCCTCGTTGCCGTAGATCTGCGCGGTGTCGATCAGCCGATAGCCCAGTTCCAGCGCCTGGGTGACCGAATCGTAGACGACCTGGTCTTTCAGGCGGAAAGTGCCCAGGCCGAAGGCGGGAATGCTCATGTCGTGGCTCCTTGGTGCAAGGCCGGGGCGGCGTGATGGCCCCGGCTCGATGACGGCAGTGTCCCATCTTTCGCGCGGCGCATGAACCGCGGCAAGGGAAAAGACTGTTGCCGCCCGTGCAAAAGTCCGCCAGGCCGGCTCGCGCCGGCAACAAGGATCAGGCGCCGTCCAGGAAGGCCTGCACCAGCGGCGAGCGCACGCTGTTGCGCAGCCACAGCGCGCCCACCGTGCGGGTGGGGCAGGGCGCGGGCAGCGGCCATTTGCGCAGCCCCGGCGCCGGCGTGACGCTGGGCGCCCAGTCCGGCAGGACGGACACGCCCAGGCCTTCGGCCACCAGGCGGGCGATCGACTCGATGCCGTCCAGCTCGAAACGCACCCGTGGCGCGATGCCGTGCGCGTGCAGGTAGTCGTCGGCCAGCTTGCCGGCCACCACCTTGCGGTCGTAGCGGATGAAGGGCTGGCTGGCGGCGGTCTGCAGCGGGTCGCGCACCGGCATGCCCGAGGGCGCCAGCAGGACCAGCGGCTCCTGGCGCAGGCTGCGCCATTCGCAGGTCTTGGGCAGGTCGAACAGCGGATGCACGAGCACGGCGGCGTCCAGCTCGCCGGCCAGCACCCGGCCGTAGAGCAGGGTCGTGGAGGCCGGCTCGATGTAGATCTCGATGTCGGGATGGCGCGCGACCCAGCGCTTGAGGATGGGCGGGAAGATGCCGGTCAGCGCCGTGGGGGTGGCGCCCATGCGCAGCGGGCCGGCGGGCAGCGCGGTTTCCGAGGCCTCCGAGCGCAGGTCCCGCACCTCGCGCAGGATGTCCCGGGCGCGCGCCAGGATGCGCAGCCCGGCGACCGTGGGACGCACCGTGCGGCCCGAGCGCACCACCAGCCGGCTGCCCACGTCCTGCTCCAGGGCGTGCAGCCGCTGGGCCACCGAGGTGGGGCTCAGGCCCAGGCGGCGGCCGGCTTCGGCGATCGAGCCTTGCTCGGCCACGCAGACGAAGGTGTGCAGGAAGCGGGTGTCCATGGCGGGCGGCGGCGGGGTCGGTCGGTCCGGAAATAGTATTTCGTTTTTTCTGAAGGCGCCAAAACACTGTTGGAACTGGGTTCCTGGCGGCCCAGAATGGCTCGTCCCGGCTGCGTGCCGGTCCGTTTTTCCTTCAGGAGCCGCCGTGCCAAAAATCGCATCCATAGACGTCTGCGCCGCCGCCGTCCCGCTGGACAAGGTCACTTCGTTTTCCAACCGCTCGGTCAGCACGCGCCACTATGGCCTGGTCAAGGTGCGCGCCGACGACGGCGCCGAGGGCATCGGCTTTTGTTATGTCGGCAGCGCCGCCGGCGGCATCTTCACCGCGGCGGTGCGCGAGCTGCTGGCCCCGGTGCTGCTGGGGCGGGACACGCACGCCGTCGAAGGCCTGTGGCGGGACATGTACCAGGAGGCGCTGCTGCAGGGCCGGCAGGGCACGGTGATGCGGGCGATCAGCGCGCTCGATACCGCGCTGTGGGACCTGAACGCCAAGGCCGTGGGCCTGCCGCTGCACCGCTACCTGGGCGCGGCCGAGCTCGAAAGCGTGCCGGCCTACGCCAGCGGCGGCTATTACGTGGACGGCAAGACGGCCGCGGACCTGGGCAAGGAGATGGCCAGCTACGTCGACAAGGGCTTCAAGGCGGTGAAGATGAAGACCGGCCGGCTCTCGCCGCGCGAGGAACAGGCGCGCCTGGCCGCCGCGCGCGAGGCGGTCGGCCCCGATGTCGAGATCATGATGGACTGCAACAACGCCTGGGGCGACATCACCGAAGCCTTGCAGTACGTGCGCCGCTTCGAGCCCTACGACCCGTATTTCCTGGAAGAGCCCTTCGGCCCGGACGACATCGACAGCCACGCGAAGCTGGCGCGCGCCACGCGCGTGCCCATCGCCACCGCCGAGATCGGCTATGGCCGCTGGTATCACAAGGCGCTGCTGGACAAGGGCGCGGCGGGCATCCTGCAGACCGATGCGGCGGTGTGCGGCGGCATCACCGAATGGAAGCGCATCGCGGCCACCGCCGCCAGCTATGGCGTGGTGGTGTGCCCGCACTGGTTCCACGACCTGCATGCGCCGCTGGTGGCGGCCACGCCCAACGCGCGCTACGTGGAGTTTTTCTGGGACGACCAGGTGCTGAATTTCCGCCGCCTGGTCGATCGCCAGCTCGAACACAAGGATGGCCGCGTCCTCCTGCACCAGACGCCGGGGCTGGGTTTCGGCTTCGACGAAAAACAGGTCGCCAGGTACGGCAAGTGGAGCACGCTGCGCTGAGGCACCGCAACAAAAACCAAAACAAAACGGAAGGAGACAAGCATGCAACGCAGACATTTCCTGGCGGCGGCCGGCGCCGCGGCGTGGCTGGCCGTGCCCGGGTGGGCGCGCGCCCAGGCGCCGCTGCCGGCCGGGCCGGTGCGGATCGTCGTGGGCTTCCCGGCAGGCGGGGGCACGGACGTGCTGGCCCGCCTGCTGGCCCAGAAGCTCAACGGCTTCTGGGGCATTCCGGTGATCGTGGAGAACCGCGCCGGCGCGGCCGGGGTGATCGCGGCCGACTACGTGGCCAAGCAGCCCGGCGACGGCAACACGCTGCTCATGTCCCACGTCAATAGCCACGGCATTGCGCCGGGCCTGCAGCCCTCGCTGGCCTACTCGGTCGAGCGCGACTTCACGCCGCTGGCGCTGGTGGGCAAGACGCCCACCCTGCTGGTGGGCAACCTGCAGCAGCCGGCGCGGACCCTGCAGGCGCTGGTGGCGCTGTGCCGCCAGCAGCCGGGCAAGGTCATCTTCGGTTCGGCCGGCACCGGCTCGGCGCAGCACCTGGCGCTGGAAATATTCAAGGCGCGCGCCGGCATCGACGTGCTGCACGTGCCTTACAAGGGCTCGGCGCCCCTGATGACCGACCTGATGGGCGGGCACGTGCACTATGCCTTCGAGGGCATGACCACGGCCACGCCGCTGATCCGCGCGGGCAAGGTGCTGGCGCTGGGGCAGACGCTGGGCCGGCGTTCGGCCTCGCTGCCGGACGTGCCCACCGTGGCCGAGCAGGGCTATCCGGATTTCGAGGCGAGCATCTGGTTCGCCCTGGACGCGCCGGCCGGCTTGCCCGCCGCCCTGGCCGACCGGATCAATGCCGATATCGGCCGGGCGCTGGCGCTGCCCGACGTGGCCGAGCGGCTGGCGCAGTTCGGCGCCGAGGACGGCGGCGGCAGCCGCCAGCGCTATGCGGATTTCGGACGCAGCGAGCGCCAGAAGTATGCGCGCGTGATCCGCGACGCCGGGATCGAGCCCGGCGCCTAGCGCCTTAGGCGCCGGTGCGCACCAGGTGCTTGGAGAAGAACGCCAGGGTGCGCTGCTGGGCCAGGGCGGCCGAGGCGGGCTCGTAGTCGGCGCGGGCCTCGCAGCCGAAGCCGTGGCCGGCTTGCGGATAGACGTAGATGTCCACGCTGGGCTGGGCCTGGCGGATCGCCTGGATGGCCGAGGGCGGGATCGAGCGGTCGGTTTCCCCGAAGTGCATCTGCACCGGCCCGTGGGGCACCTGGTTCAGCGCGTCGGCGATGCCCGCGCCGTACCAGCACGAGGCCGCCGCGAAACGTTTGGTCTGGCAGATGGCCTGCCAGGCCAGCGTGCCGCCCCAGCAATAGCCCACCACGCCCAGCTGCGCCCCTACAGGCAAGGCCCCGGCGGCCGCCTCGATGTCGGCCAGGGTGTCGGCCAGCGCGATGCGTTCGCGCAGCGCCCGGCCGCGCACGATGTCCTCGGGCTCGTAGCCCAGCTCGACGTCGCGCTGCACGCGGTCGAACAGCGCCGGGCAGACCACGGCGTAGCCCTGGGCCGCGAAGGTGTCGCAAACCTGGCGCATGTGGGCGTTCACGCCGAAGATTTCCTGCAAGACGACCAGGCCCCGCGCGGCGCTGGCCGATCCCGCGGTATAGGCCTGCAAGCTGTGGCCGTCGCGGGTTTTGATTTGTATGACTGGCATGCGGTCTCCTGTCCGAAGCAACGGGATGAGAGGAAGCGGGCACCGGGGCCGGCCGGCGCCATGCCTGCCGGCTGCGCGGCGCCCGCCCTGTAGCGAGGATACCGGATGTCGTTGACGGCGCGTAGTCTTGCGCCTTCGTGCCGGCTCGGGACGCGCCAGATGGTCATCTGGAACGATGGATCCGCGCCCGGACTGCGTCCTGGGGCATTTTTGTTCGGTACACTGCGGATTGTTTGGCAAGTCGTAGGAGCCCGCATCCATGCAAGACAGGCCTATGCTGCGCCGGTCGGGCGTATTCCTGGCCGCCGTCGCGGCCACCGCCGTGGCGGGCACGCTGGTGCAGACGCAGATCAACCTGGCGGCCATCGCCGCCCTGGGCGCGCCCGTGACGCTGGCCGACCGGCTGCGGGTCAGCGCGGCCGACCTGCTCGGTTTTACGCCCACCCTGGCCGCGCTGGCCTTCGCCGCCCTGCTGCTGGCCTTGCCGGCGGCCGCGCTGCTGGCGCGGCGCGGCGGGCCGGGCGTGCGCGCGCCGCTTTACGCCCTGGCCGGCTGGGCCGGATTGATGGCCGCCTTCGGCGTGGCCGACGCCCTGGCTCCCATGCCGACCCTGATCGCGGCCACCCGCAGCTTGCCCGGGGCGCTGGCGGTGGCCGCCAGCGGCGCGCTGGGCGGCTGGCTGTATGCGAGGTTCGCGCGCCGCGCGCCGCCGTCCCGCCCCTTGGCCCAAGGAGCCTGAGCGATGCCTGTTCATGCCGGATCCGTCTTCGGGCTTGCCGCGCGGGCGGCGGCCTGGCTGGCTGCCTTGCTGGCGCTGCTGTCGATGGCGCTGCCCGCCCGCGCGCAGGCGCCGGCCTACCGCATCGAGACGGTGGCCGAGGGGCTGGCGCATCCCTGGTCGCTGGCTTTCCTGCCCGATGGCGGCATGCTGGTGACCGAACGGCCGGGGCGGCTGCGCCTGATCGGCAAGGATGGCCGGCTCTCGCCGCCGCTGCCCGGCACGCCCTATGACTTCGTGGCCGCCCAGGCCGGGCTGATGGACGTGGCCGTCGACCCCGAGTTCGATTTCAACCAGACCATCTACCTGACCTATGCCTACGGCACGCGGCGGGCCAACAATACGCGCCTGGCGCGCGCGCGGCTGGTGGACGGCCGGCTGGTCGATGTGCAGACGCTGTTCGACGCCCAGCCGGCCAAGCCGGGCGGCTCGCACTATGGCGGGCGCATGGCCTTGCTGCCCGACGGCACGCTGGTGCTGACGCTGGGCGACGGCTTCGACCAGCGCGAACAGGCGCAGGACCCGGCCAGCCACCTGGGCAAGACGGTGCGGCTGAACCGCGACGGCTCGGTGCCGCCGGACAATCCCTTCGTGGGCAGGCCGGACGCCGCGCCCGAGATCTACACCATGGGCCATCGCAACGTGCAGGGCATCGTCCACGACCCGCGCAGCGGACGCTTGTACGCCCACGAGCACGGCCCGCGCGGCGGCGACGAGCTGAACCTGCTGCGGCCGGGCCGCAACTACGGCTGGCCGCTGGCCACGCACGGCGTGGACTACACCGGGGCGCGCATCTCGCCGCACCGGACGCTGCCGGGGCTGGAGGATCCGCTGCTGCACTGGACGCCCTCGGTGGCGCCTTCGGGAATGGCCCTGTACACGGGCGGGCGCTTCGCGCAGTGGCAGGGCGACCTGTTCGTCTCCACCCTGGTCGAGCCGGGGGTGCGCCGCGTGGCCATGCGCGACGGCCGGCCCACGGGCGAGCAGGAGGTGCTGTTCGGCGAGGCCGGCACGCGCATCCGCGACGTGCGCGCCGGACCCGACGGCGCGCTGTACCTGCTGACCGACGAAGCGCAGGGGCGGGTGCTGCGCGTGGTGCCGTATGATGCATGACGGTTTCATTGCACCCCTTTGCCCGGACACATGCTCGTCATCTCCATCCAGTCCCAGGTCGTGTACGGCTATGCCGGCAACACGGCGGCCGTGCCCGTCCTGCAGGCGGCCGGCCTGACCGTCCTGCAGGTCCCCACCACCATCCTGTCCAATACGCCGCACTATCCGCAGTTCAGCGCCATGCCGGTGGACGCGGACCACGTGCGCGGCCTGCTCGAAGGCGTGATGCGGCGCATCGCGCCCGGCCAGGTGACGGCGGTGCTCACGGGCTGGATGGGCTCGGCCGCCATCGTCCATGAGGTGGCGCAGTTCATCGCCCGGCTCAAGGCCAGCCATCCGCGCCTGGTCTACCTGTGCGATCCCGTCATGGGCGACGAGGCCTCGGGGCTGTACGTGGACCCGGCCTGCGCCCACGCCATCGCCGAGCGCCTGGTGCCGCTGGGCGATATCCTCAAGCCCAACGAATTCGAACTGGCCCGCCTGGTGCCGCAGGCCGGCGACACGCGCGAGCGCCTGCTGGCCCTGGCCGGGCCGCGCCGCCGGCCGGTGGTGGTCAGCAGCGTGGCCGATGCGCCGGGCACCATCGCCACGCTGGCGGGCACCGGGCCGCACGATCTCTGGCGGATCTGCACGCCGCGCCTGTCGCCCGTGCTGACCGGCACCGGCGACGTGCTGACCGCGCGCTTCCTGTCGGCCTGGCTGCAGGGAGAACGCCTGCCCGAGGCCCTGGCCGCGGCAGTGGGCGGCATCTATGCCGTGATCGAGGCGGCCGAGGCCGGCGGCGACACGGAAATGCCGCTGCCGCAGAACCTGCGCAAGCTGCTGGCGCCGCCGCGCCGTTTCGTACCCGAGAAGCTGGCCGCCTAGGCCGCAGCCTGGCCGGCAGCCCGGATGCCGGCACGCCGGCCTGTCAGGCCTGCTGCACGCTTTCGAGCAGCCAGGCGCCGGCCGGGCCCAGCTTGCGCTGGTTGGACCACACCACGTCCACCGGGATGCGCTGTGGCCAGCCGGGCGCGCGCAGCTCCACCAGGTTGCCCGGCGCAAAGCGCGCCACCAGCCAGCGGGGCAGGCGCGTCCAGCCAAAGCCCATGGCCGCCATTTCCAGCAGCATCAGGTAGCTGGGCGCCGACCAGTAGCGGCCGGCCCCGGCCGGCGCCGGTCCGCGCTCGGCCGCACGCGCGTCGTTGCGCACGTAGGGCGCGATGCGCAGCTCGCGCGCGGCGCGCAGGTCGGCCGGCGTTACCCGGCCGAGCGCGGCCAGCGGGTGTTCCCGGCAGGCCACCAGCGTGATCTCGGACAGGTCCGGCAGCCGGGCGTGCTCCAGGTCGGCCGGATAGTCCTCGCGGGCCGCCAGCAGGCCCAGCTGCGCGCGGCCGCGCTGCACCGCCGCCACCGCGTCGGCATCCTCGGAGATCAGGCATTCGAACTCCATGTCCGGATAGCGCCGGTCCAGTTCCGCCAGGATGCTCTCCAGCCGTTCGGACTGGTAGGTATCGGACATGGCCACGGTCAGGCGCGGCTCCTGCCCGCCCGAGAGCCGGCTGGCGGCGCGCGCGAGCCGCTCGCTGGCCGAAAGCACCTCGCGGGCCTGGGCCAGCAGCGCCTGGCCCGCCGCGCTGGGCACGGGATGGCGATGGCTGCGGTCGAACAGCGTGACGCCCAGGTCGATTTCCAGGTTGGCCACCGCCTCGCTGACGGTGGACTGGCTTTTGCCCAGCTTGCGGGCGGCGGCCGAGAACGAGCCGGCCGCGCAGGTTTCGACGAAGGCGCTCAGGGCATCGAGGGAATGGCTCATAAGGGGTTGCGGTCGGGGCGGGCCGCCGGCTGCGCGCCGGGGGTCTCTATTATCGGAATTTCCGATGATAACTATCTTTTATCCAACGGCAAGCTCGAAGAGAATGCCGTGCGTGGCCAGGCCGTCCATAGGCCTGCGCCTGCAAGGAGAAATACCGCCATGCTGCCTCCCAAGACCCTGTCCGAGCGCGTGCTGCACGCGCTCGCCTTCGAGATCATCGCCGTGCTGCTGTGCGCGCCCCTGTTGGCCTGGGCCATGGGCCAGCCGGTCTGGCACATGGGCGCGCTGGCCGCGGCCATTTCGCTGGTCGCCATGCTCTGGAACGTGCTCTACAACAGCCTGTTCGAGCGCCTGGAGCGGCGCCGCGGCTGGGTGCGCACGCCGCGCGTGCGGGCGGTCCACGCGGCGGGCTTCGAATTTGGCCTGGTGCTGTGGGTGGTGCCCCTGGCCGCGTGGTGGCTGTCGGTCTCGCTATGGGAGGCCCTGCTGCTGGACATCGGCCTGCTGCTGTTCTTCCTGCCCTATACCTACGTGTTCAACCTGGCCTACGACAAGCTGCGCGCGGCCTGGTGGGCGCGCCGAGCCGCCGGCTACAAGGGGGCGTAGTTTTCCTGCGCCAGGGCCAGCCAGGCCAGCGCCGCGTGCGACAGGTAGCCGCCCTGGCGCCATACCAGCACCATGTGCCAGACGGTATCGGGCTCTTCCAGCGGGACGTAGCGCACGCCCGGATGCGGGTGCTGCTCGGCGATCATGCGCGGCAGGAAGGCCACGCCCAGCCGCGCCGCCACCAGGGCGATGATGAAGTCGATCTGGCCGCTGCGCGCGGCCACGGTCGGGGCAAAGCCCGAGCGCTGGCAGGCCGCCAGGATGATGGGGTTCAGCGCAAAGCCGCTGTCGAACAGGATGAAGGGGCTGTCGGCCAGCGCCTTCATGGTGGCATGGGACGCGGCCGCCAGCGCGTGGTCGTGGGGCAGGGCCACCACCAGCGGTTCGCGGCTGACCGCCTGCCACTCGAACTGCGGCGGCACCGGCAACAGCGAGGCCGCCAGCTCGATGTCGCCGGCCTGCAGCATTTCCTCCAGCCGCTTGCTGCCGTGCTCGACCAGCCGGATGTCGATGCCGGGAAAACGCGCCCGGTATTGGGCGAACAGGGGGGCGAACAGCACGCTGCTGCCCAGCGGCGGCAGGCCCAGGCGCAGCTCGCCGCGCTTGAAGCCGCGCAGCTCGTCCAGTTCCTTGAGCAGGTCGTCGCGCTCGGCCAGCAGCGCCTGGGCGCGGCGGTACACCGCCTCGCCGGCCGCCGTCATGCGGATGGGCTGGCCCGGCAGCCGCTCGAGCAGGATCACGCCCAGTTCGTCCTCCAGGGCCCGCACCGCCTTGCTGATCGTGGGCTGGGTCGCGTGCACGGCCTTGGCCGCCTGGGAAAAACCGCCTTGCCGGACCACCTCGACATAGGCGCGCAGGGTGCGCAGTTCCATAATCTATTCCAATAAAGAATTGTCTTGATTCTACTAATTCATTTTACGGATGCTGCAAAGCAGCGAGAAAATGCCTACAAGCTTGAGGCATCGCTGTACACCCATGAAAACCCTGAGATCCGCTTCCATCGTCGTGCGCCGCGCCCTGCGGGGCAGCCGCCTGCTGCAGATCGTGCTGCTGGCCGCCTTCTCGCTGGCCGGCGACGCGGCGGTCCGGCTGGCCGGCCTGCCCATCCCCGGCGGCGTGATCGGCATGCTGCTGGTGCTGGCGCTGCTGGCCAGCCGCCGGATGGGCGTGGGCATGCTGCGGCGCGGCTCGCGGCTGTTGCTGGCCGAAATGCTGCTGTTCTTCGTGCCCGCCGTGATGTCGCTGCTCGATCACGGCGAGCTGCTGGGCCTGATCGGCGTGAAGCTGCTGGCCGTCATCGTCCTGGGCACGCTGCTGGTCATGAGTGTCACCGCCTTGACCATCGACGCGTGCTACCGCTGGTCCACGCGCCATGCCGCCTGAGCTTGCCTACGTCTTCTGGCCCTGCGCCACGGTGCTGGCCTATGCCGGCGCACGGTTGCTCTACCGGCGCATGCCCAGCTGGTGGAATTCGCCGCTGCTGATCACGCCGGCGGTGCTGCTGGTGCTGGCCGTGGCGATGCACACCCGCTACAGCGAATACATGCAGGGCAGCCAGTGGCTGCTGGCCATGATCGGCCCCATCACGGTGGCTTTCGCCTTGCCGCTGTACGAGCAGCGCGCGCTGATTCTGCGCTTCTGGCCGGCCCTGCTGGCCGGGGTGGTGGCCGGCAGCGGCATCGCCGCCTTCAGCGCCTGGCTGCTGGCCTCCTGGCTGGAGCTGCCGCCCGAGCTGCAGCGCAGCCTGCTGCCGCGCTCGGTGGCCTCGCCCTTTGCCGTGCACATGTCGCGCGAGGTGGGGGGGATCCCCGAGCTGACCGCGGCCTTCGTCATCATCACCGGCGTGCTGGGCGCGGTGCTGGGCCAGTTCATGCGCAAGCTGCTGCCGCTGCGCTCGTCGCTGGCGCGCGGCGCGCTATTGGGCATGGGCGCGCACGGCGCCGGGGTGGCCAAGGCGCGCGAGTTCGCCGCCGAGGAGGGCTCCATCGCCAGCCTGGTGATGATCCTGGCCGGCGTCGTCAACGTCACCCTCACCCCCGCCGCCGTCATGCTGCTGATGTAGCGCCGTCGTGCCGTAGGCCGCGCGCACGTCGGCCGTGAAGCGGCGCACCGCTTCCTCGTATTGCGGGCCGGCGCGGCTGGCGCCCGAGTGCGAGGCGCCCTCGATCTTGACCAGCCGGCGAAACGGCGCCGGCACGCGGGCGGCGGCGGCATGCAGCTGGTCGCTCATTTCGTGCGGCACCACCTGGTCGCCGGTGCCGTGGATGAACAGCACCGGCGATTCGAGCCGCGCCGCCTTGGCCAGCGAGTCGAAGGGCTGCGTCACCAGCAGGCCCAGACCCGGCAGCCAGCCCCAGCGCAGCGTGGAGAGCATGGCCCCGACGTTGGTGAAGCTGGACTCGACGATCAGGCCGGCGAATGCCGGCCGCCGGGCTTGATTGGCCACGTTCATGGCGATCGCCCCGCCCAGGCTGTGGCCATAGACGAAGCGGCGCGAGGCGTCCGGCTGCAGGCGCGCCAGCTCGCGCAGTCCGGCCAGGGCGTCCTCGGTGGCGCTGGCCTCCGAGGGCAGCGCCGGGCTCGATTCGCCGAAGCCCCGGTAGTCGATCGCCAGCACCGAATAGCCCATCTCGGCCCAGCGCTCGATGCGAAAGGCGCTGCCGTTCAGGTTCCAGCGCGCGCCGTGCAGGTAAAGCACCGCCGCCGCGTCGGGGTCGGGATGCGGCAGGTACCAGGCGCGCACCTTCTCGCCATTTCGAAGCACCAGGTCGTAGACCCGGGTGTCCTCGGAAGGCTCGCGCCACCAGGCGCGGCTGTCGGTCTGTATGGCAAAGATGGCGCGGCGCTGCCACTGGTCCAGCTGGGCGCAGCCCACCACGGCCAGCGCGGCAAGGAACAAGGCGAGCCAGAGCCGGCGGGCCGCCAGGTAGGGGGGAAGCTTCTTCACTCGGGCAGGACGCCGGCCGGGCCGGACGGGAAAGCGATGGGCCGGGGGGGCCGGGCAAGGATGACTGTCATCGGACCGTCATGGCGGGGCCAGGTTCCCGCCGCTGCGCCCGGAAGGCCCGGCGCTTGGCCGCAGGAAGGCCCGGCGGCCCGCCCGCGCCGTCTTGCCTTATCCGGCGGGGCTGCCGTCCGGATGGGTGCGCCGGCCCGGCCCCAGGGCGCGCTGCATGAGGACGGTATCGACCCAGCGCCCGAGCTTGTAGCCGGTGCCCGGCAGCGTGCCGATCATCTCGAAGCCCAGCTTGCGATGCAAGCCGATCGAGCCCAGGTTGGCGCTGTTGCCGATCACCGCGATCATCTGGCGCCACGGCCCCTGCTCGCAGCGTTCGATGAGCTGGGCCAGCAGCGCCGTGCCCACGCCCTGGCCGGCGGCGTCGTGGGCCAGGTAGACGGAGTTCTCGACCGTGTGCCGGTAGGCCGGGCGCGGCCGGAAGCTCGACGCGTAGCAATAGCCCAGCAGGCGGCCCGCGCGCTCGGCCACCAGATAGGGCAGGCCCAGGGCCAGGATGCCTGCATGGCGCGCGCGCATCTCGTCCACCGAAGGCGGCACTTCCTCGAAGGTGGCCAGGCCGTGCAGCACGTGGTGGGCGTAGATGGCCTGGATGGCCGGGAAATCTTCGGTGTGCGCGTCACGGATGCGCAGCGCGGCGGCGGTATCGGCCTGGGGGACCGGGTTCATGCTGGACGACCTTTTGGAAAGACGGGGCGCGGCCCGCGCCGGCGGCGTGCGCGCACGCCGCCGCCGGCCGGCTCAGGCGCCGGGAGGCACATTTTTACCGGTTTTCCGGGACGGACGCATCAGCTCGCCGACGTCCACGCCCATGTCGCGCAGCATTCTCGGGTCCATTTCGCGCAAGGCCTCGATCTGGCGCAGACGGGAGTCGCCCGAGCCGCTGGCGTACAGGTAGGCTTCGCGCAGGCCGTCCATGAAGGCGGCGCCGGCACGGTGCAGCAGGCGCATGGGCAGCGGGCGCGGCGCGGCGGCCGATGGCATGGCGGTGGACGGCGCGGCGGTCGATGGCATGGCGGTGGACGGCGCGGCGGTCGATGGCGCGGCGGTGGACTGCGCGGCGGCCGGGACCGGGGCCGATGGCGGGGGGCAAACGGTCGGGTGGGCTAGCGGTGGGGCGGTCTCCATGGTGGACTCCGGTGGGTATGCCGCAGGGCGGCGGGTCCCGGCGGACCGGGACGGGTGGGTAAGACGGCAAGGCCGGCGCGGCTCAGGACTCCAGGGCCACGGGCACCAGCGAGGCGAGCAGCAGGGCCGCCATCGCCAGGTTGAAGGCGCGCACCGCGGCCGGTTTGCGCAGCACCTGGCGCAGGGCGCAGCCGAATGCGGTCCAGGCGCTCACGCAAGGCAGGTTCACCGCGCCGCAGATCAGGGCGGCCAGCATCAGGTTGGCCAGGAAGTGCTGCTCGGGCGTGTAGGCGAGCACGCCCAGCGTCATGACCCAGGCCTTGGGGTTGACCCACTGGAAGGCGGCCGCCTGCAGCAGGGATAGCGGACGGGCGCCGGCCTGGCCGGCCTGGACCGCCCCGGCCCGCGCGATGCGCCAGGCCAGGTACAGCAGGTACAGGGCGCCGGCGGCCTGCAGCAGGCCGTGCAGCGGCGGCCATTGCCGGAACAGGGCGCCCAGCCCCAGGCCGCACAGCACCAGCAGCAGCATCCAGCCCAGGGTCACGCCCAGCATGTGGGGAATCGAGCGGCGAAAGCCGAAGCTCAGGCCCGAGGCCGTCAGCATGATGTTGTTGGGGCCGGGGGTGATGGACGAGACGAAGGCGAACAGCGCGACCGAGCCCATCAACGCGGGCGGCATGAGATCGGCGGGGCTCATGGCGACACCTGCGGGCAGGCGCGCGGGCGAAACAGCGGGGCGGCGTGGCGTGGCATGGTCGGGCCTTCAAGCGGGGACGGGGCTTGCGCGCCGTCGGATTGTTTGTCACTCTACGCCGCAGTATCGGTACAGTACCGGTACAGTTAACCAGTTCAATCCCTACACTGGCCCGGTCAGATTCCCATGACAGTTCTTGCTTCTCCCCGCCCCGCGGCGCCCGCCGCCCCCGGCCCCTGGCAATTGCTGCGCGACAGCGACGCCACGCTGGTGGACCAGATCGCCGATACCCTGGGCCGGCGCATCGAGGACCAGGGCCTGCGGCCCGGCACCCGGCTGCCTTCCATCCGCGACCTGGCACGGCAGCTGGGCGTAAGCCGGTTCACCGTGGTCGAGGCCTACGACAAGCTGATGGCCCGGGGCCTGGCCGAATCGCGGCGCGGCGCCGGCTTTTTCGTGCGGG
This sequence comes from Orrella sp. JC864, assembly GCF_037026685.1. NCBI lineage: Bacteria > Pseudomonadati > Pseudomonadota > Betaproteobacteria > Burkholderiales > Alcaligenaceae > Orrella > Orrella sp. JC864. The sequence goes on along the minus strand of NZ_JBANET010000008.1, from coordinate 1,248 downwards.
CGCGCAGCAACCCGCTGACCGTGCCGGCCGCGGCCGCGCACAAGGGGCTGGCCGCGCCCGCGCGGCTGGACCTGAACTGGCTGCTGCGCAGCATGTTCCGCGAAACCGAGCAGGGCGGCAGCATGCCGGGCAGCTGCGGGCTGCTGCCGCCCAGCTGGCTGGACGAAGACCTGGTCAACGGCGCCGTGCGCGCGGTGGGGCGCTCCTCGCGCGCCGGCCTGCTGGGCTACGGCAACCCGCAGGGCTACCTGCCGCTGCGCCAGCAGATCGCCGCGGTGCTGCAGGCCCAGGAAGTGCCGGCCCACCCGGAGCACAATCTGCTGACCACCAGCGGCGTCACCCACGGCCTGGACCTGGTCTGCCGCATGCTGGTGCGCCCCGGCGATACGGTGCTGGTCGAGGACCCCGCCTGGTTCGTGATCTTCGGCCGGCTGCACGCCTACGGCGCCCGGCCGCTGGGCGTGCCGCGCGGGCCCGAAGGGCCGGACCTGGCCCGGCTCGAGGCGATGGCCGCGCGCCACAAGCCCAAGCTGTTCATCATCAACTCGGCGGTGCACAACCCCACCGGCCATACCCTGTCGGCCGGCGCCGCCTACGAGGTGCTGCGCCTGGCCGAACGCCACGATTTCCAGGTGGTGGAGGACGACACCTATGCCGACCTGCATCCGGGCTCGCCGATCCGCCTGGCCACCCTGGATAGGCTCCAGCGCGTGATCCTGGTGGGCGGCTACTCCAAGACGCTGGCCGCCAGCCTGCGGGTGGGCTATATCGCCGCCGCGCCCGAGTGCGTGCAAAAGCTTACCGACCTGAAGATGCTGGCCGGCCTGACCTCGCCCGAGCTGGGCGAACGCGTGGTCCAGCGCGTGCTCGCCGGCGGGCAGTACCGGCGCCACCTGGAGCGGGTGCGGGCGCGGGTGGACGACGCGCGCCTGCGCTGCATCAAGAGCCTGGCGCGGCTGGGCATCGCGCCGCCGTCCGAGCCTTATGCCGGCATGTTCGTGTGGGCCGATTGCGGTCGCGATACCGAGGCCCTGACGCGCGCGGCCGCCGACGAAGGGCTGCTGCTGGCGCCCGGCTCGCTGTTCTCGCCCGAGCAGGCGCCCGGCACCTTCATGCGGTTTTCGGTGATGATGGCCGACTTCCGGCCCGCCTGGCAGACGCTCGAACGGCTGATGCAATAAGGCCGGCAGGAGAGGCATCTCCTGCCGGCCTGGCCGTGGGGGGGGGGGGGGGGGGGGGGGGGGGGGG